>JAPLDG010000235.1 GCA_026391845.1 Bacteroidota bacterium | reverse complement strand
GGCTTGTTTAACAACATGCCGGAAAGTGAAAAAGCGATGAATTCATCCCGAGAAGCCATTATCAATAAGATTCGGACAGAACGCATCACCAAATCGCAGGTGCTCTTCAATTACATCAATGCCCAAAAATTCGGACTTACTTACGATATCCGCAAGGATGTGTTTGAGCAGGTACCTAAGATGACTTTTGCCGACCTGAAAGCTTTTCAGCAGAAGTTCATCAAAGATAAACACTTCAGCATCATGGTCCTTGGAAAAAAGACTGAATTGGACGTGAAAACACTTTCTTCTTACGGAGAAGTTAAATCACTGGACCTGAAGGATGTGTTTGGTTATTAATCATCAGAGAACTTCTTCAGCAACTCCCTGTACTGCGAGAAAACATTTGCGCGGGAAATAAAACCAATATATTTGCCATTTTCAAGCACTGGCAAATTGTAACGATCACTTTGCTGGAAAAGTTGTATCACCGTATCCATCGAATCATCGGGGTTGATGGCATAGTCGGGCATAAACAGAAGGTTTTTCACATACGTGACTTCATAGAGTGATTGGTCAAACATGATCTGCCGGATGTTGTCGAGCATCACAATACCGAAGAAGGTGCCTTCACGGTCAACCACCGGAAACATGTTGCGGGAAGCGGTTGCGACTACCTTCACAAGTTGTCCCAATGTGGCCTCCGGATCAACAGTGGCAAAGTTCGTTTCAATCAGTTGCCTAGGAGACATGAACGAGAGCACGGCTTTGTCTTTGTCATGGGTGATCAACTCGTTACGGGCAGCCAGCTGGCGCGTATAAATGGAATGGCTTTCAAAGAAATGGGAGGTGAGATAAGCGATCGCAGATACCATGATGAGGGGCGTTAGTAACTGATAGCCACCGGTTATTTCTGCAATTAGAAATATAGCGGTGAGCGGGGCGTGCATCACCCCGGCCATGACGCCGGCCATTCCGACCAGGGCAAAGTTGCTCTGCGAAATCTGAAGCCCGAAAACGGTATTTAAAAGGTTGGCGAAGAAGTATCCGCAAATGGCCCCCACAAAAATTGAAGGGGCGAAAGTGCCTCCGATGCCGCCGCTGCCCTGTGTCAACGCCATGGCGACCACTTTCATGATGATCAATCCGAAAATAATGATCAGGAACGACCAGTGATTCTGTTTCAGCACACCAAATAACATGGAATTGCCGATTACCTCTCCGTTGCCGTTGATTACCTCCTTTAGCACAGTATAACCCTCACCAAACAGGGAAGGATAAACGAAAATGAGCATGGCCAGCATGATTCCGGCAATACCGACCCTGAAAGCCGAAGGAACTTTCTTTAGCAATGATTCAATACCAATGCTTCCCCGGATAAAGAAAACTGAAACCAATCCCGTAAAAACCCCCAGCAACAGGTAGAACGGGATGTGACGAAGAATAAACGGACTGTGCAGCGTGAATGAAAACAGTACCTCATTACCCATCAGCAGATACGAAACAAGTGAGGCGGTGACTGTTGTAATCAGCAGCGGAATCAGTGTAGTCAGGGTGAGGTCGAGCATCAGGATTTCAAGTACGAAAATGGCTCCGGCAATCGGAGCTTCGAAAATGCCTGCGATTGCGCCTGCCGCGCCACATCCAATCAGCATGGTTGTGGTCTTGTAATCGAGCCTGAACATTCTCGCGAGGTTTGACCCGATGGCCGAACCTGTAAGCACAATAGGAGCCTCGGGCCCGACCGAACCGCCAAATCCGAGTGTCAGGGTACAGGCAATCATGGAGGAGAAGGTGTTATGTGGTTTGATCTGGCTGTTGTTCTTTGAGATGGCATACAGAACCTTGCTAACACCGTGACTGATATTGTCCTTGACAACAAACCGGATATATAGAATTGTCAGGATGATCCCAATCATCGGAAAGGCGAGAAACAGATAAAAAACGCCATGGTAACTGAACCCGTTGGTCAGAAAATAATTTGTGTAATAGAGGGTGTTTTTCAGCGTAACCGCTGCAAGCCCGCTGCCGATACCAACCAAAATGCTGAGAATCAATACGAATTGTCGCTGCCTGATATGGCGCAGCCGCCATACCAGAAGTTTGCCGGTGATCGATTTCGGGAGCATTTTACTGCAAATGTAACCTTTTAAAATTATAACTTTGCTGACTGAATACCAGAAAACAGCCTCGACCGATATGCTTTAAAGAATTCTCAGATGCACATAAAAAGAATTGTAGTCCGGCTGTGTTCAATCGTTCTTGCCATCATTGCCGGGTATGGCGCTTATGCAGAATGCGCTGCAGATGTATTCCCATTTCAGAATCCAAACCTCCCGTTGCAAATCAGGGTCGATGATTTGATTTCCAGAATGACGTTGCCGGAGAAGATTTCCGAACTTGGCAGCAATGCCCCCGGAATCGAACGATTGGGGCTAAAAGCATACAACTACTGGAATGAGGCTTTACATGGGGTGATGGCCGCAGGAATGACCTCATTCCCGCAGGCAATTGCGCTCTCTTCAACCTGGGACCGTGAACTGATCTATCAGGTTGCATCAGCCATATCTGATGAGGCTCGTGTGAAAAACAACCTCGATGGCAAAGGATTGACCTATTGGAGCCCTGTGATCAACATGGCTAGAGATCCCAGATGGGGACGAACAGAGGAAACCTATGGAGAAGATCCGTTTTTAACGACTCAAATCGCCCTGAATTTCATCCGGGGGATGCAGGGAACGGATCCAAAGTACTTAAAAACGGTGGCTACCATCAAACATTTTGCCTGCAATAATGTTGATGTCAACCGAGAGTCAATTTCCTCACAGGTCGATGAAAGAAGCTTGAGGGAATATTACCTGCCTGCATTTAAAACTTGTGTGACAAAATCCGGGGTGTACTCTGTCATGAGCACCTACAATGCGTTGAATGACGTTCCGGGACCGGTAAACAGAACCTTACTGACATATATTCTCCGCGACGAATGGGGGTTCAACGGTTTTACAGTCTCAGATTGCGATGCTGTTGCCAATACGCATACAACCCATGGCTATGTGCAGTTTGCGCAGGAGGCAACTTCGCTGGCCATAAAAAGCGGGACAGACCTGAACTGTGGAGACTATTATCAACTCTTTACAGACAGTGCGATATCCACCGGGATTTTGAGCATAGCTGAAATTGACACCGCGCTGGTGAGGGTTTTCAAGGCGAGATTTCTGTTGGGAGAATTTGACCCGCCTGATCTTGTCCCTTATACCTCGCTTCCTGATTCCGAAATCGACTGCCAGGAGCATCGTGATCTGGCGTTGCTTGCCGCAAAAAAGGCCATTGTGCTATTGAAAAACCAGAATGCCATTTTGCCACTAAACAAGGACTCCATTTTTAATATTGCGGTGATCGGTCCAAATGCCGGCAAGGTTCAATTGGGGGCTTACAGCGGCTACCCAAATGTTTTAATTTCCCCTCTGCAGGGTATCATTGACAAGTTTGCGGGTCCCGGCAAAACTGTTAACTATGCGCTGGGGTGTACCTTTTCCGGCCCGAAAGATTCAGCATCCTTTCACGATGCCGTTAACCTGGCTGAAAAGTCTGATGTAGCCATTGTTGTTTGTGGTACCGACCTTGAGGTGGTCAGTGAAGGAAGGGATCGGACCTCACTCGACCTGCCTGGTGTTCAGGATAGCCTGATCATGGAAGTTCTCAGGGTCAATCCCAGGACGATAGTCGTTTTGGTCAGCGGATTTCCCTTATCAATTAACCGGATCAATGACAGGGTTCCCGGAGTCATTTCATCCTGGTATAACGGACAGGCGCAAGGAGCGGCGATTGCTGATGTATTATTCGGAGATTATAACCCGGGAGGAAAACTGACTTCAACCTGGTACTGCTCAGTGTCAGATATCCCCGCCATGGATCATTACAATGTCAGAGAAAACAGAACATATCAGTATTTTACCGGCACCCCGATTTATCCTTTTGGCTATGGGTTGAGCTACACAACATTCGATTATGGGAATATGGTAGTCAACAAGAGTAGCTTAAACCCGGATGATTCACTAAAGGTGACATGCACAATTACAAATACAGGCCGAACTGCCGGTGAAGAGGTGGCGCAGTTCTATGTCCATCATGTTTCGCCCAGTGTTAAAAGACCGCTTAAAGAGCTCAGAGACTTTCAAAGGATAAGCTTGCAACCAGGTGAAAGTAAAGCAGTTACATTCATGCTGCATCATGAGGATCTGACTTTCTATGATGATATTTCAAAATCATATTTAGTTGAAAATGGACAGGTCGATCTGATGATCGGGAGTTCTTCCGACGATATTAAACTGAACGGACAGGTAGTGGCTTATGGAAAGATGCTGGCTTCTGTTTACAAACAAAATGCACTGGCACAATTTGAAGCGGAACATTTTGAAAATAAATCGAAACGGCTTACCTTGATAGAATGCAGTGAAGGAGGACAAAGCATTCAAAACAATGCTGAAAACGATTTTGTGGTATTTAAAAATGTTGATTTTGGTACCGGTGTCAAACAATTTGATGCACGCATTGAATTGGATCCGGAAGTCGGTCAGGAAGGTGTCCTTGAAATAAGGCTCGACAGCATGACTGGCCCTGTAGCAGGTTCGATGGCGCTCATTGCCAACCCGACGGAGAATGGCTATCAGACTAAGTCCTGTACGATGAGCGGCGCCACAGGAATTCATGATGTATTTATCATTTTCAGGAAATCAGGAAGCGCTTTCTGCAAAACTGGTTCAGGTTTCAAAAGGAGGTGATTGTGCCTGACCAGGATGAATATGGCATCTACTTATCCCCAAACCCGGTTTCCGAAAGATTTTGTCTGACATTCTCTTGTTTACAAACGTCGGATATTCATATTGAAATATTCACATTAGACGGAATAATGAAGAAATCCTTCAGGCCTAAAGCACAATTTACCGGAATAAACTCCTTGGTTTTCAGTACGACCGATGCAGGGCTTAAACAAGGGGCATACCTTGTGAGATGCACCGTGGATCATTATATCAAATCAGTAAAATTGGTTGTCCTTTAACCCCTGGAAGCATCGTATTCCTTCCTGGAACGTTGATAATTAAAGAGATACTGTCGAATATTTTCAAATTTCCCGAGGAGTTGCCACAAATCTCAGAAAGTGAAAATTTGCAGTAAGATCTGATCCCAGCGACTGATATTCATTGATATAGCCTGGATTTTTACCATAGGCATAATCGTAGTAAGCGCTTATTTTCAGTCTTTTAAGGTATATCACAGAGCCAAAGCTGAAATCGGGATACCAAAGCGGAAGTGTATAGTTGAAACCCAGACTCAGCAAATCTTCATCATAAGCGCTGCTGTACCCTCTTGGGTAGCTGATAAGATTTGAAAAGGAATACGAAATCAGTTCTGTCGCGTTCTGTTGCTGATATCCGCAATAAACCCAAATCCCATGATGGCGGATGATCCCCGGGAAAAAGAGGTTCACTTCCGCACCAAATATTGACCCCATGTCGTTGCCACCAAACGGAGTGTGGCGGTAGCTTACATCGATGGCTTGTCCCAGTCTTGGATAAATATCTTTTTGGGTTGAGCGCTGATATTGTGAGGCAGCGATCGAATAATCCATGGTTTGGATCAACCCGCTGGAAAATTTTTCCGGTGTGGAGGCATTGTGCTGAATGTCAATCAGTGTGGTTCCGATAACCGGCTGTAAGGATCGGGAATATCTGCCATGAGAGAAATTCCATGGAATGCTGATGAACCCTTTCAAATTTGTTTCCTGCCAGGTAAACCGGTAAGTTTTATTTCCTCCATGATATCGGGCATATGCCGCCCGGTTCCCGATATCGAACCGGAAATTGCTCACAGGGTACCATCCATGGTAACTCAGACTGGTATAGAATTTACCGGTTTGTTCATTGATGTCATATTCCCATCCTGCACCTGCAAACATGGTGCTCAGTAAATTTTGTGAGAGCAGCATCACACCCGGGTTGATTTTCATATTGTCGATGTTTATTGAAACCGGGGCCCAACTATGCGGAATGAACAGGTTCAGGAATTTCGAATATTTCCTGCACGGGTATGTTATTCCCTGGATGGTGTCCTTTTCCAGGTCGTATTTGTCGGAGGCATTCATTTTATAGATTTTCCGTCCAAGCACACTGTCCTGAATATTTGCTGTTTCCTGTTTTGCAAGTGCTTCATATAATTTGTATGAATGGTTGTTCACCAGGTTAAGCGGTGTCCATGTTGCTGTATCGATTGGTGCTTCAACCACCATCAGTCCGTCTGAAGTATAATCTGAACAGACCATGAATTTTCTGTCCGACGTAAAATCAGGGTCGTACGTAGCGAACCGGGCTGATGTTATCTTGAAAATTGCATGGGTGAGCGTATCCATGGCATAGATATTTTCTGCGCCGGAATGATCCACGCTGTGAATGATATATTGTTTGAATAAAAATGCCGGGCCATTAAATTCATTAAAGGAGTATGGGAGCAGATTCCTGATTTTACCCGTGCTTGTATCCATAATGGCCACAGTTTCCCCTTTTTCAGCAAGCAATGTGAATATGATACTGCTTGCATCAGGCGACCAGCTGGGCGTAATTGCCTGTTTAAAATCGGGAATGGCGTACCGTCTGACAAGCCGGCCAGTCGGTACTTCCAGGATGTCGATACTGCTTTGATTTTCTTCGGTAATACAGACTGCAGCCACACTGGAACCATCAGGGGAAATGACCGGTGCAAAATACCGTGATTTGGTTGTCAGCTCCTGCTGCTTCCGGGTTTTAAAATTATACATCCTGATTTCTGCATAATTTCGGTTTGACCAACGTAAATCCATTTCCAATTCTGACCATACGAGGTAATTACCCCCGATGGAGGTTGTCCCGCTGATATGGTAACCGGGGGTTAGGAGAATACTTTCTCTTCCAGTTTTACGATCGATGAGTACAAACCGGTCAACATCATCCATACTTGATTTATCGGCCAGGATGGTGGAGTCATTCAGGAGAAGAGGGTGGTTATAATTTGTATGGATTTTAGCATTTCGTCGGGTTATAAAACGCATATTCAGATGATTTGTAGCGTGCAACTGTATTTGCCATGCACTGTCAAGTTCTGTGAGTGTTTGCTTGTACAGCTTGGTTTTCCACATTCCTGTTACCTTTCTTACACCGCTGTTAAACGGCACCAGCATAAATGGATATTTCGCAACTCTGTTAAGTGCGGTATTCCATAGTTCCGGGCCATACTTTTTTCGTGATTGTCCGGTGACATAATACCCCAGGGAATAGGCATCCGGGGTAAAGGTTTTAAAGGAACCCAAGGTAGCCAAATCGTAGGAGTAGAGTCCCTTCTCTACAACCTGTGCCCTCAGTGTGCTTTCAAACAGGGCCGACCTTCCGCGGCCTGCGTTTGTCATGGCGGTTTCTGTTACCGTAGCATCGCCCTCCAGAAACCAGGCAGGAACATACAATCCAAGGATTCCGCCTGTGATTTGCTCTCCGAAAACATAGTATAGCACCTTTGAAAAACCTTGATTTATCTTGCTTATCTGTACGGCATGCCGGTACTCATGAATCGCGAGTTGCTCAAGCCACTCTTCTGAATTGGTTTGTTGCGGGGGGCAGGTATAGAGCTCAATTCGTTTGGGCGCCCAAACTGTAACCCCATTGGAAATAACTGTTTGCGTATGCAGAATAATCGGGATCCGTGGAACCCTGGCAGCCAGAGTGGTTGTTTCATTCCGGCATATAATGTCCATGATATTGGCAAGATATTGTGCCTTTTTTTCAAATGGTTCCGGGAAAACCAGTTTGTAACGCTCTGTTTTTATTTGTCTCCAGACAGTTGACGCCGCATCCTGGCCTGTGCTGTAATATTGGGAAAATCCTTGCAGGCTTAACAGGAGGCATATGAAAAGAGAAACCTGGATTCTCATTGGGTCAGGTTACGGTGTGACAGAGTAACAGAGTAACAGAGGAACAGAGTAACAAAGTGACAGAGTGACAGAAGCCTGATAGGTTTGGTTAATTGTTAATCAGGAGTTTCCGTACGATCTTGGTTGCTCCGTTGCTGAACACTGCCGAATAAATGCCGTTGGGTAGTGGACGGAGGTCGATCTGCTTTTCAAAAGTCCCATTTACCTGCACATTGTCCAGCTTGTAGATCATGGATCCCAGTTGGTTGTAGATCTGGATACAATACACTTCCTTTACGGTGCTGGTAATGGCAACTGTGAACAACCCGTTGCTGGGCACCGGATATATGCTGAAATGACTGTTTTCCAACTCCTGCTGACCGGTGATTACCACCCAAATCTTGTTGGAGATCGGTGATGAGCAACCGTTGATGGTTACCATACACCAGTAATAACCGGTATTATGGGTTACTGTGTAGGATTGACCGGTTGCTCCGGGGATTAAATTACCATTATAATACCACTGATTGCCGGAGGCGGAACTGCTCGTAAGCACCGTGCCGTATACCGTGATAACTGGCGCCCCGGGAATGGCATTTACTGTGACACTGTAGTTTGGCGATGCTGTTCCATTGCCGCAACTGTTAATGCCTGCTACCGTGATATTCCCTGAAACAGCACTTGCGCCAAAGTTAACGGTGATGCTGTTGGTTCCTGAACCCGATGCAATCGTAGCGCCTGCGGGCAGGGTCCATCCATACGAAGAAGCATTGAGGATTTCATCACAGGAGAAGGCAACTCCATTGGTCCCGGCACAAAGTGAAGCTGTACCGGTAATTGGTCCTGCTACATTTGGCAGCGGATTAACAAATAAGTCATACACTGTTGGCGCAACAGCATTGCATCCGAATGAATTGGTATAGCTCACATTTACCCATTGCGCCCCTACATTGTTCCAGGTGACATAAATTGTATTGGTTCCCTGACCTGAGGTGATAATCCCCCCCGGACTGATATTCCACAAGTAGTTTGACATACCCGTGTTGGTATAGTATTGATTATTGGTGGAGTTGATACAAGGCGTGTTGCTGCTTCCGATGGTAGGCACTGCAGCAGGATTGATCGTCACGTTGTAAACCGTAGGCGTAATTACTGCACAACCGGTTGCATTGGTGTAAGCTACACTCACTGTTCTGTTCCCGGGATAAGGCCATAAAACGGTGATGGCGTTGGTCCCGGCACCAGAAACAATTGTTCCGCCAATGGAAACCGCCCAGTTGTAATTTGTCATCCCGGCTTCAGTTGTATAAACGATACCTGCCGCATTGGCGCATACTACATTGGGACCCAGGATGACCGGTGTTGGCAGAGGGATCACGGTAACAGGATACGATACAGGTGAAGCGGCTGTACAGCCACTTCCATTGGTATAACTCACCGTGATAGTTTGTGGACCAGTTGTAGTCCAGTTGACCAGAATGCTGTTTGTCGTAGAGCCTCCTGTAATCATGCCTCCGGCAGAAACAGTCCATGTATAGCCGGTCATTCCCGTTTCGGTAGCATAAAGATTGCCGGAAGAATTGATGCAGGCATTTGCCGGGCCATTGATTGTAGGGACTGGTTGGGGGACAACGGTTATTGCGTAAGCAGGGGAAGTGCTTCCATTGCCACAGGCGCTTGTTCCATAAACAGTTATGTTCCCTGACACAGCTGACGCCGAAAAACTGACGGTGATTGAGTTCGTATTGGTACCAGAAGTAATGTTTGCACCGGCCGGCACTGTCCAGAAATAGGAGGTTGCATAGGTAACAGCAGGTACAGTATAAACGTAGCCTGTTCCGTTTTTACAGACATTGGCTGGCCCGCTGATGGTCCCGGCTGCCAGGGGTGCAGGGCAAAGGGTGGTAAATGACATGTCGCTGCCATTAGAAGTTCCCTGAACATTGGTGCCTTTAATCCTGAAATGGTAGGTGGTGTTTTGAGTCAGGCCGATGATGTTTGCAAGCACAGGATTGGATACCCCTGAGGTAACTGAGGCAGGAGATCCGGGAACAACTGTTCCGTAAGCAGTGGTCAGCCCATACTCAAAAGATATCGCGGTATTGTTGAAGTTTGGGGTTACCTCGCCGTTTAACGTTGCTGTGGTTGCATCGATCAGTGTGGCTGCCTTCGTTACAACAATTGGTTTTGGCTGGGATCCGGTGAAGGTCCCGAAAGTTGTAAGGCCTGGCGCATTGACTTGATGCAGGGTACTGTTGACAAGGCCAAAGTCGGTAAAAGGAGCCGGGACAACCTGCATGGAAAACAACTGAGTCTCATTGCCGGTAACATCAGCGGGAACATACTGAAACATTGATGAGCAGAGGAACGATGTGATGCCGGAGGATGCAACATTCCAATAGCGATTCAGGTAGCCGGTTGTATTCGGATCACCTGGAAACTTAGCATTGACAAGGTTCACCGACACATAATTCCCTGTTCCGAAGGTCCCGGAACTGAAATTCAGGGCAACTGGTGAATATTCCGGGGTTCCGGTATTATCTCCAACAGGGAAAACGAAACTTCCGGTAAACCCTGTGATGAATCCTTTCTGCAATTTTCCTGTACCGGTCGCAACAACCATTGCCAGAGATGAAGGAGTGCCGATGATAGCAGATGCAGGAGCTAAAATAAGATTGTTCGACCCAAGAGAAAGCAGTCCGCTGGTCAGTTCCAGGTTTCCATTCAGGGTAACCGAAGAATTGAGGCTGACACCGGAACTATTTGCAATTTCGAGGGACGTATTGGCGTTTGCAGTCATGGTTCCGTTGAGTGTGATTGACTGGGGTGTGCTTCCCGACATCGCGACAGTAGCTGCTGAAGCAGGTGTGAAATTAAGATTTGCACCTGGCTGAACCAGAATGTTGCCTTTGATGTTAACAGGACCGGTCATGTTGAAATTTAACGTTCCATTGGTGATGGTCAGGTTATCAATTGAAACAGGGGCTGTACCTGTCGTGGTCAGTGTGGCGCCTGTAAAATCCATCTCAAAATTAGCATATGTTCTTCCGGAAAAGGATGGAGAGAGGTTAGCCATCACCTTGAACAAACTGCCAGTCTGGAAGATAACAACACTATTGGGCTGCCCGGCTCCGAATGGATTGCTTCCGGCCTGCTGAAGGTATATTGAACCTCCGGAAAAAATAACAGAACCATATGATGCAGTACCGAAAGGGTTGCCGGAAAAGAATGTTCCTGCTGTAAAGATCGCGCCATTGTTGAACACAATTGCCCCGGGATCTGCAGCAGTCAGGCGGTGCGCAGTGGCTGCAGTGGCTGCAGAAAATTTCATATTCCCGCTGATGCTGCCAGTGGCTGTCGTGGCAATGACGATGGAAATTATGTTGTTGGCGTTCAGGTTCAGGGCACAACCTGCCGGGATCTCAAGGTCTGGGCCTGCAGCTCCGGAAATTGTCAGGACAACGGATCCGCTACTTTGAAGGTTGATGATGGTGTTTCCGGCCATGACCAATCGTGCGATTGTTTGGGTGGGCACCGCTGTTACCGTTTTGGTTGTTCCATCCGTAAATTGCAGGATATCTGCTGTGGTAGGGGTCGAGCGGACAGGGGTCCAGTTTGCAGCAGTTGTCCAGGCTCCATTGTCGGCCCCGACCCATGTGTAAATCGTTGATGCCGTACCTGTGGTCGTCGCAGTTGCGGCCGGGATTGCAGGGGTTGTGAAATAGTTGTAAGTTTCATTGTTTGCGTTATCCCAGTTAAACGGAATGATCGTGAATGAATAAGGTGTTCCGGATGATAACCCGGTAATCGTCTTATTAAGCGCAGAACCCGGAGTAACCAAAGCAGCAATGGTCGCATCGCCTAAGGAGTTTCCTGTAGTGTAGCCAGTTCCGTCAACAGGAATGCCGGTGGGTGCGATTGTTCCGTTTTTTTGAAGGATGAGATAGCCGGATGCTCCGGAGGCGGCCGCAGTCCAGGTGAGGTTAATGCTCGTATTTCCTGCTGCAACTGCAGAAAAACCAGTAACATGTGATGTCGGCTCATTGGATAGTGTGAAAAATGATCCTTCACTGCTGAGCGTCGTCCCGATAACATTGGTGGCATATGCCTTGAAATATACAAGAGTCTGAGGCGATAAACTGCTTCGCATGTGGGAGAATACACCGCTTGCAGTGCCACCTTCAGCCAACTTGTTATCAGTGATAGTAACGCCGGGTGCCGTCTTCCAGACAGTTCCACGCCCGGTTATTACAGATCCTCCATCACTGGTGATGTTGCCGCCAAGCTGCGCTGACGTGCTGGTGATGCTGGTTACGGTGGGCAGGGTGATTGTTGGTGCCGTAACAACAATGGAGGTTGTCTGGCTGGCTGGGTTTAGTGTTGCAGTTGTAGTCAGATATTTTGTGGAACTTCCCGTCCCATTGTACTCATAAACCCGGAACCAGTATGTCGTACTTCCTGAAAGTCCTGTTACAGCTATAGAATTTCCGGTGCCATTATATACGACTTGCTGGCCAACACCACCATAAACAGGATTTGCGACAGGATCAGTGCCATCAGCCGGATTGGAAAAACTGTTGGTTGTGTTAACCAGCGCGATCCGTTTTGCGCCGTTGCCATTCGTCCATGAAGCAGTTATTCCCGTGGCTGAAATACCACTGAATGCAAGATCGTGGGCCTGAACAGTTGGTGGAACGACCGCCGCCGGAAGAATATCTGTCCAGGACATGCCAACACGTATGCCATCCAGCACAAAATTCTGTGCTGCTGAAAATTGGCGCAAAGCAACACATCCCGGATTGATATCGGATGATGCTGCATCGACCAGGGGGCCGATCGTTGGCGTGGCAGGTTCACTGGAAGGAATAGAAGTATCGAAAACAAATAAACTAACGATATCGTTGGCTGTGCCACTCACGATCTCATATTTGAGAACAATAAGATAGGTGTTGCCGGGCGTATAGGTCGTTGTGGCATAACTACCCGTATTGCTTCCCAGACTCAGCCCAAAGTGGTTGGTGGCATCCATAAAAACCTTTCCCCTGAATGTAGTACCTATCGGTTCACCTCCCAGGTGAAAGAAATATCCTGCGGCAGTTGTCGTAATTTTCAACATGAATGCAGTGTAAACAACCCCTGCGGTTTGAACCGGAAAAACGCGGCTGTCATCTTCACCGGTGTTATCGACAAGGGCTGCATTTCCGATACCCGAGCCAATGTAATCCGTGAAATTCAATCCACCATTATTGACTGTGATGGGTTGGGCGCCTGCTGAATGTGCAGTCCATCCATGTGCAGTGATCAGATCATCAGCCGGATAGGAGAAATTTTCTTCTAACAACAACTGACTGAAGGCGGGTTGTGAAAAACCCAGCGCAATAATCACTGAAATAATGAAGGTCAAAACCGTATTCTTTTTCATAATCCTGTTTTTAGGGCTTACCTCAGACTTAAGTCCGGGGATATGGAACAACTTACAAAAGTATAAACTAACTGGCACAGTTGGATGTACTCCGTCCGCGGCCCAGTATTCGGCAGGCGCACGCTTGCAGGCATCATCAAACACCTTCTGAACTTTATCCCCTGTCATAACTTTCACAAAATAGATCCCCTGAGGGTTGCCTTTGATGGAAAGTTCTTGTTTGCGTAATCCCTGGAATTCAGTACTCAGAACTTTTGCGCCAAGGGTACCCAGAACTTCAACCTTCACTATATCGGATGAAAGGTCGCCACGGTGTTCTATCGTGAATAATCCGCTGGTTGGGTTCGGGTAGATTTTATATGCATTGTCCATCATGGTGAGTCCGGTTTCTTCCTGGCCTGAAGCAATTTCGGAAGCTTTAACAGGTGTACAGAAAGGGCCGCCGATATGTCCGTGCATATGACCTCCGGAATTCACCTTTGTACCAGGCAGATAGAGGATGTTCACTCCTGCTATCATCTCAGCGTCGCCGCCCAAAAGCACTTCAAAAGTGGTACTGCCACCTGCTACAGTAATGGTATTTTCAGCATTATAGCAAGCTAAAGGACCAGGTGAAACAGTTCCGGTAACATCAAGGTTAGTTGGAATTCCGGTGACAACCATGTTAATAGGATCAGAGGTTGCAGGATTATTTGAGGTACAAGCTAAGCTTGATGTAAGCTGGCAGGTAACCACGTCGTTGTTCAGCGGGATATATGCATAGGTAATGCTGCTTGTCCCGACAACTGATCCGTTCACTTTCCAAACGTAAGTCGGCGCGGCTCCTTCATTAACCGGAGTAGCAGTAAAAGTTACCGAAGTTCCCGCTGCAACAGGGTTTGCCGAGGCAGCAATCGAAACGCTGACAGCATCGGGTTGCAACAAAGTCACGGTGTAAGGATTTGAAGCATTCCCGTCGCCGCATGCATTGGTTCCGAATACGCTGACATCCCAGGTAGAGACTCCCACTGGGAAATAGACTGTAACCACATTACCTTCCCCTAAAACTTCTGACGAGGGTGGAAAAGACCACACATAAGAAGTTGCATTTGCAATGGCAGGCACGGAATATTGGTAGCCGGTAGTGGGGTTGGCACATACTTCTGTTGGTCCTGTAATCTCGCCGGCATCAGCTGGCACAGGGCAGGTCGTGGTAAAAAACTTAAAGAAACCTTTGGATGTACCAGAACCGTTATCGCCAATGATGCGGAAGTTGTATTCTGTATTGATATCCAGTACAGGCAGGTTGGCTGATATTGTATGGATCGAAGCTCCCGTAAAAGTTCCCGGAACTGTAACCGTCGTGACTGTTGTGGTGTCAACTCCAAGTCCGTATTCAAAGGTTACGGTGGTGGCTTGATTGTTCGCATTCACAGTTCCGTTGATTGTTGCAGTAGTGGCTCCGACAGCTGTGGCAGCGGTTGTGAAAACCGTCGGCTTTAAGGTGGTAGCTGCGGCTGCACGGCTCACGATGTTGTCGAGACGGTTGTTCGAAGTTGTACCGGCAGCTCCATCAAGCGTGAGCCTGAGGTACACTGTCGGCGCGCCGTCAAGTCCATCTATCGCGCTCATATCAAGAGTTTTTGTTACAAAAGTGGTGCTGGTAGGAGCAGTGTTCGTGCCAAAGGAGACAAAGTTTGTTCCATCAGTACTCCAGGCCCAAAGGTGGCTGTTAAAACCAGTACTGCTTGAATAACGCGTGGCATAAGTTAAAATAGGATCCTGGAGTGCCGACATCGAGAATTTTATCACCATACTTTTCCCATTGGCAGAATTTAATGTACCACCGATAGGACAATAGGACATTCCGGCGAGTGTAGAACCGCTTTCCCTCGGATCGTTGGTTGTTGACCCGGCAAAGGCATTTAATTCTGTAGCCTGCAACCACAATGAAGATCCGTTGGTGCTATCTGCGAAAAGTGCGGCAGTTCCAGCCTGGTCACCAAAATTCGAGCTGACAGAGGTCGGAGTATTCGGCGAAGCTGCTGTTGCATCAAATGTCCACGCAGCTACAGGCAGAACGAAAACCTGTGTGGTTGCATTAGCGGTAGGTGTAGGCTGTTCCACGGTGGCTGTTTTATATTTTATGCTGGTACCTGTGTTGGTATAGGCATAAATGGCGAAGTAGTAATGTGTTGAACTTGGAAGTCCGTTCCATGTAAAGGTTTTTGCCCCGTGGAGAACATATACCAAGCCACTGCCATCGCTGAGAGTTGCATCGGAAGCAGGAGCGACTCCGTCAGAAGGGGCGGTAAATATACCGGAAGTATTCCCCATGATCAGGAATCCGGTGGCAGGCTGTGTGCCGTCGTTATCCAGCCAGGTATTTGTTATTGACGAATGACTGAGAGAAGTGGCTGTAAACAGGTCAGCCTGATTGGTCGGCGCAGGATAAATTACTGACCCGGAAACGCTTACGTTTACCGTTGTTGCGCTGGCACTGGTATGGGCGATGTTGCCGGCGGCAGCTCCAATCGGTGCGCTGGCAGCTATCCGGACATGAACGGTCACCGGTTCGCCGATAAGATTCCCGCCTGACTGTGAAAGGTCGAAATTCGGGAGGAAGTTAGTGTTATCTGTTGAGACTTCGAATCCGGTTGGCGCTGTAACGGTAACGCTTGCAGTCAGGTTGTCGCCTGAAACTGTATAAGGCTGTGAATCAGAGGCAGATCCAAGAATGGCGGTAAAGCCTGTAAGGGTGGGAGTTGAAACAGAAATAGAGGGAAGTGGCACATCTGTAACTGTTCCGCTGCAGGTTACAGTGGCACTTGTTGCACCGGTTGATGAAGCAGTTACAAGCTCACTGTTGTAGCTGCCAACAGCCAAACCTGCCTTCAACCGTACATAAATTGTATCTGTTGCAACTGAACCGTCTGTTTGAGTGAGTGTAATCGGGTTGGTGGCAACGAATGAACCACCCGTGCCTGTGGAAATTTCGTAATCACCCGAAACCGGTGGAGCAACCGAAATGTTGGCAGTAAGGTTTGAACCGCTGATGGTGTATAACTGCTCAGCAGACGGACCGGAGCCAAAAACGTAAGTAAACCCTGAAAGTGTCGTAGGAGCAACTGTAACAACTGGGGTAGGAGTGGTTCCAGCAACCGGAGCAAAAGCAATCCCACGGAACACTTTGGTGGATGATGCACCCAATGTAGCAATTACAGTTGAAGTACCCGTAATCGTAGCATTATAACCTGAAGCATCCGTCAAGCTGATGATGTTGCTGGTATAAGGAAGGGTTGTTGTTGAGGATGATCCGTAAAGTGTTACAGATGTACCTGATACGCTGCCAGTCAATCCCCTGATGGCAGCTATCGATATTGAGCCATTGGCAGTCCAGCTACCGGCTACCAAAGAATATTTCTGCAAGGTTCCGCCATCATCTGCAACATATACGACATCCATGCCGGTAACCCCGGCATCCAGATCGGCAAAGAAGTATCCATAAGGACTGCCTGTTGAAGTTGGAAAACCGGGAAGGTTGACGATGGTCTGGCCGCTGGTGGTAGGAAGACCCGTTCCGACGGTTGCTAACCTGAAAGCGCCTGATTGTGATGATGTATATAATTGGTTATTAAAGATATTCAGAACCCTTAGGTTGGTTAAAGTAGTAGATATTTGTGTTGAGGTCGTAGAACCCTTGGTGGTATAACGTGCGCCACCTGCTCCGCCACACAGCCACAAAGCATTCCCATCAGTGCTGGTCGCACTCCTGGGACTACTTCCGGTTACGGCATCAGTTAAAGCTGTAGTGGTATTGATTGCAGCGGATGAACCAACAATACCGATGACACGTGGAACTGCAGTAGAAGCGGTAGCTGTCAGACTTGTTGCATAAGGAATATTAGCGCCATAACCGGTAAATAGAATGTATTTACCATCTGCTGAGCGTGTTATGCATCCTTCTGATGATGCAGTTCCGCTTGCCACCAATTGCTGATTTGGTGCAATAACGGTAGTTGGCAAGGGCACAGATTGAACCAAAGTCCCTGAAGTAGTGTACTCATCTAAAAACACAGGGTTGCCGGTGTTCGCTAATGTACTGACTCCGTCGCCCACCCTGTAAACCACAAGGTTTCCTTCAGTAAATGCGACTTGAGAGTACCCTGTGTCGAAAGTAAACAAGGCAATAACAACCATCATCAGAATGGCTAAAAGCGTAGATTTTTTCATGTTTTTCATGTGTTTAGTTAAAAATAATTTTGTAATTCTTCAATCGATCATATTTTTTAGAGTACAAGTCATGAATAACGACATTCTCCCGATTACAAAAATATGATAAAAATTTTAACTAATCTAAAGATTCTTGAGTTTGTTAGAAACTTATTTTGCCGGGAAAACAATGGTGAAGGTCGTCACGCGTCACGCGTCACCTGTCACGCGTCACGCTTTCCCTCAGAACCACGTCCGCTCCATCAGATACGCCTGCACATATTCAGCAATGGCTGTTTCAAGCGTGTGGAAAGGTTTGGAATACCCGGCTGCCCGGAGTTTCTCCATCTTCGCTTCGGTGAAATACTGGTATTTGTCGCGGATATCCAGGGGTGTGTCAATGAATTCGATGGAGGGAGGGATATTCAAGGCTGTAAAAACAGCAGTAGCAAGGTCCAGAAATGTTCTCGCTTGCCCGGTGCCCAGGTTGTAAATACCGCTTTCAGCTTTGGTTAACATGAAGAAATAGAGTACGTCAGTCACATCTTTGACATAGATAAAATCACGCAACTGCTCCCCGTCACGGTAATCGGGATGATGCGACCGAAATAACCTGACTTTGCCATCTGTTTGTGAGTTTTTACGCCTGTCTGCCTGATTAAATGCATGAAACACCACCGAAGCCATCCTCCCTTTATGATATTCATTGGGGCCGAATACATTAAAGAATTTCAGTCCATACCACCTTGGCGGAGCAGAAGTCTGCTGCAATGCCCACAGGTCGAATTCATTTTTTGATACCCCATAAGGATTCAGCGGTTTCAGCCTTTGAATCAGGCTGTTATCTGTATCGCTATAACCAAGAGAACCATCTCCATAGGTGGCGGCTGAAGATGCATAAACCAATGGAATGCCATATTCTGCACAGGCATTCCAGATTTTTTTTGAATAGTTCAGATTCAGCTCATCGAACACTGCTGTGTTGAACTCGGTGGTATCAGTGCGGGCTCCGATGTGAAAGACAAACGCTACATCTTTGGCATGAGTTACAAGCCAGGTGAAGAACTCCCGTCGATCAATTT
>JAPLDG010000035.1 GCA_026391845.1 Bacteroidota bacterium | reverse complement strand
TACCGCAACATAGCTGTAAACCGCATTGGTCGCACCACTGATATTGTTGCCATTGACTTTCCATTGGTAGACAGGTGAAGCGCCCCCGTTGGTCGGTGTAGCCGTGAAAGTCACACTCGTTCCTGCACAAACCGGGTTTACTGACGGGCCAATTGAAACGTTTACCGGCAACAATGGACTTAGCGACATGATCACCGTGTTGGAGGTTGCAGGGCTGCCAGTCGTACAAAGAGCATTTGATGTTAAAACACATGTGATGGCATCACTGTTTACCGCAACATAGCTGTAAACCGCATTGGTCGCACCACTGATATTGTTGCCATTGACTTTCCATTGGTAGCCAGGTGAAGCGCCCCCGTTGGTTGGTGTAGCCGTGAAAGTCACGCTCATTCCTGTACAAGCCGGGTTTAAAGATGGGATAATGGATATGCTTACCGGTAGTATTGGATTCACCGTCATTGTTACCGTGTTGGATGTTGCCGGGTTCCCGGTGACGCATTGTTGATTGGAGGTCAGCACACAGGTAACGGCATCACCGTTGTTCGGTATATAGGCAAAAGCTGCATTCGTTGCTCCACTTACATCGTTGCCATTAACCTTCCACTGGTATGTAGGTAAATAGCCTCCATTGACAGGCGTGGCAGTAAATGTCACGATGGTTCCGGAGCATACCAGGTTTTCGGATGGGGAAATTAAAATGTTGACAGCAGAAAAAGCAGCACATTCGGACCTGAATGACAGTTCATTGCCATAGGCGATACCCATGCTATTGGTTGCATAGGCTCTCACATAATAAAGGGTGGCATTGGGAATCAACCCTGTCAGGTTGCTCATAAATGTTCCGGTGCCGCTGCCATCCGTGGTATGGTTATCTGCGATTGTGGGATTCTGGGCAGTACTCCAGCAAACGCCCCTTGCGGTAACCAAGGCCCCTCCATCAGAAGTGACGGTACCCCCGCATGTTGCCGTTGTCGTTGTTATATTCGTTACGTCAGACGTCGTAACTCCAGGCAAATAGAGCATTGGCATGTAAAAATAATAAGTGCTGTCGGAGTCCGGACTGTCAATGATGATTTGATCACCATAACCGTTTAAATATGCAGTATAGCGCAACGAGTTTCCCAGATAATAGATAAACCCTGAATTATCCAGGTTTTTCAGACTCTTTTTTTCGACATTCGGGGTTTGCCCGAGATATTGAATGTCATTGTAACCATTGGCTTGCCCTGTGCTGATAATTTTGATTGAACGGTTGTTCTGGTCATCAGAAACAGCCAGGACCAGTACTTTATTCCCGGATGATGAAACAACAAATGAATGAAACCCTTTTCCAAGTGAGTTGTGGAATTCAGCCAGTCTTGTTCCCATCCCGTCCAATAAACTCAGGTTCAACACGCCGCCATATTCCCTGTAAATGCTGACGGTTGTTGTGCCATGGAAAGGGTTGGGATAATTTTGCTTCAGCATGAATGCGCCCGGTTTGTTTCCGTTTACTTCGCCAATGCCGACAGGCCACAGGGCATTCAGTGAAAGCAATGGTGCGGGGCCAAACAAGGAAGTATCGCAATTCTCAGCCAGGTTTGTGATATTGACGCTGTCGAGCGGAATAACATTCTGGGTGGTTGCATCTTTTCCTACAAAAATCAGGGTGATTTGTGTCTGGGAAAATACGATTAAAGGAAAACTGAGTAGTGCAAAAAACATCAAAATCGCGGAAAAATTTTTCATATAGCGGAATTTTAACGATTAATTGAATTGAAAAGACCAGTCGCACCTTTTTGTTAAATATTTCACAATAAATTCAAAATGAGCAATCAAACAAAGTTTATGTATGGGTACATCTACAATTCAATATTGTTTGATATGCGTGTCTCAAATATAAAAATAAATTATTGATAAGGCACCATTGTACCAGTAAAATCGTAAGAATTACAAACAAAACCAATCTATAATATTGCCACCCCTATCGGGGTTTCGTTTCCCCATCGTTTGACTGTGAGAATTACTGAGGAAGAATGGACCCGACCCTTGTTTTCTGAAGAGGGTAAAACGACTTGCCGGTTATATGTCTCGCCATAAAATCGGATTCAAA
Source organism: Bacteroidota bacterium (assembly GCA_026391845.1). Classification (GTDB taxonomy): domain Bacteria; phylum Bacteroidota; class Bacteroidia; order Bacteroidales; family FEN-979; genus CAIVAT01. The sequence continues at coordinate 619 of JAPLDG010000035.1, read as the reverse complement.
CCGGTCGGGAGAACCCGCCTCTGTTCCGTTGAAGTGAATAAAATGGTTCACGATCGAAAACTTGTCGCGGTCGTTAAACCAGGGTGGTCTTGTGATCCGGCGATAGGAAATTTTCACTTTGTTATGGTGAATCTTACAAAGATTACCGTATATTTGGTAAATTGTTAATGAATAAACAGCACAGTCCGCGAATATTACCTTATCATACAACCTATGAAACGAATCATTTTCCTCACCCTGGCGCTCGCTCTCTTCCTGGAAGACACCATCGCTCAGAATACGTTGGATTACCTGGGGCTGTCATCTTCATCCCCGGCACAGGTTGCCTATAGCCTGCGAAAACTGAGCTCATCCTATTCGGGTCCGGCCATTAAAGTAAGGCGATCAACCGACAATGCCGAGGGAGAGGTGGCTTTTGATGGGGCCTATGCACCTCCGGCATACCCGACAGTGAGCTCAAACAGTGTGGTTACCCTTACACCCGGGTTCGCCATGAGCGGCGGAACAACAGGTTCAGGCTTGATCACAGCCGGAGTGGCAGGTAAAACCGGTACCATCGCCATGCAAATCCAAAAATCAGGGTCCATCTCCGCATCCATCGGGTTTACAACAGTTACCG
>JAPLDG010000143.1:14425-16338 GCA_026391845.1 Bacteroidota bacterium | reverse complement strand
CCTGGTGCTGATATGTAGCATCTCCGATCACCATATCGCCAAGCAGGCAGGAGATTTCTCCGGTTTCGTCACACAATATGTCAGTTACTATGGCCATATCAACTAATTGTTCCTGTACCTGTTGCTGTAGTCGACCCTGTTTGCGCTGTCGGGCTTCCTGCCGTTGAAACCGGTATCCCCAAAGCAACCGTAACAGTACCTGTTTTTACATACGTTTCAATCAAAGTACTAAGCCGATCAGCGAATTCATCATAAGACGGGTCTGTTCGATCCATCATATCCTTCATCAGATTTGCAATTCCTTGTTTCAATGGAGCTTTTTGCAATGGCATTTCAATCTATTTTAAAAGGTTTTGAAAGTCTGTTTTAAACTTCTCAAGCGCAGTGACTGTCGGAGGCAATGGAGTTCCTGATGGGCCATTCGGTGTGCTGACAGTGAGCTTTGAAATAATGTCGTAAACAGATGTCATAAGTTTGGTAAGGCTCGTAGAATCGTTCTTGATGTTAATCTTTTTTGCCACACTGTCAATTTCAACCACCAGGCCATCCTGGTCATATTTAATCAATTCAACTTCATCAGCCTTGATGATTATCAGGTCACGAAGCTTCCCCTGGCTCAGATCGGCCACCGTCACTTTGCTGCCGACTTTTGGTTTTATCAGTAGTTTACCAGCCTCGCCGATGCTGAACAACTTCACCTTGGTCAATGTCGTGGTGCCATAGATCACGCTGCAGTCGTTGTCGCTAACCTCAGTTACTTCTGCAGTAAAGAATGGGGCCCCGAGTTCTTTAATCCCGGAGATATTGCGAATACGATCGCGTATTTCATGCAGTTCGCTCATATCTTCATTCCAACAGTTACTTTACGCTGGCCACCTGCGCTGCTGATGGTTGTTTCAACCTCGAGCACGTAGTAGTCACCGTTTTTGAATTCATAGTCTTTATCCTTTATCGATGCCTTAAATCCTGCATCACAGAAAGGAACAAGCCAGCCGGTCAGGCTCCCGGAGTAACCGGTATAACTCTTAATTTTCAATTGCTCCCCGGCAAGCGCCTGAAGCGTTGCCTTATCGCTTATGCCATCGATTTTAATACTCACCTGGTCACCACCGGTTGATCCGGCAGTCTCGCGTATAACTTTGCCGTCTTTCCCTTTGCCTTCAACAACGACTTCCACAACCCTGTCCCTGGCATCCTTATACTCAAGTTCACTCTTTTCAATGTTGACCTGAAAGGAGTATTTTACCGTTCCGGAAATCTCTTTGTATTGCGGATGGACATTTAGCTCCTTGCCTTTGATGTAAACATTTGCTTTACTCTCTTCCTGAACCTTCTTAAGAATATCATATGCAGTATTGTTGCGGATAACAAACTTGTCATACTTGAATGAATAGTCGCACTTAAGTGAATATCCTCCAACCTTTGAACAGATATAATCAAGAATATCCTTTACATCAGGATTTGTAAATTCTTTATCGGCTATGGGCTTGCGGAATTGGAATATGGCATCTTCACAATTGAGTTTGATCGCGCCATCATCGGTGGAGATACTTTCAATGAATCCCTCAAATTCAGTTACCAGATTGCCATCATATCCGGCCTGGATCGTAACGGCATCACCCCTTTTTACCTTGCTCTCAATTTCAATAGCCTTATTAAAGCAGGCTCCTGGTAATACAATCACAGCAGTATCGCTCAGCTGCTCCACGCTGCGAATGATCTTCACGCTGTCGAGCATCGTGAGCTTATACTTATCGAGTGTTATTTTCCAGGTGATATCGTACATCAGTTGTCCTCAATTAACAGAGTGAAAACATCATCGCTGTAAGCTTTGATCTCGAAAGCCTGATTGTTCTTGCCTTTTGTAAACGGCAGGTCTAAGTTCTCAATGGCAATGTGGTTGATTTGACGTT
>JAPLDG010000143.1:0-14420 GCA_026391845.1 Bacteroidota bacterium | reverse complement strand
TTCGTTCAGCATGGTACAAACCACTTCTATAGCTTCCGGCTGCTTAAAAAACGCTTGAAGCTTTCCCACTTCTTCTGGATAGGTATCACTGTCACTGATGAATACCCCCGAGATTGTGATATCTACATCATCCTCGGTCCAGCGCTCTTTTACCGACCCACGTTTATTCCCTTTTGAGACCGTCCTGCGGGTAATCACATTTTTAAAGCCCAGGGAAATTATCGGGTCGATCGGAAAAGTAAAATCAGTCAGTCCTTTGCATTTCAATGTAAGAGGGTATTGACTTTTCACATTCTGCAACCCATCGGTATTGATGGCCTTCTTGTCCCGGCTGGTGGAAACAATAACAACCTGGTCCTTTCCAAAGAAGGGGGGCAGATTGAATCCGGTTGCGAATATGTAGTTGCTGTCCATGATTATGATGTTGCCTGTACCATTCCTAAAACACGCATGATTGTTTGTGTGAGTTCTTTTTCCAGGTCACCACGTTTTTCTTTGAGGGATCCGTCGAATACAACATTTTCAATCAGGCTTTTTATATTCATGGTTATTGAGGTATTGCGGGTTCCTCCGGAGGCGATGGCATCGGTGGTTGCTTTGGCCTTGTCAGCCTTATCTGGGCTCCCTGATGCCGCTTTAGGTGTAAGTCCGGGAATAGCAGCAGGAGCGATTCCAGGGGCGCTGACAAATGGAGAATAGCTTTGCTTTCCATCTTTTACTCCGGCAGATCCTTTTGCACTTTCGTTCGCCAGGTTAAGCTGATAATCGACCCCTATGCCCTTAACAAGATCAGCAGACGAGGCAACTGCTTTTTTTACTGCATCATATCCGCTTAAGTCTATTGCTCCTTGTTTTGCCGATTCCCAAGCTCCTTTGAAATCTCCGGTAAACAGTTTGTAAATAGCCGATCCCATGGCGCCAAGGCCGCTGATAATTCCCTTGATACGATCGACAACATATTCTTTAAGGATGTTGCCAAAGCCTTTAATCGTATCCCACACCGTGAGTACGACCGCTCTGAACCCTTCAAATTTATTCCATGCCAACACAATACCGGCGACCAGCGCACCAATACCAAGTACTACCCACCCGATGGGAGAGGCAATGAATGCGGCGTTTAGTGCCCACTGCACCACAGTCCATGCAACAGTAGCTCCGGTCACTATAAATGCCCAGGTTACCTGAGCCTTGGTGGCAATTAATGACTGCCACATGGCTTTTACTTTGCTTGTTATAGCTACCATCCATGAGTTTTCAGAGGCACATGCCAGCATGTTTACCAATGTGAGCGCTCCAACCACACCCTGAATGCCAATGACCCCTATTTTTAATGCAGGGATTGCCCCTTTTGTCAGGTTAAACAGGCTGATTCCAAAATCCTCGACACCCGCTTTGATCCGTCCCATTTTTTCAGAAAAGCTGCCCATGACGATTTGAGCTTGTTCGTTGACCGACTTGGTTCCGGCCACTGCAGTTGTAAGTCGCCCTATTTCACTCGTACCGGAAATAAGTGCAAGGGCCGCATTTTTGTTTTCTTCGCCAAACATTTTTGTAAGCAATGCAGCATCATTCATAACAGGTTTGAGCAAATTCAACCGGTCTTTAAAGGTCAGGCTTGAATCACCAAGTTTGACGATATCAATACCTGCAGCCAGTAAACCTTCCTGCGTATCTTTTGGCATAAACCTGCCTTGTGAAAGCTTAGATAGCACATTTCTGATAGCTATTCCTCCTTCAGCCCCTTTCTTACCGGCTTTATCAAGGACCTGGATAGATGCGTTGAGTTCTTCAAAGGAAACTCCAGCCATTTTTGCAGCCATTCCTGAATTTTCCAATGCAGCCTTAATTTGAGGCAATTCAGCCGACCCTTCCTTCGCGGCTGCTCCCATTACGTTCATCATATCTGCCATGACAGCAGCAGCCCTGGCTGGATCATCAAGTGATACCTGGAATTGGTTCATGGCCGTAGTAAGCACTTCTGTTGCGCCGATGGTATCGCCACCCATAGTTTTGCTCAGCAATGCAACTGAATCACCCATTGCCTTTAGCGCAACAGGATTTTTTGCAATTTCCGGTCCCAACTGGGAAAGGATAAGTTTGAATGATTCAACGCCCTGTGCAGCGCTACCGCCAAAAGTTTTGGCTGTCTGCCGGGCGTAACCTTCAATCTCCTTAAGTTTATCACCGGTAACACCGGTAATGGCTGACAAGTCGGCCATCTTTGAGTCAAGTTCAACACCAGGCTTGATTGCCGAATCTAATGCCGCGCTAAAATTGTCAACAGCATTTTTTACGTTGTTTGCCGCAAATGCGCAGTCTCCAAATTTCTGTAATGCCGAACGAAGTGAATTCGTACTTTTCACGGCAGAGGCAGCCGAGCTGCTGATGCCGTTGAAGGCAGAAGTTACATTGCCAGTTACATTGATCGTATATGTCGTGGCTCCGCTCATTTATCACTATATTTGCACAAATTAAAACACGTGGAGACGGTGTTAACTATTCTGGTATTTGCCTTGCTTGTCATTCCTTTATGGCTGTTCTTTTCTCAATTGGTCTGGCTATTTATTAAAGGAATCGCTGAAATATGGCACAACTTGCTTGGTTTTAAAGGTGATGAAACCGATTATCCATCCTGGTTAGAAAAGTACAGGGAACGTAACAATATTGGTTAGTTCCCTGCTTCTTTCTCTATCTTTCTTATATCCGCAAGTTGATTAAAGGTTTGTGCCCATTGCTCATCAGATAACTCATCAGGGTTAATATGCAAATGGTAACGCATCAAGGTGTTTATATACCCTATTTTGTTGTGTTGCATTGAACCCTGGGCACGCTCTAAAAATCCTCCAGTTCTGCCTCCTTATCTGTGATCATCGCTGTAAGATGTTTTGTGGCAGCAAAGAATAATCGATCATTGGTTTTGATCTCTTCGCTTCCACCAAGCCAAATCGTGTTTAAGAACACTTCATTGCTTTTCACTCCGTTATGTGAAGCACTTGAGTTTAAAAATGCAACTTCAACACGGGTTGGATATCTTAAATAAGCAACATGTCCACTTACAACAATCTTTTTACCAGGGCCATGCTTTTTTTTCCACTCCTCAAGTTGTTCCGGAGTTACTTCTCCGATCAATTTCGTCTTTGCCATTTCAATTAAGGTTTTTGGTTTTCAATCTTCAGGCAGATAAAGGGAAGGGACACTTCCATAAACTTATCGCCCTGTTTCATCTCCTTGGCGTCCTCGGTGAACTCCAGCCCCCTGATCTTGTCAACGATCAGTGTGTCGCCATTGGATGGATTGCCAAAAGCCACAACGGCATCTAGGCGCAAGCCCAGGACACTTCCTGAGAGCGATGCCTTGCGAAGGGTTTCCAGCTCGCTTTGCAGCATACTGATCTCTCCTTCGTAGCCGATATTGCCCTTTTGTATATGGAGTGGCTCATTGCCCTTGCCATAAACCAACTCCTTCTCCTGCTTCGAGGTGTACTTGATCCCGCGAAAGCCGGTAACCGTGCGGCCACCTAACTCGAGGTTAAGGTCCGCAAATTCGTATTGACGTGAATCGAATCCCATTTTATTTTGTTTTAAAAAAGGTTTAAAGCCTGTTTATTTCTTCTTGTACATCCACGCTTTAACAGAAACAGTTCCGGTAACCCAGTGCTGCACCTTAAACCGATAGTAGGGTAGCTTCAATTGATTGGCGATACTCCAGATCATTCCTGCATCAGTGGAATAAAACCGGCATGTCGTGAAGTCTGTCGGCGCACCGGCTGTAACCGTAATGGTGTTGGTGTACAATGCAGCTGAAGTGTATGATGTTGAACCAAGCGTTTGCCAGGTGGTTCCATCAATGCTGCCCTGGATCGACACATAAGTGCTGTCGGACGATCCGGTAAGGTGATCCACATAGATCCCGAAGGCGCCATACTGGAGGTCACTGAAAGCAGGCGCTGCATAGTACTTGGTATCTGCGCCGGAAAGGGTGTCAGCGTAAGAGGTGATGGTCGTGCGCTGAGAGAAGGACACTGCGGCAATCATCATCGCAGCCGAGAATAATAGGATTTTTTTCATTGTTTTTAGGTTGTTAAGGTTTTGAATCCGAGTTTTACATCAATGTATTTGGCATATCCAAAGGGTTTAACCTTCAGGGTAACGTCGAGCTGGTTGGTGCTGACAAGGTTTTGCGTATGGTCGATGAAACAGCTCACACCGGTGTCGTTCTGGTTGCCGGGATCATTGCCCAGCTCACCATTGATGGTCATGCTGTTGATGATGGCATTCTCGACTTTGGTCTCAATGCTCTTGGCCTTGGTCACGGCAATGGTTCCATCATCATTCACCGGGATTTCATCCAGCAACTCTCCCAGCAGGGTATCGTAAGCAATGCGGAAAGCTTTGTCGATGGTCCTTCTGGCTGTCAGGGTGTGATAATCATCAGTTGAAAGCGTGCAAAGGTGATCATCAGAAAAGAAATACCCGCTGCGGCCTACAAATGTCCGCATGGTGATATATCCTTTGTCGTGGATGAGGGCAGGTTCTGCCTGTTCAACTTTCTTGCTATGAATATAGGCTGTCATGGTAGCAATAGAACCATCTTTTACCCGCCCGATGTTGCGCTGAACAGGGATTGAGGCAATGCGACCGGCAAGTAACCCCATGCAGGCATTGGCGCTACTGGCAACAGTGTCGCCGATAAAGATTCCAACGCGGTTTTTGGTTGCCTGGCTCTGGTCGGTAAGCGCGGTATCCACTCCTGAATAACTGCGGCCCTCAAGCATTACGAAGACCGGTGCCATCAGGGTATTGGCTGCATATTCTGCAAGAACCTGTGCATTGGTAAGCGCTGCGGCAACATCAGAATCAAGCCCTGCAGTTACAGTAGGCGTGTACCCTGTGGCCGGTGTCCTGGTAACGATGAGTCCGCGAAGGCGACCATTGGCAGCCTGCAACAATGCTCTCCCATTGGTTATTGAAGTATTGTCAACCATATTGGCCATGGTGAACGTATCGGCAAAGGCCATCAGCCATACCTCGGTCCCGTCAGGGGCCATGGCGTAAAAGTCGCTGAAGAACTTCACGATGTTGGCATTATTTGCCGAGGTAATGCCAAGGTTGGCCTCCAGGTCAGCAAATTTGGTGATGATATAAGGAGTCGCCAATGCGAATTTTCCTGCAACGACAACGCCGTTGCACAAAACTCCCAGCACACCATCTGCGCTTGGTGAGACCAAACCCAGTGCGCCATTTTCAAATACAATTGTTACTTTAGGCAATCCGGTTGCGGCCATTTATACCTCCTTGCGTTTAACGGTGAGTACCCTGTTGTCTTCCAGGTTCTCAGCATGGAGCCTGGCAAATTGTGGCTGGATGAATGCAGTACCATCGCTGGTGAAATAGATTTCATTGACATCATGGCTTGCAAAAACCTCCAGTGCACGGGAGATAAGCTTATCTTCCGGACTGTCTTGTTCTTCTTCTTCAGGAAGAGACATATCCTGCTTGCCAGGATCAGTAACCTGATCAGGAGCAATTTCTTCAACCGGGGCAGATTTTTCCTGCTCTACCGCTTTGGAATTCTTTGTCATAACAATCTTGTTTTTATTTGATAAACGATAATGATAACGTTGATGGCCAGTGAAACGACCAGCAGTATGATGGCCCATAAAGGGACCTTTGTAATTATTTGAACCTGCCTGTCTGATTGTGAACTGGAAGACACCTGGCTATTGAGCTGACTGTGCAGGTTGAATATCTCACGGTTACGGTTGACCAGAAGTTGCAGCAGTGAATCGCAGGATGCCGTTACCCGGATGCCGCCCGGTTTTCTTTCGATCTTCAGAGTGGCTCTGCCTTGCTTTTGAGAAATCGGAGCAGGATCCTGGTATGAGAGCGTATCGGCGATCCAGCCCATGGGCAGGAATGTGGAAACAGAATCCAATGGAATAATGATGCTGTCCAGATGAACAGTTTCGCGATCATAACAGCTGTCCTGGGTAAAAGTTATCGCCTGCTCATGCGTTGCTAGAGAGGTTACTCTGGATGACTTACATCCGAATAAACCCAGCAACGATATACATGCGATCAAAATAACTACCCTGTTCATTTTAAGCTTCTTTGCAATATTGACAACTGTCCTGCTTTCTCTCTATTCCTCTCAGTCTGGATGCGTGATCATTAATCCTGTTTTCATGTGAATCGACCCTGCTTCCAACCAACCTGATGGTACCATCCTGTGCCGTTTGAGTGATGTGTAAAGATTCAAGTGCATCTCTGATCAGCCGGAGCTCTTTAAGAACTCCCTTTGCCAGGTACCACAGAACTGCCAGTAGTACGATGATTGCCCCGCGATACACCCAGACCTCAAACTCCCCCATATTCAGTCAGCTTTTGCGGATCAGCGGGCACCAGGAGATTGCTCCCCCGGCACCCTTCCATCCGGGTTTTATTCTAATGGTGAATAAATGGCTGCAATGGCTTTGCTGCGAAGTGGCAGTGCCACGAAACGCATCTGGAAGTTGATCACGTCTCCCTTGTTATCCGGATCAGCATACTTGGCGAACATTTCGGTAGTTCCGATCGCTTTCATCACCTCGTCCTTATGAAATCCAAAAGAAGCAATGGCGTCAGTTCCCGCAGCAGCTGCACCATAGGCAGCTTTTACACCGGTTGACGCATTAAATACCGGAGTTGCTGATGTACGATAGAGTTTAAACCCGAATACATTTCCGGCGACAATAGCGCTTTTGTAAAGGGTTAGGTCCTGTTTGATCAGGTCAGCTTCATGTTGCGGGTTAAGAACCAGGATACGCCCATCGGCAGCAAAATCAAGATTGTTGAATGCAACCATCAGCTTGAGCAGGTCTTCAAACTGCAACATCCGCTTGCCGTTGGAGAGAGCTCCGGACGCAGTTAATACTGGTGTATTGGTCGCATTTGAGAGCGGAGCATAGTTCCATGCCGCAAGTTTGCAGGCAGTTTTTAAAAGCTCCTGCTTGTGACCATAAACCACAGAAGCCATTTTGTCATAAGCCAGCTCCATTGCTTCCACATTTCTCACCACAGTACTGGTAGTGTCAAGGGTTTTCAATGCAAGCTCCCTGGGCACGTCGGTACGGCTGCTTACAGCAATGGGATAAGAAGTGTTATCAATAAGAACGTCAGGACTTGCCCCTGCTTCTGCCAGGTTGATCTTGTTAAATTCAACAAGTGCGCTCATATCCCTGGCCTCATTGATAAACGAGTTTTCGGGATAAAACTTTTCAAGCAAGATGTCGGTCCATATTTCCTTCTGCAACCCGGACATCAGCATCCCGCTGACCCTTGGCATGAATGAAAGTAATGTTCCGGCCCCTACGGATACGGCTGCAGATAAAGCCAGCGGAACGGACGCAAATGCCCCGATGAACAACATGACCACCAGGTTAAATAACAGGTTTTTAAAACTAAGCTTTTTCATTTCTTTGATTATTTTGAGGTGATTACTTGACTTACGCGCTTTTATAGTTGGCCTTGAGCTGCTCAAACCCGGCGGGATCTTCTGCCTGCATTTTGGCCAGACCTTTGGGGTCCTGCTTTGCCCATTGCAGATAATTCCAGTCATCGCGGCCTTTGGTAGCGTCTTTGCTCCCGGCAATGATTTTATCACTGAGGGTCTGTTTTACTGGAAGAGAATCGATCAGATCCTTAGCTTGTTTGAAATCACTTACGGCAATTTTCTCAAATGACTCCTTTTTGTCGGCAGAAAGGCGTCCTTCTTTGATGGCACCGTCAACCAGTTCTTTTGCCCTGGTTTCATTGAATTTTTTAAGCTCGGTAACCGCCTCGTCACGCGATGCAGCCAGAGCCATGATAGCGGAATTCAACGCAGTCGGGTCGATCTCTTTTGAAACCTTCAGACAGGTAGCCGCTTCGGCGGTTAACATGATTTTGTCCATGGATGTGTTGTTGTTTTTAAGAATGATTGAATCAATTGAAAGTTTAATAGCTTCTTTGCTGGTGATCAGTTCACCTTTTTCGTTATACAGCCTCAGACAGGTCTGACCGGACGGGACCGGGGCCAGCGAGGCTTCCATCAGTTCCCACTTGGTCACGGCTGGCACCAGACCCAGGCCCGGTATGTTTTTTAATTCGGCATCCAGGATGTGTAAACCCATACTGGAACCTTTGAGAAAACCCCGGTCCACTTTACCAGATAATTTCATTGCCTCGGGATCCTCTGTGTCAAACACTTCATCGGCAATAAGCTTGCTGCCATCGGTGCGAAGGTTCTCCCAGCGTCCGATGAGCTGCTCCTGTTCATGCAAATAAAGCATCACAGGGTTTTCCCTGAAACGGTCAAAGCTTCCACCCGCATTGAGCACCAGGAAACCGTATGAGTTTAACCGGCTTTCATCGTTTAAAACAAATCCTTTTGCCATCGCTGTACTTTCATTAATCCCGGCAAACATACATCGCCAAAAAGGTCAATACAAATAACCGTGCATTGGTTGCACACTTGCGTGCAAGGACTAAACACAAAGTTGTAAATCAAACATGGATCAATCATTTTTGTAAAAAAACTATGGCCGCGAAAAAGCCAAAGGCAAAAGTCATTACCCGATCCCCGGAGAAATATGAATATGCCTACCTGCTCTTTATGCAGACAATTCCTTCACAGGATATCTGTAAACGTGTTGGTATTTCTGCCCCGACACTCAAGTCGTGGAAAGATTCCGGTGGATGGGAAGGCAAAAGGGCATCCCGCACGATCTCCATGGACGACCTGATGCAGAAAGCCCTGCAGCGCATCAATGACATGCTGAGCAATGAGGTGAATTTCTCTGCAGATGCTTTCGCCAAAGCTGTAAAGCAGCTCAAAGAACTCAAAACATCCAATACAGTTGATGATGACATCAATTGCTTTATGTCATTCCAGGACTTTTTGATCCAACAGCGCCCCTCTTACCGCGACCTCACCGATGAGTTTATTAAGTGCATCACCAAATACCAGGATATCTACATTCAATTCCGATTGGGCAATGGCAAACTTCCGGGGAAATAAAGAGCTTGAGTTGCGATGGCAACAACGCATCGAGTGGATCCAGGGACAGTCTTTCACCATTTCCGACTCGCCCCAGGAGCGTGAAGACAGGGTATGCCGCGCACGTAAGGACTATGCTTTTTTTGTAAAAACATACTTTTCCTCCCTGGCTCCAAAGAAATGCGGCAAGTTCCAAACAGATGCTGCAAACTATCTCAAGGCTACCGGTGAGACAAAGGCGCTGTTCGAGTGGGCACGCGGCCATGCAAAAAGCTCCCACCTTTCGCTGATGATCCCCTTGTGGCTCAAAATTCAGCAGCCCCGGCAAATCCACGTGATGATCCTGGTCTCAAAGAGTGAAGAGATGGCAGTGAGGCTGCTTTCCGACCTGCAGGCCGAGTTGCAATACAACCAGGCATTCATTCACGATTTTGGCAAACAGATGAAATCCGGCTCATGGGCCGATGGAGAATTCCATACTACAGACGGATGCCTGTTCGTGGCCCTTGGCCGGGGGCAAAGCCCTCGCGGTCTGAAAGACCGTGGCAAACGCCCTGATTACATTGTGGTGGATGATATAGACGACGATGAACTGATCCGGAACCCTCGCAGGGTAGGAGAAGCGCTTGACTGGGTTCTTACTGCCCTTTCGGGAACGATGGAAATGGGACGGGGAAGGTTCGTGATGGTAGGCAACCGTATCGGGAAAGACAGCGTGCTGAGCCGGTTTGCCCAGCGGCCCGGGATCCACCATACGGTTGTAAATGCCCTGGACAAACACGGACTGCCAAGCTGGAGCGAAAACTACACTCCGGACGAGATAAGAATCATGCGTGAATTCGTTGGAGAACGCAGATTTCAAAAGGAATACATGAACAACCCGATCAACGAGGGAAGCGTATTTCAGAAAAAACATATCCATTACGGCCCCATGCTCGATCTGAAGCATTACCGAACGCTGATCTGCTATACCGACCCTTCATTCAAGCATTCAGCAACAGCGGACTTTAAAGCAACCATGCTGGTGGGAAAGACTCCCGATGGAATATTCCATGTATTAAAAGCGTATGCCGACCAGATATCAGTGATGGCAATGGTTTCATGGCATTATGACCTGATGCAGTATGTCGCAGGAAAAGTACCGGTACTGTATTACATGGAAAGTAATTTCCTGCAGGAACTTCTGCTTGATGAGTTCAAAAAGGCAGGGAACATCAGCGGCCAGCATATCCCAATCCGGGGCGATGCCCGTAAAAAACCCGACAAGTTTGCAAGGGTCGAGGCCATGCAACCCATTTTTGAGCGTGGACTGATGGTCTTTAATGAAAAGGAAAAAGACTCCCCTGGGATGATCGTACTGGAGGAGCAGCTGCTCATGTTCGAAAAAGGGAGCAAAAGCCATGATGATGCGCCGGATGCGCTCGAGGGTGCGATATGGATATTGTCACAACGAACCCGTTCATCAAATGCTCAGTATATGTCGGGAATGCGTGAAAACAGACACTTTTAACACCAAAATATATGATCCTTCAGATTGCAAAATGGGAAATCAACCTGACTGAATTGTACTTCGATTTCCTGTTGAAACTGGCCATCAAACGTGCCAAACGGGATGCAAAAATTTTCAACAAGAAATACCTGGTAATTGCCTTTGCCGGCAGACCCAGGGTTTACCAGAAATCTGAACTGAAAGACCTTATCAAGCGCAGGGTATTCTTCAAAAAAGGAGTAACCGTGGAGCGACTTGAGAAAATGGCCTATTACGTAACAACTTAAAGCTATGTTTTTAGAACCTCAGGAATTGAAATCGGCAATCTATGCCTATCAGCTTAACGAGATCGTGGAGATCACTCAGGAAGATGATTCCAATGAGGATATCGTCCTGATGGCCATAAACGCGGCCATTGAAGAGATGAAGAGTTATCTCTCGCCAAACAACCAGGGACAATGGAACGATGGGCGCACCCGGTACGATGTCGCGGCTATCTTCTCAGCCACCGGCACAAACCGCAATGCTCTGGTACTTGAACTGTGCAAGAACATCGCAGTTTGGTATGTCTGCAGATTGTCAAATGTTGACATCATCCTCGATAAAGTTAAAGACCGGTACGATCGTGCCATCGACTGGCTTGAAAAGGTGTCCGGTACCGGAAAGTCAGCAGGAGCCCCGGCGATAAACCCCGGCCTTCCTGTACTTGTTATCGATCCCGAGAGTGACAACGCCCTTGCATTTCGTTTCGGCAGCCGGGAAAAGTTTAATCATGAATAAACCATCAAAATGACCAGGACAAAATTACCCGCTCAGAACGTCAATTTAAAAAGCGCAACTTCTAACCAGCAAATTGGAAAGCCACGCAAAGACGGCTATTATTCAAAGATCGCCCCAAAGGCAATCAGCCAGGTGCGCAGCGATATTGCCATATGGAAGGCTGCCATGAAACAGGCTGCGCTGATCGACAATCCCAAAAGGATCAAGCTTCAGAACCTTTATAAGGACGTTTTGGTTGACTCCCTGCTTACTTCTCAGATCGAAAACCGCAAGATGCAAACCATTGGAAGTGTCTTTACCCTCAAGGATCAGAGCGGAAAGATCAATGAAGAGATGACCGCTCTTGTGAAATCTTCACGGTTTTATTACGACCTGGTTAAAAACATCCTGGATTCTGTTTACTCAGGAACCACCCTGATAGAGTTCTTAAGCGATGCGAATGGCCTGCGTGTGATCACACTTCCCCGCAACAATATTGTACCTGAGAAAGGGATATTGCTTTTTGATGAAACCAACGACGCGGGTATCGATTTTCGCAATGCCAAAGAATACGGTACCTGGCTGCTTGAGTTTGGAGATCCTACCAATTACGGACTCATCAACAAATCGATCCCACATGTTTTGTTCAAGAGGTTTGCCCAAAGCTGCTGGAGCGAACTGTGCGAGATCTACGGGATACCTCCCAGGGTGATGAAAACAAACACCGGTGATCCGGTGATGCTCAGCCGGGCTGAACAGATGATGCGCGACATGGGGGCTGCGGCATGGTTCATTATCGATGAAACAGAGAACTTTGATTTTGCCAAGGGCGCAGATACCAATGGAGATGTGTACAGCAACCTGATCAACCTTTGCAACAACGAGATATCGCTGCTGATCAGCGGGGCTGTGATCGGCCAGGATACCAAAAACGGCAACGAAAGCAAGGAGACCATCTCCATCCGCATGTATAATAATCTGGTGAATGCTGATAAACGCATGGTCGAAGGCTATTTTAACGCACTGGTTCTGCCTGCCTTGTTTCAGATAGGCATTCTCCCCGACGGACTTATATTTGAATACGCACCACAGGAGGATATTGCAGCTCTATGGAAAATGACCAACGAGGCCATGCAATATATGGAGGTGGATCCGGAGTGGGTAAAAGGCAAGTTCGGGATTCAGGTCCTTGGCGCCAAGGTACAAGCCCCGGGAAAGGCAGCCTTAAGTTTTTTCGACTAAGCCCCTTCGAGGGGCTCCATGACGGGCTCAGCCAGTTATATCATGTCGGATGTGACTGCCACCCGGTAACACTTGCTGCAGGTAAGCAGGATACTCCCCTTTTCAATAAGAAGATATTTGATGCGGCCACCCGGCACATCTATAACAAACGAGACTATAATTCCGCAATGCTCGCGGACAAGCCCATGCAGGCGCTCATCAGTGAAACCAACCGCGTACTCGGTCTGGCTGTTGACCATGGCCTCAGAGATAACCGGCCACCCCCGGAGATGATCAGCAAGCTAAGAAATGATGTTTTCGTATTCTCTGCCTGCAAAACCCATATTCAGCTCAAGGAGATTGGCTCCAAATTAGTTGATGAGAACGGAAAGATCAACGGCTATCAGAAGTTCAGCCAGGAGGTATCCGCAATTCATAAGGCATACAACGAGCAATACCTGCAGGCAGAATATATCTTCGCCACTTCATCGGCTGAGATGGCCGCTAAATGGAGCAGGTTTGAGCGTGATGGTGATCGGTACAACCTCCAGTACCGAACTGCCCAGGATAACCGGGTGAGGGATGCCCATGCAAAATTAGCCGGGACAACCCTGCCAGTTTCCGATCCTTTCTGGGATTCTTACTATCCGCCCAACGGATGGCGCTGCAGGTGCATAGCCGTGCAGGTACTGAAGGAAAAGTATCCTGAATCCAATTCAACAGATTCAATTAAGACAGCGGACAAAGAAACTACGCAGATAGATTCAAAAGGTCGCGACCGAAATGCCATGTTCCGGTTTAATCCGGGCAAGCAGCAGGTAATCTTCCCACCGAATCATCCGTACTACAAAGTTAAGCAGGGGATTTCAAATATTTTGGGATCTTTGGTTAGCACTCGCGAAACAAATGACTTTGAAACTGTAAAGTCGTTTGAAAATGGCGGTAAAATTGAAGTTCACAGGCTTGCAAATCGCAAGGCTGGCGATTATGATGATGTGTATAATTGCTGTGATTTTTTTGCGAAACAGGGGAAACGCGCTCAAATATATCCTAAGATAAATCCGACAGAAAACCATTATGAATCCGTTTACAGTGAACTTAAAGGAACTATTTATTGGGGAAGATCCCCGGATTTTAAAGTGAACGGAGTGTTTTATGAATTGGAAGGGTACACGACAAATCTACCTGATGAAGGTACAATTGCCCACATGCTTAAGCGAGGTGCCAACCAGTCATCTAAAATAGTAATTAAGCACGTTCCTGGAACTTCTCATCACTTCTATCGAAAGAAAGTATACGATAAACTGAATCAGAAAAACAGCAAAGCAATAATTGATGAGGTATGGGTGATGGACAAGAAGGAAGTTACCTTGATCTATAAAAAGCAATAACCCCACATCACTGTGGGGCTCGCGGGCACGAAGATGACACCGAAGTGGCATAATCGCACTGCAAATATACAACTATTTTAACCGATTTTAACAAACGCTTTAAACTATTTTTAAACGGCAATGAAAAACCATTTCCTGCATAATTTCCTCTCCGACCTCAGGGTTGAGTTGCTTGATGAGTTCGACAAGAACTTTGAACGCAAAGCTTTCTTTGACCAGCCGTGGAAAGATACGAAAATGCCCAACCATCGCGGGTCGCTGATGATGCGCACCGGTGCATTGCGCAGGAGCATCAGGGCAACCTCAAACGATCAGTTGATCCGGTTTTCATCATCCCTGCCTTATGCCTCCATCCACAACGAAGGCGGGGTGATTACGGTTACGGCCAAGATGAAACGGTACTTTTGGGCGATGTACTATAAAACATCCGGAGCAGTGTCGAAAACCAAAACAGGCGAAGCCAGGAGTACAAACCGAAACAAGGCCATGAGCCTGGAGGCATCGTACTGGAAAGCCATGGCTTTGAAAAAACTTGGCAGTAAGAT
>JAPLDG010000080.1 GCA_026391845.1 Bacteroidota bacterium | reverse complement strand
TCCCCAAAATCCCAAAAAAAGTTTGCGTTTGAATCTGAAGTATTTACAAAATCTACTTTATAATTTTTAAAACAATTTGGCATATATTGTTTTATAGATTACTGAAATAAACGAAATATTGGAATTTGAGTTGCTTTAAAAAAATTTAACAATAAGACAAGAAAGAGATATTTAATTATGAAAACGACAACCAATAGGACGGATTTAGTAAAAATAATGCGGGAGATTCGTGATAAATTCAGCATTGAAATAATGGATATGACTTTTGACCAGGAAAAGGAATATATCAAAAATCAATTGGCTGAATTGAAGTTGAAAAAACACAGCAGTCAACCCGCTGTATAGGCAATAAGGGTTTCTCGGTATGCGAAGGTAATTGCTCGCCTTAGCGTTTCGTTTCAATTGATAGAAATATCTTTCGCATTCACTAACTGGCCATTCAGCCACCGCTACCTAAAGAATGGGTGGTCCTTAAGTTTCTCCGCTGTCTCCAACTTTGTGACTCGGATATATTTCAGAAATGATTCAGTTTTCCGGTGTCCTGTGATCTCCATGATGTCATGCATCGGAATTCCGGCCAGGTAGGCATTTGTGGCAAAGGATCTTCTGGCTGTATGCGTTCTTATCTCCAGCCACTTATTGATGTTGTTGCTTTTCACTTTGCTGGTAAACGCCGTTTGGCCGATAAAACGAATTGCATCATTGGTTTTCTGCAATGAAAGAACTCCTAATTTATTCCCGTATTTAGAAAGGATTTCTTTGACAAGCGGCTTTACCGGGATGATAACCGGCTCATCTGTTTTTTGAGTCCGGACATAGAGTTTGCCATCATGGATATTTTCGAGGGTTACCTTTGACCAATCAGAGTGTCGCAGTCCGGTAAAACAGTTTAATACAAAAATATCACGGACCCTTCTTTTTTCAGGTAGATCGACTTGAAATTCGTATAATGCCTGGATTTCATCCGTTGTCAGATAAACCGTATCGACATCAACTTTAATAACCTTGAAGTCACGCTTAAGAAAATCCTGATTGGTAGTAATTTTATCTTCCACAGCTTCGGTCATCAAACGTTTGACACGTTTAATGTGAGAACCGACCGTATTGGGTTTCAGACCTATTTCTTTCAGGTAACCTGTGAACTTTAAATAAAAGTCTTTGCCGATGGTGTCAAAGTCAACCTTGAACCCCTTTTTCTCCTGGAAATTCTCAAGATGGGTTTTAAGACCATTGTAATGCGATACATGGGTGGGATTGAACTTGTCTTTATATCTATCCTGAAATACGCCTATGAACGACAGGAGCGTTGTTTGCAGGACTATTTTCTCCTCTTTTCTTCCAATAAATACTTGGTAGGAGTCCTTTAATTCTTTTGACTTCCTTTTAACCTCATCCTTTGTCAATATTGAGTCTGATGGAAATAATTCATCATATTTATTCAACAGGAAATTTGTAATTTCCCGTAAACGCTTGTTATTTTCGGCATTTTCTTTTAGTGGCTTGATTTTTTGATCATCTTGATCCCAGGCTTTTACTGGTACGGATAATCCTGTTGAAAGTCTTAATCTTTCATGATTAAAAGTTAATACTATGATTAACAATGTTTTACCATTAGTTTCTTTATACGGATAGTATTTCAAGGTTGCCATAAGTGATGGGTTTAAAAAGTTGCCTAGCAAATATACGGCTAGTCAACTAACTAGGCAACTTTGCCTTAAAAAGTTATAAACAGGGGGTAAACTGCTGTAAACCGCTGCAAAAAAAAACCAGCAGTGACGCTGGTTTCGGTGTGATGTGCCTGATGTTCAAAGGGTGTTTTGTGATCCCGGCGCGATTCGAACGCGCGACCCACAGCTTAGAGTGATCCCGGCGCGATTCGAACGCGCGACCCACAGCTTAGAAGGCTGTTGCTCTATCCAACTGAGCTACGGAACCATGAAAGTAATGAACAAATATTCTGCCTGCAAAGATAGCCGTTTTTCTGTTTACCTACCATCATCATAGGGAAAAAGTCTGACTTACAATTTCGGCGGCGGCATTGCAGCATCCCGCAAGGTTATATGTTGTACTTGTGGTAGATTTCCAGCCTTACCGGGCATGTGCAACAGGTTCTGTCTTCCAGCGTGTGCTTGTATGTGCAGAAATCTTCTTCATTGCACAGGACTCCCAGGATTTTGCAATTTACACAGAAAACAACCTGGCAAAGATCATCAGGGTTTTCTATCAAACATGAATGCCCTTTTGTGCATGCTCTGGCTGAAAGTCTGACCTGCTCGCTGATTAAAATCTTCATGTGCAATTTTATCCTGGCCTTGATTATGACCACAAAAATAGATTGATGCAAAATTACAGAAAAATATATCATGTCCGATAGCTATCCCAAGACGCCGTATCTGCCTGATATTCAGAATAAAATATTTTGGATTTTGATATGAGAGGATATAGATGTATTTTTGTGCCACAATGCATTTATTGAAAAATTAAAACAACCCGATGAAACGATTATTAAACATTCTTATTTCTTCCGTCACAACAATTTTTCTGCTTCTGATACTTATGTTTGCCATGGGGGCAGCCACTTTTATCGAAGAAAAATACGATACCATCACCGCCCAGCATGTCGTTTATCACGCTTTATGGTTCGAAATGATTTTTTTCCTGCTGATTTTGAATCTTTTTGGTCATATCATCAAATTCAAAATGTATCGCAGGAACAAATGGACCGGACTCCTTTTCCATATCGCCTTTATGGTGATCATCATCGGCGCCGGGATCACCAGATACCTGGGATTTGAAGGGAGCATGCATATCCGCGAGGGTCAGGAGACAAATCTGATCTATAGCCAGGAACCATATCTGAATATCTCCATCAGCGATCATGATCAGAAAGTAATCTGCGACCGTCCTTTCAGCATCAGCAGCTTTACCGGAAATTCACTT
>JAPLDG010000063.1 GCA_026391845.1 Bacteroidota bacterium | reverse complement strand
TTGGGTATAAAGCTGGAAGCAGCTAAGATCCAGCCAGCAATGGCAGCGCCAATTCCCCATCCGGCTTTCTGTGCAAATACTGCTGCTGAAAAATACAATCCTGTCGATCGGCGACCGGTTGTCCATTCACCATAATCGGCCGAATCGGCAATCATGGTCCAAAGCAGCGGAACAGCAGGTGCATATGCCATTTTAGCAATGATATTAAATGCATAAATGGTAATCAGATCATCCTTTCCGGCGATGTAAATGAGAATAAAAAACAACCCGGAGATCAGTGAACTCCCGATAAACACATTTTTATTTCCAAATCGTTTGGCCAGTGGCTTTGATAACGGCAAGGCAACAATCAGTGCAACCGTGCCAATTACGTTGAAGATCTGAACATTATTCTCGCGGCCGAGGTAATACTTAAAATAATAAGCAATGGCCGCATTTTGCATGGCAAACATGATGAACGAAATAATGCCAACCAGGGCCAGTATGATCCATGCTTTGTTGTTAAACAGGTTCCTGACATCTTCCTTCAGCGAATTCACCTGCTCTTTTGGTGGCCAAACGCGTTCTTTGGTAGTTTTGAATGTGATGAAGAAGAAAACCAGGCTTAATCCGGCAAACAGAAATACAGTATATTGAAATCCCTGTGCCTTATCGCCATGACCGAACAATTCGGCTAAAGTCAGCGCCAGCCCGGTCACAATAAATTGCCCGGTGAAACCGGCTATAAACCGGTAAGTGTTCAGCCCTGCACGTTCGTATGTGTCGTCAGTCATTACCGCTCCAAGTGCGGAATATGGCAGATTGATGGCTGCATAAGCTGTCATTAAAAGAACATAGGTTGCGCCTGCATAAACAATCTTCCCTGCTTCGGAAAAGTTTGGGGTTGTAAATGTGAGAACAGCCAAAACAGAATAAGGAATGGCTCCGAATAAAATATAGGGACGGAATTTTCCCCAACGTGTATTGGTTCTGTCAGAAACGATACCAATTACCGGGTCAATGGCCATATCCCAGAAACGGGCAACCAGCATAATAGTTCCTGCAGCGGCAGCTGAAATCCCATACACATCGGTATAAAAAAACAGGAGCCAGAATCCGACCATATCCCAAACAAAATGAGAAGCGGTATCGCCTAAACTGTACCCGATTTTTTCTTTTACGGATAATTTTGCTGCAGGAATTTTCATCTTAAAAAAACTCAATGTTATATTAAGAGAGCACCACGATCGTTTGTATTGCGCGGGGGCTGATCTGCACTTCAACCGAACGCTCAGCGATGGACAGTTTGATGTTTTTTGATGCAGGGTTCATGTTTAAAATCACGACCGCAATGGATCCGTCGGGGTTCACCGCTGCAGTGATCATCAACGAAGGGGCCGGGTTTTCAAATCCAATACGGATGGCTCCCGGCCGGATGTATTTGCTAAAATGTGCCATTGTGTAATACAAAGGCGTAAAGTAAACTTCATCCTTGTCCGGATCAACGATTACGGGCGCAACACACCAGTTTTTAAACCAATTGGGGCCACCTTGTCTGTCTAATACCATATTCCAATCTACCCAACCATCTACCCAGTTATTCATGCAGCCGATCATATCCCGGGCATATCGATACACCGGAACATATTTGGGATGAAGCTTTTTCTGATCTGCAGGCGCCCAATCCCATCCCCAATCGGTTGCTTCTTCCGACCAGTACCATTTATCATCCTGCCAATGAGGAACTTCCGAATCAACACATGCTTCAGATTGAATAAGGTGCCTGCCGGGAGCCATCTCATGGGTGAAATTCAAAGATTGGGGAAACCAATCAAATGTGCTTGCATACCAGTGTATTGCAAAGCCATCAAAATATTTTGACGACGACTCATCCTGGTAGATCACTTTTGCCCATTCTTCCAATGCTTCTCCACGATTCTGGTCATAAGCCAGTATTTTTACCTTGTGTCCATCTGCATCCAGTTTTGGGCCGAGATGATTATTTACGAAATCCACCATTTCTTCGGGCGAAAAGATCATGCTTTCCCAATTGTTGCCACATCCGAGAGGCTCATTCTCAACGGTTAATCCCCAGATGTCAATGCCTTCTTTTTTATATTCGGTCAGATATTTTGAGAAAAACAAGGCCCAGCTGTCATGGTATTCTGGCAATAATTTCCCCCCCCGCCAATCGTTATTATCTTTCATCCACGGGGGTGCAGTCCACGGTGAAGCGATAATCTTAAACCCATCTCTGGAATGAACCATTGCTTCCCTGATCATCGGAATGATGTCATCCCGGTCCTCGTCTATTGAAAAATGTTCCAACTCCATGTCGCCTTTTACAGGGGCATATGTATAATTGCCCAATGAAAAATCGCAGGAACTGATATGTGTCCGTGTTAAGGAGTAATTTGCCCCTTCAGATCCGAAATAGGCATCTAATATCAAATCACGGTTTTTCTTACTTAATTTATTTAACAAACTGGCAGATGCTTCCGTAAATGACCCGCCAAATCCGGTGATGGTCTGAAATTTAACGTCCGGTAATAATTTAACGGAAACCATTTCACCTCCGGAAGGAGATACAGTTATTCTTTTGAGTTTATTGCCTTTTGCAGAAGTTTCATATACTTCGACCGTCAATCTGGTTTGTGTTGTATTGAAACTCATCATCACCGGCATTAGGGAAATGGCTAAGAAAATCCTGAATCTCATTATTTTCAGTTTAACAGCGTGTCGATTACTTTACCTCCTTGTAAACTCTGACATAATCCACCAGCATGGTTTGAGGGAAGGGAGTCTGACTTGTGGGATAACCTACATAGTTGCCCCCTACGGCGACATTCAGAATAATAAAGAAAGGATGATTAAAAACCCAGTTTCCGGTTACATTATCAGGAGTAAGTTGCTGGTATAGCGTGCCATCAACGAATAAATCAATATAATCTTCTCCCCATTCAACCGCAAACAGATGGAAGTCGACATCAAATCTGGCATTTTCAAACGCAAAACTTTTTGTAATTCCACCAGCTCCTGAATACCCGGGACCATGCAATGTGCCATTGATAATGTTTGGTTTCTGTCCCCGAAGTTCCATGATGTCAATTTCTCCGCATTGAGGCCATCCTGTTGTATTTACATCGGATCCAAGCAACCAGAATGCGGGCCAGATCCCGGGTCCCCAGGGCGTTTTAATACGCGCTTCAAAACGACCATAAGATTGTTCAAACAGGCTCATTGTTTTTATGCGGGCAGAAGTAAATGCCGAACCGGAATAGAGCTCACTTCTGGCAGTAAGCGCCAGATAACCATTGCTGTCTATGGATGCATTGACAGGGCGATTTGTGTAATACTCCAATTCGGCATTTCCCCAACCATCGTTGTTTGGCCCGTTTCCAATGTCAAATTGCCATTTTGCAGAATCTGGCAATTCCCCTGCAGAACCATTGAATTCATCACTCCAGACAAGTTCCCAATTCCGTTGTTCAAGTTTTTGTGTATCATCTTTTTTACATCCGGACAGTGCAATAAACAATAATGAACAGATGGCTGCTGAAACAATTAATTTGCTGTTGTTTTTCATAACGTTAATTATTTATGAATGAACTGGATAGTGTTAAAATTTAGTTGTGGAAAAAGATATTGTCAATAAAAATATCTCCATTCCCGTCAAATTTGAATTGGATTACTTTCGATAAATCCACCGGGGAAAAAGATGATAATGGAATGTCCACGCTTGTCCACCCGGATGTTGGAACAGTTAACACATAGGGTTTTTCAACAGGGCCAGGACTTATCAGGTAAACTTTCAGCGAAGCTGAGTTTGCCGACCAGTAATCCAAATGCACAAAGTTCATGGCAGAAACATTCTGACTGCTGCCAAGCTGAATTCCCTGGTAATTTAATCCCTTATATTTCAGCGTGTTATTTCCAGCGATGGAAACCTGGGAAACAACCGTAGTTTGCCCCCAGGGAGGATTCAGATCTGTTCCCGGCACATTGGAATAAGAATCGCTGAACACCGACAGTACGTTGGCCGCACTAAAGGTTGGAACAGGGGCTGCCGTAGTTGGTTCAGTGGGGGTGGTTCCGTTGTTAAAGAAATATACATTGTCTATATAAACAGTTGGCAGATCGCCGGAAAGAACCAATTGTGCCAAATGTGATTTGCTTAATAATCCTGTAAAACTCGACAAAGGAATATTCAGGCTGATCCAGTTTTGAGTTGCCAAAGGAGGACTGTTAACGGTAACTTCAGATTCAGAATCATCACCGCCACCATACACTCCATTTGCTCCGAAATCAATGAGCATAATTTTAAATGTTTTATTCATTGTAGTATCCGGGGTCCAGAGATCAATATGGAAATTAACCATGGCACTGGCATCGACTGTTTGTGATGAAAACTCAATCCCTACGAAATTAAGGTTCCGGTAACGTATCACATCATCGCCGTCTATCTGAATATCCTGGTTTTCTGCTGTTGAGTATAGCCAGTGCGTATTCCAGGTGTCCACCTTTACATTTGTATAGGCGTTGCTGAATAATGAGATTACTTTGTCAGCGGCAATCGTAGGAACCGGAGCCGGCACGGTCGGAGCAACTGACTGGCCTGATACGGTGATTGTCAATGAACCTTTCGCATCAGTATTTCCGACCTTAGCGGTAATAAAGGCTGAACCAGTATCCGCTGTTTTAACAATTCCGAATTCGTTGACTGTAGCTACAGAAGGATTGGAAGAGGTAAATGTGAAATACGATGAAGCCAGACCAACTTTTTGATCGATGCCTGTAGGCAGATTAAATGTGGCATAAAAATCGGATAATTGATATTCTTCACCCGTTTCAACATTGTTTTTAACAGAATCATTTCCGTTTAAAATGCCAAAAGTGGCATGTGCAATTGTACCCAGTTTTTCAAACTTAAGTTCATCAATCCAGAATGTATAACCTTTTCCATTTTGCGGCGCTGCTGCGTAAAAAAACATGCCATTTTCCTGCTGAAGCACGGATGGGGCGGGTATCGGAATGTAAAATTCCATCCAATTGGAGTTAAGGGCTAAATTTGTGAGCGTAACCTTGTATTTTGATGCTCCCATGTCATTGCCAAAGCCAACCTCGACAATTGTTGCCGGTTCAGATGCTTTGGCCCAAAAAGTCAGCACGTTATATCCTGACAGATCACGGCCCGGATTTGTTCCGAATACACCACCTGCATAAGAACCATTCGGGTCTCCTGCGTTGGGAACTTCAAACCTCATTGACGATGTCCCCTTATACTTTACATTGTTATCTACACTAAAGGCGGTTACTTTTGAAGTTCCATATGCAGCATAATATAATCCGGAACTAAATCCATCGATGAAAACATCAGCTGTTGTCGGATAGGTTGCCAATGGTAATGTGTCAACTTTTCTCTCACAGCTTACTGCTAATAATAGAATTGCTATAAGAGCAGCCATTGAATATGTTTTTCTGTTTTTCATTTTTTTAAATGTTTTAGTTTAAAATCCAAGACTAAAGTGAACATAAGCTCTGATTTCCCATTCTTCACCATTTCCATATCCTACAGCAGTAGGATCAGGTACCCATGTGCCTGTATTATCCAGTATTCTTGTAGGGCAATAACGCGGAGAATACTGGTCGAGCGATCGCCAGGTGCCACGTATTCCCACTCGTGTTTCAGGCAGAATAAACCATTTGCGCTTCACCACAGAGTAAGATAAATCTGCCAT
>JAPLDG010000289.1:10016-15614 GCA_026391845.1 Bacteroidota bacterium | reverse complement strand
CACTATGCAAGAAATACTTAGCGATATACGTGAAACGCTTAGTGTGGAATGCAGACAATGAAAGCAATGCGGACAATGAAAGCAATGCAGACAATGAAAGCAATGCAGACAATGCCAATTTTTTATACCTTTGCAACATGGAATCAACACGTCAGCAAAAAATATCCCGCCTGATCCAGAAGGATCTTGGCATCATCTTTCAGCAGGAGAGCAGAAACCTGTTTGAAGGAGCTTTGATCACAGTAACCAAGGTGCAGGTAAGCAAGGATCTGGCCATTGCAAAAGTTCATCTCAGCCTGTTTATTACAACCGATAAACAGGTATTGCTTGAGAAAATCCGCCATCATGGGCGGGAAGTCAGGCATCACCTCGCCCTGCGTGTGCACAATCAGTTGCGTGTCATGCCTGAGCTGCAGTTTTTCCTGGATGATTCCTTGGATTATATTGAGAACATTGATAACCTGCTTAAATAAATAACGAACCCACGGGATAGCCATACCCGTTTTGCATTTTAACTTTGCATTTTGCATTTTGCATTTTATTTTTTGACCCATGCAGTACGATCCGATAAAAAAAACGTTGGGAAAAGTGTTCAATCAAACACCTTTTCTGCGGATTTTGTTCTACAAACTTCTTGATCTGCTGCTTTTGCGTGCATGGCATGTGCGGAAAGAGATAAGACATTGGGCAGGTAAATCCAGCCATGCCGGCGGGAAAACCAACCGGTTCATCCTGGATGCAGGTTCGGGTTTCGGTCAATATACCTACTTCCTTACCGGCCTGAACCCTGCCTGGTTCGTAGATGCCGTTGATGTAAAAGATGAGCAGATCGCTGATTGCAACAGCTTTTTCACCCGGATCAACCGGAGAAATGTACTGTTTGAAAAAGCAGACCTTACCCAATTTTCCAGGGCAGACCGGTTTGATCTTATCCTTTCCGTTGATGTCATGGAACATATTGGTGATGATGAAGCTGTTTTTCGCAATTTTTATGATTCACTTGCCCAGCAGGGCATGCTGCTGATCTCCACCCCATCGGATCAGGGCGGGTCGGATGTGCATGACCATGAGGAGGGAGAATCATTCATTGACGAGCATGTGCGCGACGGATATAACATCCTGGAAATTCAGGAAAAACTTAAACGAGCCGGTTTTTTTAAAACCGAAGCCCGGTTTACCTATGGAACACCAGGCAAAATCGCATGGAAACTATCCATGAAATACCCTATCCTGATGCTCAATAATACCAAACTTTTTTTCATTATTCTCCCGTTTTATTACCTCCTGACGTACCCAGTCGCATTTTTCTGCAACTGGCTTGACACCGGAATGCACCACAAAACAGGCACAGGATTGATAGTAAAAGCCTGGAAATGAACCTCCCCTTCTATATCGCCCGTCGTTACCTGGTTTCAAAGAAATCACACAATATCATCAACATTATCTCGGGCATTTCGGTTGTTGGCGTAGCCATTGGAACGATGGCGCTGATCATCGTCCTTTCGGTTTTCAATGGGTTTGATCAACTCGTCGTTTCATTGTTCAGCGCGTTCAACCCAAACATTCAAATTACCGCAAAATATGGCAAAACATTCAACCTAAGCAGCTTACCGGTAGATCAGTTGCGCAAAATTCCCGGAGTACTGCATCTGACAGAAGTGATCGAAGAGGATGCCATGATGAAATACAAAGACAATCAAACCATTGTCACCATCAAAGGGGTCAGCGAGGATTTCATCAGGATGAGCGGGCTGGACACGATGATGGTGGAGGGGAACTTTATGCTTCAGGATGGAGAAAAAGATTATGCCTTGCTTGGTTATGGCGTAGCAGGCGCTCTGAATGCCAACCTCCAGGATTACATCAACCCGGTTTCGGTTTGGGTTCCACGCCGTGATGCCAGCTTTTCCGGCGGATTCGAAAATGCGTTCAACACGGAGATCATATTCCCATCCGGATTTTTTCAGATTCAATGGGAATATGATGTTAAATATGCCATCCTTCCGATACGATTCGTAAAAAAACTGCTTGAATATGGTGATGAACGCACCGCTGTAGAAATCAGCCTTGCAAAAAACGCAGATCATCCTGCGATCCAGAAAAAGATTGAAATGCTGGCTGGCAGCAGTTTCATAGTTAAAAACCGCTATCAGCAGCAGGAAATCCTTTACAAGATCATGGTCTCCGAGAAAAATTACATCTTCATGATCCTTACGCTGATCCTGATCATTGCCACGTTTAATGTGATCGGAACACTCACCATGCTCATCCTTGACAAGAAAAAAGATATCGCCGTCTTACGCAGCCTGGGAGCAGGCAAGGGATTGATCAAACGCATTTTTCTCCTTGAAGGCGTGCTGATCTCTTTCATCGGCGCCTTGCTGGGACTCACACTCGGCGCAATTGTTTGCTGGGTGCAAATTCGTTTCGGACTGATCCGCCTGGGGTCGGCAGACAGTAGTTTTGTGGTGAGCGCCTACCCGGTCGTAATGAAAGTTGCCGACTTTTTTGTCATCTTTTTCACCGTGATGATCATCGGTATCCTGGCATCACTTTACCCGGTTTACAATATCCGCAAGGTTGATACGACCATGGTCAGAACAGAATAAATATTGAATTTGAATTATATTTTTTCATACCTTTGATACCTAAACCCATATCATCATTTTTGCCTCAAATTATCAATCCACTTTATGAAACGCAACATCATTTTCCTGCTGACAGTATTTGTCTCCGCATTGTGCCTTCAACTGCATGCCGGTGAAATCAATACCGGTAAACAACAAACATCGCTGGTTTATACCTCCGGCGGTTTTACCAAGGTTTCTTTCCAGGCTTCGGTCTCAACCGTTCAGTTCCGTGAAGTAATGACCAGGGAAGGCGCCTTTACCGAATTTTTCATCCCTGACCATTTCAATTCACCGGTTATTGGCGACCCAAACCTCCCAACCTGCTCCAGGCTACTCGAGGTGCCATTCAATCAGGGATTTAAGATCGACATCACACACACTGAATATCAGGATTACGACCTTGCCTCCCTGGGAATCACCAACAGAATCATGCCGGTACAACCTTCTCTGTCTAAAGGTGTTACTGACCTCGACCAGGTTCCGTTTGTCATCAATAACGAGGTTTACCTCTCCAATCGTTTCCTGGGTCAGCCGCTTGTTTCAATCACCCCTGCGGGGATTTTGCGTTCCATCAACCTGGCCCAGCTGATGATTTCGCCGGTTCAGTACAATCCTGTTACCAAACAACTGAGGATCTATTCGATCATTGAAGCCTCCGTCAGTTTCATCAATCCTGATACAGAAGCCTCAAACCTGCTGAAAAGGGAGAAGAGTTCCATTTATTTTAACAATCTCGACCGATTGGTTGACAATTCATTGTATTTGCCGAATAATCCGGCAACAACCTCCCCGGTAACCTATGTCATTGTTTCCCCTGTTATGTTCGAAAGTGCTTTGCAGCCACTGGTGAAATGGAAAACACGCAAAGGCTTCAAAGTGATTGAGGCTTATACCAGTAATCCTGCCGTAGGAACAACCACAACATCCATCAAGAATTATCTGAAAGGACTATACACAACCCCTCCAAGCGGATATTCTGCACCAAGTTTTGTCCTTTTTGTGGGTGATGTTGCCCAGATACCTGCCTGGATGAATAACAGCCAGGCTACTGATCTTCGTTACTGCGAATATACCGGCGACAATCTTCCTGAAGTGTTTTACGGCAGGTTCTCCGCATCTTCCATCACACAACTGCAGCCATATATCGACAAGACCCTGGAATATGAACAGTATCTTTTCCCCGATGATTCATTCCTGAATGAAGTTGTCATGGTGGCCGGTTATGACGGAGGAGGTTATGGCCTTACTTACGGAAACGGACAGATCAATTACGGAACAAATTATTATTTCAATACGGCCCATGGGCTTACCTCGCATACCTACCTTCAACCACAACCATCGGGAGTGAATTATTCGCAATTATTACGACAAAATGTATCCACCGGAGTTAGTTATGCAAATTACACCGCCCATGGAAGTGAGGTTGGCTGGGCCGATCCCTCGTTTGTGATCTCGAACATCGCAGCGCTCCAAAATGATCATAAATACTCTCTGTTGGTTGGAAATTGCTGCCTTACATCAAAATACAATGTCAACTGTTTTGCAGAGGAGATTACCAGGGCAGCTAACAAAGGCGCCATTGGTTACATCGGCGCATCAAACAACTCCCTGTGGGATGAAGATTACTGGTGGGGCTGCGGACTGAAGACAGTTACGACCTCCCCGGCCTATGATCCCTTGCATCTTGGCGCCTACGATGTTACTTTCCATACCCATGGCGAACCTGTTGGTTCTTGGTTTACAACCATGGCGCAGATGGTCGTGGGTGGAAATTTGGCCGTACAACAGTCAACTTCCGGTAACAAACTGTATTATTGGGAGATATACAACCTGATGGGCGATCCTTCTCTCGAGATCTACTATTCAGTTCCGGCTCCCGTTGCCGCTACGCTGCCTCAGATTCTCCTGATTGGCACCACCACCTGTACTGTCGCAACAGAGCCCTGGTCATACGTTGCCATGTCGCTCAATGACAGCACATTGCTTGATGCAAAAACTGCTGATTCCACCGGCACGGTTACCTTGCAATATAGTGCACTGTCAGCGCCCGGTTACGCACATTTCGTCATCAGCAAGCAGAACCGGAAACCCCTGATTGATTCCGTGGCAATCATTCAGCCCAGCGGGCCCTATATTACCCTCGGGGCCACGGGTGTAAATGATTCAATTGGTGGAAACGATAACAATCTTGCCGAGTACGATGAAACAGTCTCATTGAATCTGGCCATCAACAATGTTGGCGTAGCCCCTGCATCAAATCTCATGGTCTCCATAGCCACCACCGACACCAATGTGATCATACTCAGCAGCAACCATCTTTTTGGAACGATTCCTTCTGATACCACTGTTGACTGTACAGGCGCTTTTTCAATAAAAATCAAGAACAATGTCAGCGACCAGCAGCAAGTCAGTTTTAACCTCAGCTTCACCGATGGAACCACTTCCTGGACAGGCGTTTACACCATGACCCTCCATGCGCCTGTTTTAACCATTGGCAGCATCACGGTCCAGGATCCTCTCCCGGGCGGAAACAACAACGGAATCTTTGATCCCGGTGAAAGCGTACAGCTCGGGATCAGTATCAGCAATACAGGGCACTCACCGGTGACCAACGTTGGCGGAACCCTGCATGTTATGGCCGGATCATCTGGTTTTATCCTCCTCAACAATTCAACATCCTTTATCGGAGCTATTCCGGTTAGCGGGAACAACAATGCATGGTTTGCAGCAGTTTCCAACGGAATCACACCTCCGGGAACCTTTGTAGGACTCAATCTTTCGGTTGTTGCCGGCCAGTCAAACCAGTTCAATGCTTCGCGTGAACAATATATGGAGATCGGTCAATCGGCACAATATCCGATTAGTAACACTACGATCAGCGCCTGTGATGGGATTTTCTTTGATTCAGGTGGTCCGCTCGGAAATTATGCAAATAACCAGGAATTGACGATGACAGTCAATCCCGGCA
>JAPLDG010000289.1:2234-9917 GCA_026391845.1 Bacteroidota bacterium | reverse complement strand
CACTTACTTTCCGTTTTCACTCCGACTATCACAACATCTATCCCGGATGGGCAGCCAAGCTGAAATGCATCGGTGGTTCGCTTTCACTCATCGCGAATTCATTTCCTGCCAATGTTTGCCTTGGATCATCAAGTCAGCTTGTCGCAATAGTTAACGGAGGTACCGGTAACTGCAGCTACCAGTGGTCGCCAGCCACTTATCTGGATGACCCGACCAGCGCTACGCCAGTGTCCACGCCTGAATCCGACATTACCTATACGGTAACCATAATTGATGGATTAAACACCCTGACCTCCGACCCCGTGACACTCACTGCACTTCCCCGCCCGCAGGCACCGACAGTCTCCCTCAATGGTTTGCTGCTAACATCCAGCAATGCTTCCGGAAACCAATGGTATATCAACGGAAATCTCATCCCCAATGCCACAGGCCAAACATATGCTCCAACTGCATCCGGTGATTATACTGCAACCTATACAAACACTCCGGGAGGTTGTGAATCAGCCCATTCCAATCTTGTAACCTGGCTCATCACCGGTGTCAACAATACACCTCAGGATGCGATGGTACAAATCTATCCCAACCCTGCTCATGGAGAACTTACCATTACGATGCCGGCCATGGATGCCGGCATGATATCCATTGCCATCTGTGATGCAGCTGGCCACGAGTTGATAAAACAGCATCACCAGGCTAATCAACCACCCGCTGACAACATGATTCGCATAGATTTAAGCCATCTTTCGACAGGTGTCTATTATTGCGCAGTTCAGACAGACAAGATAAAGACCGTTAAAAAAGTAATCATTACCAAATAACCGAAACATGAAAAGATTCTCCGTTGCTCTTATCGCCATTGCCATCGGCCTGACCGGATTTTCACAACGCTGGACCGCAATCTCATCCCAGGTTCCTGCAGCAGCAAAAGTGCAGATGCTCTCGTCAACCATCGATAAATCGGTAGTCAGTTTTTCCCTGCCGGGATTTTATCTGAATGAAGTCACCACCCCTCAGGGACCCGCTTTTTCAATTGAGATCCGGAAATCAACGCCCATTCTGGAATCAGGAGCGCCCGATCTGCCAAAGATGACTGCATCACTGGTTATTCCTGATCAGGCTGGCATGAGCTACCGCATTGTCTCTTCCACTTATAAAGATTATCCCAATATGCTGATTGCCCCATCAAAAGGTGTCCTGATGCGTGATATAGATCCTTCAACAGTTCCTTACACATTCGGCGCTGCCTATGCCATCGACAGGTTTTACCCCGGATCGCTGGCCGATACCCGCGAACCTTACATCATCCGCGATGTGCGGGGTCAAACCCTGATTGCATATCCATTCCAGTATAACCCGGTTTCAAAAATCCTCCGCGTTTATTACGATATGACCATTGAACTCTATAAGACAGGAGAAACCGGGATCAATCCGCTGCCACAAACCCGCGGGATAAAACAAACTGCGCAGGATTTTCAATCATTGTATCATCATCAATTCCTGAATTCCGGATCATTGACCTACACTCCCTTGAACGAATACGGTAATTTGCTGGTAATATGTTATGGCCCGTTTATGAATGCCATGAAGCCTTATGTTGACTGGAAACGTGCAGAAGGTTATCAGACCAAAATGATCAGCAAAGACTCTGTGGGTTCCACGGCGGCCCAGATTAAAGCGTATATTGTGAATTACTACAATACCAAAGGGCTCACGCATGTGCTGCTTGTTGGCGACGGGCCGCAGATTCCCACAAATACGGGAGGCACTTTGGGAGGCCCATCCGACAATGCCTATGGATATATTGTCGGAAACGACCATTATGCCGATGTTTTTATCGGGAGATTCTCTGCCGAAAATGAAGCCCAGGTACTGACCCAGGTACAACGTACACTTGAATATGAGCAAAATCCATCCTTTCCTGCCGATGATTGGTTTACAACGGTGATTGGTATTGGTTCAGATCAGGGTCCCGGCGATGACAATGAATATGATTATCAGCATATCCGGAATCAGCAGACCAAATTACTGAACACTACCTACACAATGAACCCGGAACTGTTTGACGGATCACAGGGAGGCAATGATGCTGCCGGAAACCCTACCCCTCCCCTGGTTGCCACCTCGGTTAACAATGGAGCGAGCCTCATTCTTTATACCGGTCATGGAAGCAAGACATCCTGGGGAAGCTCGGGATTCAGCAATTCAAGTGTAACCAGTTTGACAAATGCAGGAAAACTTCCATTCATCTGGTCTGTTGCCTGTGTGAACGGAGAGTTCGCAAGTGGAACCCCCTGTTTTGCAGAAGCATGGATGCGGGCATCACAGGGAGGTCAACCCACCGGCGCCATTGCCTTTCTGGGTTCAACCATCAACCAAAGCTGGGATTCGCCCATGGAAGGACAAGATGCCATGACCGACCTCCTGATCGAAAGTGATTCGACAAATATCAAGCATACTTTTGCGGGTATTTCGATCAACGGATGCATGAAGATGATTGACAGCTATGGAGGCGACGGATCTGACATGGCCGACACATGGACGATATTCGGAGATCCGACCATCATGGTCAGAACAGCAGTGCCTCAACCCATTACAGCCCTTTATGACACAATGCTTTATGTTGGTGATTCTACGCTTTCGGTTTATTGCAGTGTCAACGGCGCCAGGGTAACTGCCACCCTCGCCGATTCAATTCTCGCCACGGGCCTCGTTGTGAATGACACGGTAATTCTTTCTTTCCCCGCACTCACCATGGCATTAGATACAATCCACCTTGTTGTTACAGCTTACAACAAGCTTCCTTCCCGGGATATCCTGGTTGTTCATGCCATCCCGGCTCCGGTTCAGGCAGGGTTTAGCGGACTTCCCACACGAGTTATCCCTGGTCAATCTGTTGCGTTCGCCGATACCTCCACCGGTAATACCACCCTGTGGATCTGGCATTTCGAAGGGGGAACCCCATCTGTATCATATGAAAAAAATCCGGTCGTTACCTACGAAGTAGCCGGAACCTATGATGTAAAATTGATCGTTGGAGATGGTTTTTCCATGGACAGCACTTTGGTTGCAGAATATATTGTGGCAGATTATCCAGCCATGACCGGAGATAAAACGGGAACTCTCGCCTGCTCTGTGCTTCCCAATCCCAGTGACGGCAATTTCTCCCTGATTATCAATTCATCCGGTACCGATCTGGTCGGGATCTCGGTCTTTGACATGATCGGAATGACGGTTTATGCAGATAATAATATCTCTGTGACAGGAAAAATCAGCAAGAACATCAACCTGACATCGTTGCCTGACGGGATTTACTTTCTGAAAATTGCAGGAACACAATTGATGACGACTAAAAAACTGATTATCAAAAGATAATCAGTTTTACCTGAGATCGGCTGATTTAGCCACATGCAGCACCTCTTTCGTCTCTGCATCGGAGATAAATGCAATCACACTGCAGTGTTCGGGTACCCATGACTGGGCACTGAAGTCGAATGTAAATGATCTGGTTGCCAAAAGCCCTGATGAGGGGTTGACGGCAATCTCTTCTCCAAAGCTCCCGTTGAGCGAACCGCGCAGCATATGCATAAACCTGAAATTCTTTATGATGGGGGTTGAATCAGGAGGAATTATATTTAACTGCCCCCCATAAATGCTGTCTTCAAGAATACAAACCGTCAGATTTACCATCCCGGAATAGCTGGTCAGGAATTTAACATCAACTTTAGAATTAAGAAGTTTTGTCTGGCTGTTGAAAGAGTTGTTCACAGTCATCACCGCCACCTTGGGTAAAGCGATTGCTTCCTGAACAGCCTGGTTCCATTCGGAGGTGCCAAATGAGGTACTTCCCTTATATGGCCGCCTGTTGACCATCCCTTTCGGATATGCGTCAATGTTAAAACTACTGAATCCATTCCAGTCATTGCCGGTTGTACACCTGTAATCGGGCAGCAGATATGGAGGATAACTGACCGGATTTGGCCTTGCAAATGACCCGGCATGAATCGCGATTACAAACACCTGGCCTGGATAATACGCTTGAATTGTATTGGCTATTTTTGCTGCAGGTGCACAATTTACGCATTGATGACCGGTATAATCCTCCAGCAAAACGGATCGTTTGGTTGTATCAACATTGACAGATGACTTAACTGTATAATAAGGCTCATCTACTTTGGTGCAAGACTGGAGTATCACAGCTCCAAAAAGCAACAAGACGGCCATCTTTAAATTAGTTTTCATATTCCCGGATAATTTGTCGTTCGAATTGTCAGCCATTCACATGGTAAATTAAAAACTGCTTGAAAAGGTCAAAGTCAGTCCATTGGTTGCAGGTACATACCGGCATACACCACCAACACATATAATCCCTTCACGCTGTCTTCCGTAAGAAACGCTGATGCGGGTGGAATTATAATTATAACCGGCACCCAGGGTATAGTAATTCAATTGTTGCGAGGCAACACTGTTTCCATAGTTGAATTGATCCACTACTGACACAAACCACGAAGGCGAAATGGTAAATTCAACCAAAGCGGCAGCCCAGTTCCCCTTATCCTGTTTTGTCCAAAGCCCCTGCACTTCCCAGCGAAGGGTGTGCTTTTTAGTAATTTTCCACTCAATGTCGGCAATACCGATTTGAGAATAGATCGTTCCATAATCACCTGGGGCATGCGCTTCAATTACATCTTTGTTGTATGTCTGATAAAGATAAGTAAAAATCCCCTTCCACTTTTTCCCGAATTTCTTATTCACTTCCAGATTGGCATCCTGAAAATAGACCACATCGCCCACACTCCAGAAACCGGAAGAATAACCCAACGTTCCGATCTGTCCGATGTAGGTTGTATCACTCACCTGCTTCTTATTAAGCCCGTTAACCTGAGAAAAATTTCCGGTTACCGACAATCCGGTTTTACCCCCAAGCGTTGAATTCTTCGGGAAATGAAGAGTAACTGTCCCGGATATACCTGCCTCACCGTTCGGTTGTGTTGAATAGGGGTACATGCTTGCAAGTGCATAGGAATGTTCCTTTGTAATTGCCGGAAGATAATTGATATTGAGCATGTTATTCGTCAATGCACGGTCTGACTTGTAACTCATGTTGTCGATCCATTTTGACATCAGGGAGATACCCAGACCCGGTTTTGAATAGGATAAATTGGTAAATAACCCATCCCCATTCTTGTAGATATAATTATTCATGGCCGTAGGATCGTTGATGATATGGGCATATTCCGAAAACATGTTGAAATCGCCGATATTCAGATTGAACCGGCCCCCATAATTGGAAACATTCTGAGGTAGTTTCAGCGCGAGAATCTTTCCGTCGGAAGGAATGTCTTTGATTGTTTCCCGTTGGTAATTACTTACAAAGGAGCCTCCAAGTGTCAGTTTTACCTTGGCATCATTCAGGCTCTTGAAGATATCGTTCAGGTAAAAATCGGCATCGAATCCCTTCACAATGCCCCGGTTATAATCTTTGTATGGCTCCCAATAATAACGTTGAACCCCATACACTCCCTTGAAAGTGATCCCTTTGACTGGCGTTACCTTTACCCGCAGGCCGCGCAGGGAATTGTCATACCCCAGGGTCCACTCCTGGTAGGTGCGAAAAATCATTCCATATCCGAACTGTTCATAGAAATTACCGGCGGTGACATCGATAAAATCATTTTTGTAATTAACATACCAGTAAGGCACTCCAACGCCGTTGTACTGAGCCGAATATCCAACAAGCGGCGGCAGATATGCCTCAAAACGCAAACCAGCGGTAAAATTTCCAAGAGAGTAGTTAACTTCGGTGAAGGCATTCATCCGGATCAGTTCTCCGGCCAGTGTGGAATCCGTGATTCCTGTTTTGGGATCGGCAAGATAATAGGTGGCATCCGCCTGCATATTGCCGTGAACTTCGCTTCCCTTCAGAAAATCCTGAGATTTGACAACCAGTGGAACAAGGAACAACATACTGATTGTCCCCATAAAAAAGCAGATTCTTTTAGTCAAGGTCTTAAGGTGTTAAGTGATAAAAGGTACAAATTTCCGGACTATTTAATCTCTTCGCCCAGGTTGAGCTTTCGAACCATTTCAATCAGATTCAACTCATCGCCTTCAGCAAAGGAGGTATGTTGATAAACAACCTCCCCTTTCCCGTTGAGAAGGAATGTATGCGGGATCGGGCCGACATTCATGGCACGTTTAAAATCGCTGTTGGGATCAAGTAAAACCGTAAAATCCCATCCCTTCCCATTGACCATGGGCCCGACAAGCGTCATTGAACGGGAATCATCCACGGAAATGGCATACAATTTCACACCTGTTTCTGTTACCCAATCATCATAGACGTCGGCAATCGTAGTTAGTTCACGCACACAAGGCTTGCACCATGTTGCCCAGAAGCTGATGATAACGGGCTTCCCGTTGTTGACAATACTGTCGGAGGAGTAAGGAAGGCCCTTGACGGTTTTAAGTTTTACAGAAGGAAGCTTTTTATACGTAAAAACATTCTCCTGAGCGAATGAATAGGAAGAGATAATGGCGAGGAGCAATAAGATGCGGAGTGCTTTCATCCAGTTGGCTGTTAATTGATCAACAAAGGTAAAAATTATATGTTATGTAAAGAGGTTGTCTCAAAAGAAAGGTAATCAGGCTTTTGAGACAACCTCTTCTGTATCACACTACTTCCCTGAAAATTACAGGATGGTAATCTTTTTCTGTAAAACAGAATGGTCTGATTTTTCAATCTTCATCAGGTAAACACCCTTGGAAAGAGAAGATAAGTTGAGGGTATTGCCGGTAAAATTTTCGATGGAACTAACCATATTGCCAAGGCCGTTATAGATATAAACAGTCGCGTGGGCTGCACCATAAAGGTAAATGGTTCCGGTGGTCGGATTAGGGAATAACCTGACATTGTCATTTTTCACTTCCTGCTGTCCAACCGCCCACTGGAAATTCAGCGAATAGAGGTGATGGTCGGTCAGATTCTCAGCAAAAACATCGATGGTGGTAGTTCCTGTCAATTCAAGCGATGGAATTACAATAACCGTTTCCTTGGTGTCAAAAGGCACACCAACGATCCCTGGAACAGTTGTGGCTCCGCTCTAAATATTGCTCAAACGGGCTTCCGTATTGTATTGTGCATTTTCAACAGAGTAGGCTGACTGAAGAACTTGCTTGGACGATTTATCCTGAACAAATATACCAACGATCAAATCGGTAAACTCTTCGATGTTTGTTCCGGTCAGATCGACTACCTGGTTGATTGTGAAAGGAATCCGATCAACCAGGTTGGTGTTGACACCCGCTGCATCCGGAACCATTTTCATCATGACATGTTCAAAACTGGT
Organism: Bacteroidota bacterium; assembly: GCA_026391845.1. Classification (GTDB taxonomy): domain Bacteria; phylum Bacteroidota; class Bacteroidia; order Bacteroidales; family FEN-979; genus CAIVAT01. The sequence goes on along the minus strand of JAPLDG010000289.1, from coordinate 2,571 downwards.
TTCTCCGTTTGACATATGATTATCATGGGTAATTTTTTCCATCACAACGATGTAGATATTGACATTACTGAAATCAGAAAATGGAAGAACCGTAGCATTGATGGTCATAACATTTCCGCTAAGTGTATTGGATCCGGCTATTTTCATTATTCCGATCTGTTGTTTGGCCTGGGTAAACGCCTGTTTCACGGCTGGCATGGTCGTTGCCGTCCCTCCGCCATTTACAAACAGTGCGGGAACAGCATTCACTCCATAATAGGTCCTTCTTACTCCCCCTTCTAAAGTATAATAAGGATCCCCGGGGGCAGGCCAGCTCATTTGGTATTTGACCAGCGTA
>JAPLDG010000289.1:0-2202 GCA_026391845.1 Bacteroidota bacterium | reverse complement strand
ATGGAACGAAACCAGTGTTAAAAGTGGCGCAAGGAGCACATGTCGAACTCGTGAATTCTTCATAAAGCGGAATTCTCGGTACCACATAACAAATTTTATGTTCTGTTTTCCGGAGGGTATCGTTAACCTGATTATTATCCGAAATGCCATTGACCTTGCTAAGCCAAACCGTCAGCTCATGGGCTCCGATGGCTCCGTTCATCAGCTGATCACATGAAAAATCAAACATATCCTGGGTTGCCAGGGATAAACCAGTGACTGAAGTCGTAAAAACCGGCCCGTTATCCACCCGATAATTAATTTCTGCATCGGTGATGGCAGTCTGACCCACGTTCATGATGGTTCCCCTTACTAAAACAGGATCGGCAAAATAGGCCGGCGTTGCTCCCAGAGAGAAGATGCCTGCATCAACATTTAAAGGATTGAAAAGAAGCACATTATCTAAATACCAGTAATCCATATTAAACATATTTCCATTGAGATAGAAGCATATCTGAAATTCCGATTGTCCGACATCGGTATTGGAAATAACCAGATCAATTTGTTCAGGTCCGATACTTCCTGTAGGTGTTTTCTCCCAAACGGTGTTCCAGGCGCCATTGTGGGAGCGGGTAGCAAGACCGACTTTGGGAGCAGGATTGCCATACCATTCATATTTGTGTTTAAAGGACACCTTGACAGAACTTAGCCCGGTAAGATCGCACATGGGTGTAATCACACGTGTAATGGTTGTCTGGCTTACGTAGGTAAACTGTGCTTCGGGCGCTGTACCCCCTGCATTGTTAGAGTTGTTGACCGCCCATTGGGCTGGTAAACCACTGATGGACCAGCCTGTTGGCGGCATTTGTCCGGCATCAAAAGACTCCCAGAGAAAAGTTTGTCCGAACGATAATAAACTGAAATTTAAAAACAGTGTGAAAAGTAAAATTTTTGTTTTCATGGTTTTTGTTTTATTTTTCACAAAGGTAATTAATCCCCTAACAAATTCAAGAGATTTTTTTCACATTCCGAAATAAAAAAGGTATTTCTGTTTATTCAAACAACACAAAAAGGATTCAGAAAATATAGACTTCCAGTATTTTAGATTTCACAAAAGGGAAAATACTTACCTGTTCTATGACAGCAGGAATTAAAATCACTTCGCCGGTTGTTAGGGAAACGATTTCATCCCCTGTCCTGATTTCTGCCTCTCCTTCCACGCAGATATAAATCACAAAAGAGTCGAGTGAACTGTAGTCCTTTCCGGTTTCCCGGCTGATGTCGAGCAGATTGGTTGTAAAATAGGGGCAATCGGCCAGGGTAGCAGGTTTGTTTACAACCGTTTTGTAATTTGTACGGTAAGAATCAACCGGGCTGAAATCAATTGCTTCCAGGGCAAGGTCGGTATGAAGTTCGCGTGGCTTGCCGTCAGCATCGACGCGATCCCAGTCATAAATCCGGTATGTGGTATCCGAAGTTTGTTGTATTTCAGCCAGAAGAATTCCCGGGCCAAGGGCATGCACTCTGCCGGATGGGATAAAAAAAGAGTCGCCCTTCTGCACCTTTTCGAAATTGAGAATCTCCTTCAACCGGTTTTGACCGAAATATTCCAGATAAGTTGCGTGATTCATGGTCCGGTTGAATCCGGATATCAGTTCCGCATCAGGATCAGCATCCAGTATGTACCACATCTCCGTTTTTCCGCCTCCGAGGTTACGGCGTGCTGCAAGTGCATCATCCGGGTGGACCTGAATGGATAGCCAGTCGTTTGCGTCAATGAATTTTATCAGGATCGGAAACTCGGCAGGGTACTTTTCATACACGCGCTCCCCCACCAGTTCATCCATGTATATTTCCAGGATCTCATTCAGGTCATTTCCTTCCAGGAATCCGTTGGCTACAACAGTCTGGGAGCCTGAAACCCCCGATAATGCCCAGGCTTCCCCACAATTTGGCAGTGGTGAAAAATCAAGGTTCAGACTGGTTTTTATCTTCTGACCACCCCAGATTTTTTCTTTGAAGATGGGTTTGAATTTTAATGGATATAGCATATAATATTTTGATTGAATTCTAATTATCTTTGAATGAAAATTTAAAAACAAAAATACAGAATTTAATGATCAAATCCCTTTGCGTCTTCTGTGGCTCCAGTATGGGCAGACAGCCACTCTATTCAGATCATGCCATTCAACTGGCAGAATATCTGGTGTCTGAAAAAATAAC
>JAPLDG010000255.1:16889-20337 GCA_026391845.1 Bacteroidota bacterium | reverse complement strand
TGGACATAGCCGGCATGGAGAAATCCATAGGTGAAAAACCGGTACCATTGGTTGCTGTGTTTTACATCGTATGCATTGAACCTGAACTTTGAAAACAACTCTTCGTTGTTCATAGCCAGGATAGAAACGATGGCGGTGATAACGATGATGATATGGGTGATGTTCATTTCGTTCCTTCGATCTTCTGGTCTTTGGTGAAGTCAATTTCTGAACCAAGAACGCTATGAGGGATCATGAATACGACCAGGAGAACAATGGATGCCACAATTGGCCAGAGTTTGCTTTCGCGGTTCTTTTTCATGGCCAGGAGGGCAACAACCCAGAAGATAAAGGCGACCAGCGATTTGTTATCGGTCAGGTCATGTCCGAAGGGCCATCCGGTCCAGTATGCGTCAAAAGCAAATTTTTGCACGATGGGGCCTAGAATCAGGCCTCCGATACCCACTGAAATTACCGTGATCCAGGCATATATATAAGCATTTCTGCCCCTGAAAATGACCACAAGGCCTGCAAGTGTTGAGAAAAGCATGGCCATGAACATGAAGAAAATATGCGGGATTAAAATGTACCGCGGCACATAACCGGTATAGCGCAAAACTGCCGGATGATCGTTCAGTAATACACGTTGATCTCCTTTTACGAGGGTAACTTCATACATCACTTTTCCGGCAGGGGGCTGGTGGGGGAGCGCCCCGATGAGGGTGTCGCCACTGCGTTGCATGGGTTGTATCTGCCAGCTGTCAAGGCTCTTGAAGCGGCGCAGCCGGATTTCCCCCCTGACGGAGGTGTCGGGAACCATGACCGTTACTTTGGCGTCGTCAGAAAGGTCATATGATCTGATTAAACGGTATTTTATCTGTTGTCCGCCAACTGCTGCATGACCCCGCAACGGGTATGTGGGGCCGGTCAGTTTCTGATAGAAGGCGCTTGCCAGGGTTATAATTATAGCGAAAAACCAGAGGAGTATTGATTTCAGGGTTGGGTTCATGTGTTTATTGGCTTGAATACATCGGCAAAGATAACTATTTGATCTGATATCTTTGCAGTACATCATATGCAGCCTGATGAATATGTGTGCGGATGTTCATTTCTGACAATTTCTGATTTGCTGCCGATGGGTAAACACGGTTTGACAGGAAAATATAGGTCAGACCGTTGGCCGGATCGGTCCATACATAGGTGCCGGTGAAACCGGAATGTCCAAAACTTTGTCGCGAAGCGCTTTTGCATGTTGGCCCATCCAGGTTTGGATTCAACGCTGGTTTATCAAATCCGAGCGCTCTGCGGTTTCCCTTTCCGGGGAACTGAACGCGGGTAAATTCGCGGATGGTTGCAGGAGAAATGTATTGTTTCCCGCCATATGAACCCTCCTGAAGGAGCATCTGCATGATTACAGCGAGGTCGGGCGCATTGCTGAATAGTCCGGCATGGCCTGAAACGCCGCCCAGCATGGCTGCACCCGGATCGTGTACATCGCCCCACACGAGCTGTTTTCTGAATTCATCGTCGTATTCGGTTGGGATCAGTTGAGCGAGGGTATGCCGGCTGTTAACACCGGGTTTAAACCCGATGCTGGTAAGTCCCAGGGGCCGGTAGAAAGTTGCATCAAGGTACTGGTCGAAAGGCTGGCGGCTGATCTGTTCGACGATAAGTCGCAGCAGGTAAAAGCCGAGATCGCTGTACTTGTAGTCACGGGATGCCCTTATAGGCGAAGCGATGAGCCGATTGAGCACTGTGTCGGTATAACCTGCCCGGATATAGAGATTATGTGCCACCCTGGCAGGGAATTCAGGTGATTGAACGGGTTGGTAGATGGCCGGATCGGGTTGCCCGTTCAGGATCGTCGCTTTGTAAAAGGGAATCCAATCCTGTAAACCGGCCTGGTGTGCCATCACATCGCGGATAACCAAGCCGGATTTATTGCTGCCTTTCAATATTGGCAGATACTTGCCTAGGGTGTCGTTGGGATTTACCTTTCCCTGGTCATATAACTTCATGATGGCGAGGGTGGTGGCAACGATTTTTGTGACGGAGGCCAGGTCATAGATGTGTTGCATCGTTACCTTTGCAGTGTCTTCATACCGTGGATGGCCGAATGCTTTTTCGTAAAATATTTTTCCATTCTTTGCCAGCAGGATCTGACATCCCGGGTAGGCATGGGAATTGATTCCCTGCACAGCAATGGAGTCGATCTCATCGAGGGCATGCCCCGGAATTCCAATCTCCTCCGGCAGAACAAATTCCAACCTGGTTTTTTCGGTATCATCTCCGGCATTACAACGAAATGTCGCAGAGGATACCGGAAGCTTTCCTTGCGCACCAATCCCGCCAAAAATCACTTCAGCAGCGGCAATTTCGGTGGATGGATTATCCTGATATGCCACCAGGATAGCCTCTGTCTTATTGAGATTCGGAAGTCTTTCCAGGGAATAGGGAGTTCCAAACAGCGCAAGAATGGAACGATTCACCCAGGTCACAGTATCGATCAGCCGGATCATGTCCCGGGTAAGTCCGAAAGTGTCAGAGGCATTGCTGGTAATGCCATGGATGGCGATGATCACGATATCACAGGCAGTTACACGGTTGAAGATGCTGTCGGAAAATCGTTTTTCAAAATGCCTGGGAACATTGAATACGGCCAATGAGTCATAGCGGTTCAATGTAGTCTGAAAAAGGTTGGGCAGAGAATCTCCGATGGTGAGTACGGCCAGTTTACGATGATCAAGTCCGGTTAAGGGGATCAGTTGTAAATCGTTTTTTATCAGGGTTATGGAGCTTTTAACCATCTTCTCGCGCAACGTTTCTGCTGCCGGAGGATTGAGATCTTCAATCAGATTATTTAGATTTATCAAGGCAGGATGTTTCAGCCCCAGTTTCAGTTTCAGCGCTAAAATCCGTTTACACTTTACTTCCAGCAAGGTATCGGACAACCAATTGCTGTCGATGGCGGTTTTAATCCCCTGAATGGCAACATCCACATGCTGAGGTAATAATAAAACATCATTTCCGGCTTCCAGTGCTTTCACTTCAATTTCGCCGGGCTTATAATATTTGGTCACTCCACGCATATCAAGCGCATCGGTAAAAACATAACCGCTGAACCCGAGTCGTTCTTTGAGCAACCCGGTGATCACATTTTTTGATAAGGTTGCCGGTGTGTTTTTTGCAGAATCCAGACAGGGCAGGTATAGATGCGCAACCATCACCCCCAGAACCCCTTCCCGTATAAGCGCCCTGAAAGGATATAATTCAATGGAATCCAGTCGTTGCAGCGAATGATTGATGACAGGCAGGGTAAGGTGTGAATCGGAATCCGTATCTCCGTGACCGGGGAAATGTTTGGCTGTGGCCATGATACCCTGATCCTGCATACCCTTCATGTAGAGGCTGCTCTTGTGTGTTACACGCTCCCGGTTTTCGCCAAACGACCTGAAATTGATCACCGGAT
>JAPLDG010000255.1:11252-16866 GCA_026391845.1 Bacteroidota bacterium | reverse complement strand
GGCGCAAAATTGATCTGAATACCGAGCCGCCTGCAACTTTTTCCAACCAGTTGTCCCATCTCATAGATCAGAGAATCATCGCTGATAGCCCCCAGCGCCATCTGGCGCGGGAATGAAAAAGCGCTGTCGAGCCGCATACCCAATCCCCATTCCGCATCTGTTGAGATGAGCAGGGGCGTTTGGGTTTCCTGTTGCAACCGATTGGTCAGGATGGCTTGTTTGACAGGTGATCCTTTGAAGAAACACACCCCGCCGACATTGTATTTCGAAATCAGGTGGACAAGGCTGTCGTTATAAGTTGAATCTTTCCACGAGTATGCCCGGATGATCAGCAATTGGGCGATGCGCTGTTCCATCGTCAGGGAGGTATATACCGAATCAATCCATTGTTTGTCGGAATGCTGCGCGCAGACAGGTTTGGCCGTGAAAATGAATAAAGCAAGTAAACTGAGCAGAATCTGATATTTCATGATGGTATCACTATTTCACAAAATTCATAACTTTCAACCTCTGTCTGACATGATCATCGCCAAATCTTTTCTTTTTTTATTAACATGTCTTATCCCACCTGAGTTAATGTAATAACTTTGCCCTCTATACGTTGTAATTTAACAACTGCTTACCGTAATCTTTATTGTTAATTTTTAACTATTGTCATGCTTACAGTCCAGGAATTAGAAAAAATTGCTTCACAAGTCAGGCGCGATATCGTCCGGATGGTCCATGGATCATCATCAGGCCATCCCGGAGGTCCCCTCGGCAGCACCGATTTTCTCGTTGCGCTCTATTTTAAAATCATGAAGCCCGACCAGAAGAATTTCACCATGGATGGGGTGGGAGAGGATCTTTTCTTTCTGTCAAACGGACATCTTTCTGCAGGATGGTACAGCGTTTTAGCCCGTTATGGATATTTTGACGTGAGTGAACTGCGAACATTCCGGAAGTTAGGGTCCAGGTTGCAGGGGCATCCGGCCACTTCTGAAGGGCTGCCGGGCATCCGCATGAGTTCCGGTTCTCTGGGACAGGGATTGTCGGTTTCGATCGGAGCCGCTCTGGCCAAAAAGCTTAACCATGATGAACACCTCGTATATTGTCTCATGGGTGATGGTGAACTTCAGGAGGGTCAAAACTGGGAAGCATTGATGTATGCTGCTGGAAACAAGGTGGACAACATGGTGGCAGTGGTTGATTACAACGGGGTCCAGATTGATGGTCCCAATGATAAGGTTTTACCCATGGGCGACCTGCAGGCAAAATTCGAAGCTTTTGGCTGGCAGGTGATGACCATGTATGGCAATGACATGACCGAGGTGGTTGAAACACTGAAAAAAGCTCAATGGTACACCGGTCAGGGCAAACCTTTGATGATCCTCATGACTACTCACATGGGAAATGGCGTTGATTTTATGACGGACAACTACGAGTGGCATGGTGTTTTTCCCAATGAGGAGCAAACAAAAACTGCGCTGGCGCAATTGGATGAAACCCTTGGAGACTATTAAAAGGAATTACGAATTGAGAATTACGAATTACAAATTACCATTGAGATCTTTCGGCATTCCTAATGTGTCACGTGTCACATGTCACGCGTCACGTTTTTTAGTTATGATTTTCCTGCTTTTTTCAGCCGGGGTTTTTTCCCAGGGATTAAAAGACCAGGGCAAGCCCAAACCCACGACGCGAATTTTATTTGTGTTTGATGCATCTCAAAGCATGTATGGTAGGTGGCAAAGCGATACAAAATTCGACTTAGCCGTGAAGCTGTTTTCCAACATATTAGACAGCCTTCGCAGTCAGACCAATCTTGAGCTGGCTTTGCGCATGTATGGCAATCAAAAACAGTTTCCACCGCAGGATTGCAATGATACACATCTGGAGGTCCCTTTTGGTAAAGACAACATCACCCGGATCAAACATGCTTTGAAAACCACAACGCCCAAAGGAACTACCCCGATTGCCTATGCTCTTTCGCAGGCTCCCAAAGATTTCCCCCCCTGTGACAATTGCCGTAATGTGGTGATCCTGATCACCGACGTTCTGGAGGAGTGTGGTGGCGATCCTTGTGCCGTGTCACTTGATTTGCAGAAAAAGGGGATTACGCTGAAGCCTTTTATTGTCGGAATCGGAAAAAATTTCAGAGAGCAGTTTGAATGTGTGGGCACCTATTTTGACGCATCCAACGAAAAGGAATTCCGCAATGCCCTCAATGTGATCATTTCACGAACATTAAATCCAACGACTGTTCAGGTGAACCTCATTGATGCTTACGGTAAACCAACCGAAACCAATGTCAACATGACTTTTTACGACAATTTCTCAGGATTGGTCAAATATAATTTCATTCATTCGTTCAATGCAAAGGGGCTCCCCGATACTCTTGATATTGATCCGCTGATCAGCTACGACATTGTGGTGCATACCATTCCTCCTGTTCGAAAAGATTCCGTCAAGCTGACACCGGGAAAACACAACATCGTGGGCATCGATGCGCCACAAGGTTATCTTATGTTTAAGGCACTTGGCAACAGCACGTTAAAGTTCCTGCCTTGCATCATCAGGAAAAAGGGTGAACCTGAAACAATTAATGTTCAGCAGTTTGACCAGCTCGAGAAATATCTTACGGGTTCCTACGAGGTTGAAATTCTTTGCCTGCCCAGACTGACCGTGAAGGATGTGGAAATCACGCAAAATCATACCACGACCGTTGAAATACCGCTTCCGGGTATCGCGGTGATCCAGAAATCTACCAATGGTTATGGCAGTTTGTATCTGGAGGATAAGGGTTCACTGGTTTGGTTGTACAATCTGAGGGATAACCAGCAGCAACAGGAAACGCTTTACCTGGAGCCGGGAACCTACCGGGTTGTATTCCGCTCGAAATACTCAAATCAATCGTCCTATACCCTTGAAAAGACTTTTAAAGTTGAACCGGGCCAGACAATCAATTTAAAATTATAACTGAACTGACATGACTGAATACATAAATCAAGGCTCCAAAGATACCCGTTCAGGGTTTGGTGAGGCATTGCTTGAACTTGGCAAGAGCAACCCGAATGTGATTGCTCTTTGTGCTGATCTCACGGGGTCGCTTAAGATGGAGGCATTCGCTGCCACTTTTCCGGATCGTTTTATCCAGGTTGGAATTGCTGAAGCCAACATGATTGGAATCGCCGCAGGGTTGACCATCGGAGGTAAAATTCCATTCACAGGCACTTTTGCCAATTTTTCAACCGGCAGGGTATATGACCAGATTCGCCAATCGGTGGCTTATTCAAACAAAAATGTCAAGATATGTGCTTCGCATGCCGGTCTGACGCTGGGCGAAGACGGAGCTACCCATCAGAATCTGGAAGATATCGGCATGATGAAAATGCTGCCAAATATGACGGTTATCAACCCCTGTGACTTTAATCAGACCAAGGCTGCAACAATCGCCATCGCGAGTTATCCCGGGCCGGTTTACCTGAGGTTCGGCCGCCCGAAGTGGCCCAATTTCATGCCTGCAGGTCAGCCATTCGTTATCGGAAAGGCCTTGTTGCTCAATGAGGGTTCGGATGTGTCGATTTTTGCCACCGGTCATATGGTCTGGAATGCTTTATTGGCGTGTAAAATCCTTGAAGATCAAGGTATTCTGGCGGAAGTTATTGACATTCATACCATCAAACCGCTTGATAATGAGGCAATCCTTGCATCAGTCAGAAAAACAGGATGCGTCGTAACTGCGGAGGAACACATGCGCAACGGCGGCCTTGGCGACAGCATCGCGCAACTCCTGGTCAGGGAACAACCTGCACCTGTTGAGATGGTTGCCGTGAATGACTCGTTTGGTGAAAGTGGAAAGCCCGAGGAGTTGTTGAAAAAGTTCGGACTTGATGTGCCTGATATTGTTGCGGCCGCATTAAAAGTTATCGCAAGAAAGCAGTAAATGATCGTGAATTAAGATCAACCCATTCGCTTGGTGAGATCGTTTCGCGACAACAGAATCGGGATTTCCCTGTCAACATATAGTGGCACCGTTTCTACCGTAACGTTACTGGTATCAAGCCCCAGGGCTCTTACTTCAGTGATTCCGAAGCGTTTGAACACTGCATACAGGTCCATGACAAATTGCTCCCGCGGAGGGAAATCAAAATCATAATTCTGAATCCTGTCGATCACTACAAAGCGAAAATCAGCGCTGATATAGTGTTTCCGAAGTGATTCATACCTGCTGAGAATGTCAATCTCCTGATTATGGCTCAACTCATCGAGAACCTGCCTGAAAAAGAGGTTTACCCTGGGTTGCACCTTGAATCCGATTTTGAAATCAACTTTAATCAGGGTTCCTGGTATGATATGGGTAATCTGGTATTCCAGCACATGAGGCTCATCTAGAATGTCCACATGCAGCATCCAGTAGAGGTCGGCACGCTTGGGGTGTTTGTTCAGGATCGAATAGATAATTTTCGATTCAACATCGGTCACTTTGTTTGCTTTGGTAAGGAACACCAGGTTGGTGGCATACTTCGCCACCGTTTGATCCTGACTTAAATCTTTGATCACATCTACATAGTTCTCAATTCTCAGGAATTCGATAAAGCTGTTTTTGATCCTCCGGCCGTTAAACCAAACATACATGATCATGAACAGGAAACCGCCAAGCAGCAGGGTAAACCAACCACCGTGCATGAATTTGTTCAGATTTGCAATGAGGAATGAGCCTTCAATGGAGAGGTAAACCAGCAAAAAAACAATGATCACATAGATCGGGATCTTTTTATAAAAGAGATAGATGCTCAGAAGACTGGTTGTCATGAGCATGGTGATGGTGATCGAAAGGCCATAGGCTGCTTCCATATTAGAGGATCGCTGAAAGAACAGAAACGAACAGGCATGAAAAATAGAGCATCCAGTTGATGCTGGAGATGTACATCTGCCCTTTGATATTGGTTGGGTAATTGATTTTGATCTTTGGCCAGAAATTCAGTGAAATGGCTTCGCTGATAAGGGTGTAAGAGCCACTGATCAGGGCCTGGCTGGCGATGATGGCTGCAGCAGTGGATATCAATACCCCGATGATCAGGAACCAGTGGGGCATGATGGAAAAGAACGGGTTGGTCCAATCATAGATGCTGTCGGAATTCAGAATGATCCAGGAGCCCTGGCCAAAATAATTAAGCAGCAAGGTAAGTTTGACATAGACCCAGGTGATGCGGATGTTCTTCAATCCACAATGGCCAAGGTCGGAGTAAAGCGCTTCAGCGCCTGTTGTGCACAGAAATACGGCTCCCATGAGGAGGAATCCCTGGGGATATTTTGTGAGAAACACATAGGCATAATGCGGATCGATTGCCGAAAGGATCATGGGGCTTTTGATAATCTGGGAAAATCCGAGCACGCCAAGCATGGCAAACCAGACGAACATGATGGGGCCGAACAATTCACCGACAGCCTTGGTTCCGAATTTTTGGACGAAGAACAAGCCCGTGATAATGACAATTACGATGGGTATTACCGGTATCCTGGGGTTCACGATGCTTAAGCCTTCTACGGCAGAAACAATGGTAATGGAAGGGGTGATGACGCCGTCGGCAAGGAGGGTGCTTCCGCCGATGATGGCAAAGAAATAGGCCCA
>JAPLDG010000255.1:515-11245 GCA_026391845.1 Bacteroidota bacterium | reverse complement strand
GAAATAGGCCCATTTGGCACGTTTGCGGATAAGGGCAAAGAGGGAGAAAATCCCGCCTTCACCATTGTTGTCGGCCCGGAGCGTAATGATGATGTATTTGACGGTAGTTTGAAGAGTCAGGGTCCAGAATATGCAGGACAAACCACCCATAATGAAGGGGGCGGTAATTGAACTGGCACCCCCCACAATGGCTTTCATGACGTACAGGGGCGAGGTCCCGATATCTCCATAGATGATGCCGAGGGTAATCAGTAATCCTGCCGCGGATATTGCCTGGGTGTGGCTCTTGTTAATATGGCTTGACATGTTGTTGATGAATTTATTGCACGTCCTTCTTTGCCAGCAGGTTTTTTACCATGGCAATGATCATCGGCAACAAGGAGATAAAGATAATCACAAAGATGACAATGGTGAAATTGTTTTTCACCAGGGGGATATTCCCGAAAAAAAATCCCGCCAGGCTGAATGATACAACCCAGAGGAGCCAACTCCGGCAACAAAGGGTGCAAAAGTACGGATGATGGGCATGAACCGGGCGATGATGAGGGTCTTGCCTCCATGTTTTTCATAAAAAGCATGGGTCTTATCCAGGTATTCCCTTCGGATCAGACGATAATTTTTTTCATATACGGTCTGACCAAGCAGTTTGCCTATAAAATAGTTGGTATTGTCTCCCGTAAAAGCTGCAAAGATTAACAAAGGGATCAGGATGAGGATGTTAAGCGGATGCCCATTCAATGCGGCGACCATTCCGGCGGCAAAGAGCAAAGAATCGCCGGGTAAAAACGGAGTTACCACCAGTCCGGTCTCCATGAAAATAATGGCAAACAGAATCAGGTAGGTCCACGTTCGATAGTCGGTAACCCACTGCTGAAGGTGTACATCGATGTGAAGAACTATGTCAATGAAATTCTTTAGAAATTCAAGCATCAGTAAATGTGTTTAATTGAAAACCATGCGCAGGATGTAGAAAAGCAATCCTGAGAGTATAATTGTGAAAGGCAGGGTGATAAGCCAGGCGATCAGAATGCTTTTTACAGTTCCCATGCGCAGGTTTTGTCTGCCGCCACCTGCCACCATGGAGCCAGCAATGCCTGATGATAATACATGGGTCGTGCTTACAGGCAAGCCAAACATGGTTGATACGCCGATTGTGCTTGCGGCCACGATTTCTGCACTGGCACCCTGGGCATAGGTGAGGTGCGTCTTGCCGATTTTTTCGCCTATCGTGACAACGATCCGCTTCCATCCGATCATGGTACCCAGTCCGAGAGAGAGGGAAACCAGGAGGATTACCCAGCGGGGAGAATATTCGGTATTTGCCCTGAATTTTTTAAGATTGGAGGTTAAAACAGCCAAAACAGCTGGTTTTATCCTGGATTTTGACGATTCGGCCAGGTTCTTCACAATGCTTTCTGATTTTTTTGAAACCGACAGAATCGCCTTCCTGATTTTAAAGTTGACCGATTTTTCCAATTTGGTAAAGGAGGTCACACCTGTGAGTTCGGTTTTGATCAGATTAAGGTCCTGAGAGATAATATGGAAATTCTTCCTGTTCTCTGCAGTCAGGTAATTGGTGTCGATCTTTCTGATAGTCCATTCAATATTTTTGGTTTCTGTCAGTAGATCTTCTGCCTTTTTACTTCGGTCTATAGCGAAAAATGTCGGGGCAAATCCAATGAGAATCAGCATGATCAGTCCAACTCCCTTTTGGCCGTCGTTTGAGCCGTGCGCGTAACTTACACTGGTGCATGTCAGGATCAGAATGCCACGGATCCATGCGGGAGGAGCTTTTTTGGCGGGTGGTTCCTTGAAGATCAGTTTGTTTTTTACGGTCTTTTTAAGAATATACATCAGCAGCAGCGCGAATCCAAACCCGAACAGCGGCGAGATCAGCAATGAAAGTCCGACATCCATCACCTTCCCCCAGTTCAGCGCATACGTTGATACGCCGGGCAGAAAATAATATGCCAGCCCAACGCCGAAGATCGACCCAAGGAGCGTATGCGAACTGCTGCAAGGGATGCCTATGTACCAGGTGGCAAGGTTCCATACGATGGCGGTGAAGATCAGTGCAAATATCATGGATATGCTGTGCATCAGGTTTTGATCAACCAGAAGCTCGACCGGCAACAGGTTGACAATTCCCATGGCCACTGCTATACCGCCGACATTCACCCCGATGAAGTTCCATAGACCCGACCAGATAACAGCAGTGGTTGGCTTGAGTGAATGTGTGTAAATAACCGTTGCCACCGCATTGGCCGTGTCATGAAATCCATTGATGAATTCAAAAGCCGAGGCAGCTAAAAGACATAATATCAGGAGAATAGTAAAGGTAGTGTCGAGACCAAACATGTTACAGACATTAGTGAATTCCCTGTCCGAATACTCAGGAACGGAGGCGGAAAATTAACAAGAAAATCCCAATTGGCAAGAGATTGTTAAAAATTATGTATAAGTATTGAGCGTTTTCCCGTTCTTCCTGTCAATCAGTCTGAACCCTTCTTTCAGAAAAAATGGTGTTAATATGGTGGTAAGCAGGGCCATGAGCACAAGAATGGAAAACATGGAAACATCTATAAATCCTTTTGCAAGGGCAATGTTGGCAATCACCAGTTCCATGATTCCACGGGCATTTAGTCCCAGGCCCAGGGTGAGCGACTTAGCGTGACTGAAACCTGCCAGCCTTCCACCTAAATATCCGCCGAAGATCTTGCTGAAAAATGAGGCAAATAGCACTACCGCCAGCAATAAACCATCATTCATCGCAGAAAAGTTAAATGAAATGCCCATCGTTGCAAAAAAAATCGGGGCCAGAAATCCCATGGTAATCCCGGAAATACTGCGTTGTACCTTTTCGAAGTCTCGGTTTGCGAACATGCTTCTCGGGATCAGGATGGCTCCGAAAAATGCCCCGACCACGAAATGAAGCCCAAGCAGTTCGGCAATGCTCGAGAAGATCAGAACGAAAAGGATGACAATGGCGAAAATCGACTCTTTTCCCCGCAGGTAATGCAGGAATTTGTTCATCCTCGGATTGATGACATTGACTTTCCGTTTGGCAAATTTGAAGAAGCGATAAGCGATCACCAGGACGAAGGTAAAGATGCCCACTTTCATGGCTGTAAAGAGGATGGAAAATGTAAGATCCCGGATGTTTTTGGTTTCGTCATTGAAATCGAGAATGATCCCGAGAATCAGCAAGGCAACGATGTCATTGAAGATGGCTGCGGATATGATCCGCTGCCCCACGGAGGTTTTCAGTTTCCCCAGGTCCATCAGGATGCGGATACTTACCGGCAAAGCGGTTATGGCAATACAAAGCCCAAGGAAAATGGTGAATGAGTTTGAAAAATGAAAAATCAGTCCGATGGCAATTCCACTTGCCATGGGAATGATGAAGCCAAGCAATGCGATCCAGATGTTCCTTCCCCGGATGGAATTTCTGATCTCTTCCACCTCTATCTCCATGCCTGCCAAAACAATCAGCATGAATACCCCGAGTTCGGCAATGACTTTTATTTCTCCCGGGCCGGGAATGATGTTGAGCAGAGAAGGACCAAGAATCACGCCTGCAATCACTTCGCCAATCATGGAAGGCTGTCTGAACCGCTCCGCAAGTTCTCCAAGAAGTTTTGCAGCAAGTAACAGGATAAGAAGGTTGACGATGAAAGGCAGTTGATAGTGGACAAGATGGAACATGAGGGCCGGAATTCCTTGATTCTGCTGCAAAGGTAGTCGGTTTTACGACATCCGGGGAAAAAGGTTGCACTCTTTCATGGCCCTTGATTGCCCTATAAACATTACCTTTGTGCCCATGGATCCGACGACATTGCTTCAATTAGGACCTTTTCAAACCAGTTATCTTGAACTGATCGCTGTTGCATTCGGCTTGATTTGCGTATGGATGATGAAAAAGGAGAGTGTGTTGGCTTTCCCTTTTGGGATTATCAATGTGGCTATTTATGTTTACATTTTCTTTATTGCCAGGCTTTATGCCAATGCGGGAATTAACGGGTTCTTCTTCATAATGAGTGTATATGGCTGGTATAACTGGACCAGGAAAGACAGCCATGATGACCGGATCAGGATTACCAGATGTTCTAAACAGGAGTTGTGGCTGAATGCCATCGCAATCATCCTGTTTTTCATCATTATCCGGATGGTCCTTATGCGCTATACTTCGAGCCGGATTCCCTCCTGGGATGCCCTGACCACGGCAGTTTACATCTTAGCCCAGTGGTTGCTGTCGCGGAAAAAGATCGAAAACTGGATCCTCTGGATCTCTGCCGATACGGTGATGATCGGACTGTGTGCCTGGGAAGGCCTTTATTTCAGCAGTTTTCAATACCTGGTGTTCACCATCATTGCAATTCTCGGGTTCAGGGAATGGAGAACGAAGCTGACCCCATGATCACTAGAATTGCCGTTACCGGGCCTGAATCCACAGGAAAATCGATGCTGGCTGAACAACTTGCAGCGCACTACCGAACCGTATGGGTGCCTGAATATGCCCGTCAATACCTCGAATTACTTGGAAAACCTTATGAGGAGCATGATATTCTGTTGATTGCGCAAGGTCAGTTATTGGCAGAAACTTCACTTCTGGCGCAGGCAGACAAATACCTGTTCTGCGACACCGAACTGCTGGTGACAAAAATCTGGAGCGAAGTAAAATACAACCGTTGTGATCCATGGATATTGAAAACCATTGAAACCCACACCTATGACCTCTATCTGCTATGCGACATTGACCTTCCCTGGCAATATGATCCGCTGCGTGAACATCCTGATCATCGTCAGTTTTTATTTGATTTATATCAGAATGAATTGATAAACAGGAAGTTTTCATTCAGGGTGGTTCGTGGGGCCGGTTCAGTTCGTCTGGAAAATGCCATTCAGATCATAGAGTCTTTATTCTCAGGAAAGTACGCTTAATATCGATGAACGTGGAACGAAAGATCAGGGTTCTTTTTTTGCCCAAATGGTATCCTAACCGTTACGACCCCATGCCCGGTTTATTCATTCAGCGGCAGGCGGAGGCGATCACACCTTTTTGCGATGTGGCGCTGATATATGTGCATCCCGATCCGCACTGCCCCAATAAAATGGAGGTTGAATTCAGTGAAGAAAATGAAGTCCGGGTATTGAGGGTGTATTTCAAAGTCAGTGAAGGCCAATCATCTCTGGCCGGGAAAGCATTGAATTTATGGCGTTTTTATCAGGCACACAGGAAAGCATTCCATAGCATCCGTGAATTTTCCCCCGAGCTGGTGCATGCGCATATCCTTACCCGCATGGGGTTTATCGGATGGCAGACTGCCCGAAAACAACACATTCCCGTGATCATTTCAGAACATTGGTCGCGGTATTTTCCTGAAAACAATACTTATCAGGGATGGTTCCGAAAACTTGTCACGGGTTTTGTCGTGAAAAGAGCTTCAGTTGTGGTGGCGGTATCGGAACCGCTTCGTCTTGCCATGCTCCGCTGCGGGCTGAACAATCCTGACTTCAGGGTGATACCGAATGTTGTCGATTCCGTGCAGATGATCGTATCTTCGGGTACAGAAAAATCGGAAATAAAAAGAATGGTCCACATCTCATGTTTTGAGGACAAGTCAAAAAATATTTCCGGATTTTTACGTTCAGTAAAAGCGCTGTCACTGTTGCGGCAGGATTTTGTGTGTGTAATGGTTGGAGCTGGCCCCGACTGGGAGGATATGAAAGAATATGCCGGTTATCTGAGGATCCTTGATTCGTTTGTCCATTTCACCGGAGTTAAAACGGGTGTTGAATTTGTTGAGATACTCAATACAGCCGATTTCTCGGTTATGTCAAGCCGGTACGAGACCTTTGGCACGGTGGTGATCGAAAGCCTTGCATGTGGAATTCCGGTCGTTGCCACAGGAGTGGGTGTTGCGCGGGAAGAAATTAATGGAGGGAACGGTTTGCTGGTCCCGCCGGGTGATGAAAAAGCAATGACTGATGCAATTTATCAGATGCTGAACCTCTGCCGGGAGTACGATAAGGAGGCCATTAAGGCAGGTATATTGAATAAATACACCAGGGAAATTGTCGGGCAACAACTTACCGGGCTATACAGGGAAATCCTGTCCACCCCCGGCTGGCAATCCCGTAAGCCATATTTTACGGCAAAGACGCAAAGAGGTTAAAGTGTATGATTGACAAAGAAAAATTTACTTCGTTCCATGTCCGCGGTAATTTACCCGCCCTCCGTTTTGGAGTCATGTGCAGCGGAATGGTTTTTCAGCGTTGGCAGATCGAGGCATTGAATCAACTTCAGGATCATGGTCACCAGCTCGTACTCATGATCATGGATGTGCGCAAGACTCCCAAAACCTCACGTTTTAAAAGACTTCTCAAAAAGAGATGGAGTTCCCTGCTTTATACCTCGCTGGAAAACCGGATTTTCAAGCCCGATGCAAAGAGGCTGGTCGAATTTCAGCAGGAGGCCGACAGTATCGAAAAATTAAATTGTCTGGTTGAGCAGAAGGGTTATTCTGAATATTTTCAGGATGCAGATCTGGAAACCATCCGGAATTACCGGCTGGATTTTATTCTCAGATTCGGCTTCAACATCATCCGTGGCGAGATTTTATCCGCTGCCCGTTTTGGGATTTGGTCATTTCATCATGATGATGAGATGAAATACAGGGGCGGCCCTCCGGGATTCTGGGAGATTTTCAGGGGTGATCCGGTGAGCGGTGCCGTGATGCAGCGGCTGACAAATAAACTCGATGGCGGGGTTATTTTACAGAAGGGGTATCTTAAAACGATCATGCATTCATACCGGGAGAACCTCAATCAACTGCTGTCGGTCTCTGCGGCCTGGCCGGCAAGAGTCGCAGATGAGTTTGCCAGGAACCCGGCGGATTTACATCACGCAGAAATACCAGTGTCAAAAACCGCCAGTCCGACAACCGCCGCTGTATATAAAGTTCCGGACAACCGTCAGATGCTGTTTTTTTTGCTTCTGCTGATCAAAAACAGAATCAAATTCTATTACCAGGATATGCTGGCGGCAGAATTTTGGAATGCAGGGATGATCATGAAGCCGATCCATGAAATTGCCCTTGGCCCGGCGAAAATCCGGAATGCTGATGTAGCCTGGCTCCCTGAACCAGCCAACTCTTGTTATTTAGCTGATCCTGCAGGGTTTGTCGAAAATGGGAAGTTGCATATGCTGGTAGAGGATTATCGGTATTCCACACGAAAAGCTGATATCGCCGAAATCGTCTGGGACCCGGGTCCGGTTATGGTTTCCCTCTCTGAAGGGGTCATCCCTGCCGACAAGGTGAAAAATGAGATTCCCCATCTTTCATATCCCTATGTTTTTGAGCATAATAACACAATATATTGTATTCCTGAATCTTACCAGTCGTCCAACATCACACTGTTTCGCCGTGAACTTCCGGGCGGTGAGTTTGTCAAAGACCGGGTGCTGCTATCTGATGTCCGTGCTGTTGACCCGACCATGTTTTTTTACCATGATCTTTGGTGGTTGTTTTTTACCGACCGGGAACATTCAAATACACAACTTTTTGCATACCATTCAAAGACATTGAACGGTGAATTTATCTCTCACCGCTGCAATCCCGTGAAAACAGACATCCGGTCGGCACGTCCTGCCGGCACCCCCTTCATCCATGACCAGGCGCTTTACCGTCCGGCGCAGGATTGCTCGTTAACCTATGGTGGCAGGGTTGCAATTAACAGAGTTTTACGGCTTACCCCCGATGAGTTTTCCGAAGAAACCATCAGCTTCGTTGAGCCGGTCCCTGACAGCAGATATGGCCGTGGACTGCATACATTATCATCGGTTGGAAACATGACCCTCCTGGATGGGAAACGTTACAAGTTGAATGGTCATTTTTTTATCTTGCAGCTCTGGAAGAAACTTAGCAGAAAGGGTTCCGGAAATGTTTAAAAAAATCATCGGAACCATTGGAACACGTGTATTGACGGCATTGCTGGCATTGATCACCTGGACCCTGAATGCAAATTACCTCGGACCCGAAAACCTGGGAACCATCAGTCTGATTATCTTATCCGTAACGATCATTCAACTCTTCACCAATTTTGTTTCAGGTGCCGCCCTGATTTATTTAACCCCCAGGACAGGAATTTATAAATTGTTCATTCCGGCATATTTATGGTCGTTTGCAGTCGCCATATTGACAACATTTTTACTTCAACTGCTGGGCTTCCTGGTTCCTGTGCTGGAGATCATTCCTGCCGGATATTTCCTGCCGGTAATGTTCCTCGCATTGGTCATGTCATTTGCTTCTGCCAATTACATGCTCCTTCTGGGCCTGGAAAAGGTAAGATCATTCAATCTCATCAGTCTTGCGCAGGTTGTCGTCCTGTTTATCGTCCTGTTGTTTATGTTGTTTGGCATCAGGCTGAATGATGTTATGGCCTATTACTGGCCGTTATTCATCTCTTATTCTCTTGCAATGGCAGCCGGACTTGTGTTGTTGTATCCCTCCTTTAAAAAGGTTCCCCTGACCAACATGAAAGAACTGCTCATGGAGATTCTGCGTTTTGGAACCTTTGTACAGGTTGCCAATATTTTCCAAACCATGAATTACCGGCTCAGTCTGAAGTTCGTTGATTTTTATATCGGGAGGGGAGCGGTTGGTGTTCTTTCACTTGGCATGCAACTCGCAGAGGGGATGTGGCTGATCAGCCGCAGCATCGCCACGGTGCAATATTCAAGGCTTTCAAACGAAATGAATTATGATTACAGTGTAAAACTCACACTTACGCTGGCAAAAATTACCTGGATGGTTACCGGTCTGGGAATGTTACTGTTGCTGGCTGTGCCAGAATTTGTGTTCACGGCGATTTTTACAGCAAAATTCGGTGATATCAAAATGGTGATAGCATCCCTTGCGATAGGCATTGTGACCTTAAGCGTTTCCATGATCTTCAGCGGCTTCTTTTCAGCCATCAATAAACCGTTCCACAACACCATCAGCTCTGGCATCGGTCTGGTATTTACGGTCGGATTCGGACTGCTGCTCATTCCCAAATACGGACTAATGGGGGCGGGGATAACCGCAACGATCTCATACTCCTTGCTTACACTCTATCAATTCATCGTTTTCTCACGGATGACCAGACTGGGCTTGCGGGATTTTATGCTGACCCGGAGTGAGGTCAGAATGTTGATGCTGGAAGTCAGGAAAGTCGTGACACGTGACACGTGACGCGTGTCAAGTTGCGATTACTCGCCCTTGAATTCCGGGCTCCTTTTCTCATAAAATGCCTTGATCCCCTCGAGGTAGTCATCGCTGGTACCGGCAATGCGGCGAAGCATGTCGATGTGTTCGAAGGTTTGAGGCGTCATGGGAAGTGCATTTCCAAGGATATTAAGCTGTTCTTTAATTACCTGGATACTGAGTGGTGAGTTGGCAATGATTTTATTGGCAAGCCGGATGGTGAAATTCTCCAGGTCGCCGGCATCGACAAGGTGGTTGATGATCCCGAGGCCAAAGGCCTTTTGCGCACTGATTGGTTCTGCCGTGAAAAACATCTCTTTCACGATGTGAGAACCAATGATATCAAGGAATTGCAATATGCCCGAGGTGTTATACGGAACACCGATTTTCGCCGGCGTGATGGCCAGGCAGGTATCTTTGGTTCCGATAACCATGTCGCAAACAAACGCGATGTTGCATGCGCCTCCCCAAATGCTGCCTTCCGCCATGGCAATCACCGGAACAGGTATGCTCTGGATCGTGCGGATCACCTTTTGCAACGGATTGTCATATGCCAGCGGATCGCTCCCGTCGCGCGGAAGTTCATCGATGAAAAAGCCCGACGACCATACCTTCATTCCGCTATTGGCTCTGATGATGACAACCCTGGCTTTCTCCTCCTTCAAAGATTTCAGGGCATCCAGCAGTTCAGTGAGCAAGGCAATGCTCAAAGCATTTCTTTTGGCATCATGATTGAGGGTGATCCAACCGATCCTGTCTTTTAATTCTTTTATTACCAGAGCCATATCTTTATCAGTGTTAACAATTAACAGCGTGCAAAGTAACACTTTTTTTGTGAGTTGTGGATAACTTAGTTGAAAATAATATTGGTTTTATATAGTATTAACAGGCCTTTCCATTACCTTTGCCGGTCGAAGTATAAAAACCTGATCGATTCAATGAGCAACGTGGAAACCTATACCGAAGAGAGCATCCGATCGCTGGAGTGGAGTGAGCATATCCGCCTGCGTCCGGGAATGTATATCGGTAAACTCGGTGACGGTTCTTCTCCTGATGATGGCATTTATGTGATGATCAAGGAGATTCTTGATAATTCCATTGATGAATTTGTGATGGGTTATGGTAAAACCATTGAAGTAACCATCAAAGAGCAGCTGGTTTGTGTACGTGACTATGGCCGTGGCATTCCACTGGGAAAGGTAGTTGACTGTGTTTCAAAGATAAACACCGGAGCCAAATATGATTCCAAGGTTTTTAAAAAGGCGGTCGGGCTGAATGGTGTCGGGTCCAAAGCCGTAAACGCCCTTTCATCCCATTTCAAGGTACAGGCTATCCGCGAAGGCAGAACCCACATCGTTGAATTCCACCAGGGTGACGTGGTGTTGGATGATCCTGAAAAGCCGGTAGAACTGAGAGCCGGCACCATCATTACCTTCACACCGGATGAGGAAATTTTCGGGAAGTATCATTACATTCCGGAGT
>JAPLDG010000255.1:0-489 GCA_026391845.1 Bacteroidota bacterium | reverse complement strand
TTTCATGCCCAGAACGGGTTGCTTGACCTCCTTAACAGTTACATCGATACTCCGGTCATCTATCCAATCATCCACTTGCGTGACGGCGATTTCGAATGCGCATTCACCCACTGTGAAATGTACGGTGAGGAGTATTATTCATTTGTCAATGGTCAGCATACCACTCAGGGAGGCACACACCAGGCTGCTTTTCGTGAAGCGCTGGTAAAAACGATCAGGGAGTTTTACAAGAAAGATTTTGACACCAACGACATCAAAGCCTCCCTGGTAGCAGCGCTGAGCATCAAGGTTCAGGATCCGGTGTTTGAGTCGCAGACAAAAACCAAACTCGGCTCAATTCATCTGGAGCCGGATGGCATCACGATCAGGAATTTTATCATGGATATTGTCAAGAAACAGCTTGACAACTTCCTCCACATGAACACGGATGTGGCGGAGGCATTGCTTCGTAAGATCATGCAGAGTGAGAAGGAGCGCAAGGAGTGGGCC
>JAPLDG010000329.1 GCA_026391845.1 Bacteroidota bacterium | reverse complement strand
CACAACGGACACCCTTACTCTTGGCTAATGGTTGGTAACTACCGACCTCCATAAAGGACTTGCACCTTCAAGGTTATAAGTGTGCACGGCACACAACAAAAAGGGTCCTGAAAGCAGCCTTTCAAAACCCTTGATTTTACTGGTGGGACGTACTGGATTCGAACCAGTGACCTCATACGTGTGAAGCATGCGCTCTGAACCGACTGAGCTAACGTCCCGCGAAGGAGACAAAGGTAAAGAATATTTACCAATAAATGCAGGCAATGAAAACAATGTAAACAATGAAAACAATGCAGCTTTCTTCGTCACCCGTCACGTGTCACGTGTCACCTTTTACTTATAACAATACCGCTTCATCACCTTGTACGCATCGGTAATCCCAAGTTCGCCGGCGCGACTCAGATCCAGGCACCCCTGATGATTTTCGCTCACCAGGATGCTCATCAGTCCACGGTTGTAAAAAGCTTCCGCAAAATTATTGTTGAGTGTGATGGCTTTTGAAAAATCACCGATCGCGGCACGGTAATTCCCCATCCTGCTGTTGACATAACCCCGGTTGTACCATGCAAATGAAAATTCCGGATCGAGCGCCAGCACCTTGTCAAGATCCCGGATAACGGCTTCATAGGTGTGTTCCAATGTTGCCGATAAATTTGGGTTTTGCAGCTTTGGCGCATTCTTTCCGAGGATGATCTCCTGCTGATAATCCTCCTGTGAATTGAGGATCTGAATCAGTTCATACCGCGCACCGGCCCGGCTGAACCAGGCTGTGATATAACCGGAATCCGCGCCAAGCGCTGCATTGAGATCGGCCAGTGCACGATCGTAATTGCGCATCTGAAAATATGAAATGGCTCTCCGGAAATGGAAATCCGGGTTGGTCCCGGCAGAATCAATCAGAAGTGTCTGACGATGCAGTTCAATCCGAAGCAATGAATCACTGATCAGCCCCGTTTCGTTCGTCAGGGTGAGGATGTTGGTAAAATAGTGTTCCTTTTTGTACCCGTCATAGAGTTTTACCTTACCGAAATCAGCCTTCCACAGCAAGAGGCTGTACATGGGCTTTAACTGAATATCGACCGATTGATTCTGAAGTTTGCTGTTCAGAGTATTCATCTCCTCGAAATCGCCACTCAGCTTGACCAGGCTTTTCAGATAATCTTTCCGCTCGGCCTTCAGACTATCCGGATCCAGATGATTTTTCCGGGTCAGTTCCAGCGCCTGCCTGTAATCGGCCTGCGCTCCCTTCGTATCCCTGAGTTTGATTTTCACTTCATACCTGTCAAACCAGGCATCCGTGTAATCTGGCAGCAGCGCAATGGTTTTGTCCAGATCCTCCAGGGCCCCGGAATAATCGCCAAGCTCCGATTTTAACTTACTCCGGTAATAATAACTGGTGATGTTTTTCGGATCCAGTTTGCTCACGATGTTGAAATCATTGATGGCTCCGCGCTTTTCATTCAAACCGATCAGCACGATGGCGCGGTTGTAGTAAGCGTATGAATTATAAGGAGATATACGAATCACGGCGTTCAGATCCTTTAATGCGGCAACCTGTTCAGACTTCTTTAACCAGGCCAGGGCACGGTTGAACATGGCAAATGTGTTTGTTGTATCGAGCGCAATGGCCCTGCTGAAATCCCGGATGGCCGAATCAGACTGGTTCATCTCTGTCCAGACCAGTCCCCGTTGAGAAAACACATACCCGTTCTGCGGATTAATTTTCCTCGCCATGTCTAAGTCTTCAATGGCTTCGGTG
The DNA here is from genome assembly GCA_026391845.1 of Bacteroidota bacterium. Lineage (GTDB taxonomy): Bacteria > Bacteroidota > Bacteroidia > Bacteroidales > FEN-979 > CAIVAT01. The sequence goes on along the minus strand of JAPLDG010000329.1, from coordinate 8,592 downwards.
TACCGTTTGATCTCCTGTTCGGCGCTTGCCCTGATGATATAAACACCTTCTCCCTGGCAATGAAGCTGGATCGCCTTGTTACAGTCAACAATGCAGGAGTAGTATTTCTTCAGGAGCAGGTTGGTACGGGCCCGGTGAAACCATATCTCCCCGTTGGAACCATCCATCTCCAACGCTTTGTCAAAATCTTCAAGGGAGCCCTTGAAATTCTGCAGCTGACTGCGCACAATGGCTCTGTTGGTAAACACATCGGCCAGGTAAGGGGAGAGCTCAATGGATTGGGAATAGTCCTGCTCGGCCCCGATGAAATCATCAAGACCATATTTGGCATATCCTCTGAGAAAATAGAGCTCCGGCGCCCCCCGCTCCTGCTGAATGGCAATGTTCAGATATTCAAGGGCTTCAACATACGCTCCTTTCCTGATCAGGTTAACGGGAGTTTGCCTGAAAACAGGGCCCGACTGCCCGAATGCAAGTGTTTGCAGGAAAATGAGGAGAAAGAAAAAGCGGAAATATAATGGCATGCATACGTTCTGAACAGTACAATAACGAAGGAAGTACCGGTGAAAGTATATGATCCGTTCCCCCGCCCGACCGGGATTGATTATTTCACATGGATTTTTCTCAACTTTGCAGAAACCGAAAACTGCATCCATGGGATTTAAAATCATCGAGATCAAGGCTCCTTCCGGCTATTCGGATGAAGAACTCAGGCGCCGGATCGGCAAGGAACTCCGGTTAACCGATTTTACCTGGCAAATTGAGACCAAAAGTCTGGATGCGCGGAAGAAGAGCAGCATACACTGGCTCCTGCGCATCGCCGTGTTCAGCAAATCCCTGGGAGGAAAGGAACCTGAAAAAGCTGCCCCGCTGGATATTCCCTATAAGCCTAGGAATAAACGCGTTATCATCACCGGCAGCGGACCGGCAGGCTTTTTTGCAGCGCTCCTGCTACAGCAAGCCGGTTTCGACACGGTCATTCTCGAGCGGGGAGCCGATGTGGCGAAACGTGCGCAGGGCATCATTCAGTTTGAAAAGACAGGACAATTTAATCCGGCAGCCAATTACGCTTTTGGCGAAGGAGGTGCCGGTACTTTTTCTGATGGAAAGCTCACCTCGCGTTCGAAACATATCTCCGCAGAACGTGATTTTTTCATTTCCAGCTACATTGATGCGGGCGCTCCCGCTGAAATCAGGTATATGTCCTCCCCGCATGTGGGCAGCGACAACCTTCGCATAGTAATCAAAAACCTGAGGGACCGGTACCGGCAATCGGGCGGGGAGATCCGGTTTGAAACCACCCTTGACGACCTCGTCATTCAACCCGGACGGGTTGCGGCTGCGATTGCAGGGGGTGAATCTCTCGAGGGTGATTATTTCATCATGGCCCCCGGACATTCTGCCTATGAAACCTACCGGATGCTGATCGCCCGCGGAGTTCAGTTCCGGACCAAGAATTTCGCCATCGGATGCCGTGCCGAGCACCGCCAGGAGGAGATCAACCGCTCGCAATGGGGCATCGCAAAACTTGACGGCGTAAAAGCGGCGGAATACCGGCTCACCTCTGAGGCCGACGGAAAACACCCGGTTTATTCGTTTTGCATGTGTCCCGGGGGAGTGGTCGTTCCGGCCGCTACCTACAGCCATGTGAACATCGTAAACGGTATGAGCAATTACCGCCGCAACGGGCAGTTTGCCAATGCAGGGTGTGTTGCGGGCATCCATCCCGACCAGTTGGCAGGGCGCGGGGTAACCGCGCTGGAGGCCCTGCAATGGCTTGAGGATCTGGAACATTCATTCTTCGCCTATTCCGGGGATTACACAGCTCCCTTTTGCACCATCAGCGATTTCATCCAGGGAAATGAACCCCGTTCTGTTCCCGAAACCAGCTACCCCCTCGGATTGAAACCTGCCCCGCTGTACAACATGCTTCCTGCGGTGGTGACCCACGCACTGCGCGAAGGGCTCAGGGATTTTGACCATCGTTTGCGTGGTTATGGAAACGGGATCCTCCTCGGACTTGAAAGCAAGACCTCCTCTCCCATTCAGGTTCTGCGTGAAAAAAACGGGTTGTGCACCGGGTTTGACAACCTCTTTCTGGCCGGTGAAGGCAGCGGCTATGCAGGGGGGATCGTGTCCAGCGCTGCAGACGGGATCAGGATCGCGATGCAAATCCTGGCTTCACACAAATAGTAACCCATTCTCCCTCAGTGCTTTCATCACGGGTCCATCCCAAATATTTTCAAGACCGGGAGGGGCGGCAGCCGGGTTCCAACTTTCAAGTTGCATGAATGTCAGCGGTTCATGGCTGCCGGGAATAAGATGAGGAAAAACATCCATCAGCCATTTCCCGGTCTGTTCCCCGGTCTGAATGGTCACCTGCTTCTGATGCGTTTGAATGGTCAACAGCGCCGAAGGAATTGATCTCCCTTTTTTCTGACGGGAAAGGAAGGTAATTTCAGGAATTCCGCCCAGCCAGATAGCCCTTGCATGTGGAGCTGGCTTCTCCCGCAACGGTTGTGAAACAATTTTCCGGATGAAATCCCCCGGAACCGTTGTGCGTGGGATTCGAAAATCGAACCATTCCTGCAGCGGCAGTTCGAAGCCGATGTCGTGCATATAATTATAGAGCGATTTCTTTAACCCCTCGCCGAAGGTCTCGTGGGCGCAACCTTTCCGGTCGGTGAAGACCAGGTCGTTGTTGGCGAATGCGCCGACCGGGGAATCAGCTCTTTCCACACCAAACTTCTCCGGGTCCAGCCCCGCCGGGCTGTGGGCCGTCATCGCAAACCGGTGCCAGAATGCTGACTGCACTGCTCCATGCATAAACAGCTGGCGCACCACCTCAAGTGAATCGACCGTTTCCTGGGCTGTCTGGGTTGGGAAACCGTACATCAGGTAGGCGTGAACCATGATCCCGGCCCTGGTGAAATTGTCGGCCACGCGTGCAACCTGTGAAACCGTGACCCCTTTGTTGATCATCTTCAGGATGCGGTCTGAGGCAACCTCCAGTCCGCCCGAAACAGCGATGCAGCCCGACTCCCTAAGCAAGAGGCACAGATCGCGAGAAAAACTGATCTCAAAACGGATATTGGTCCACCATGCCACGGTGAGTTTCCGCCGCAGGATTTCAAGTGCCAGGTCACGCAGCAAGGCCGGGGGAGCGGCTTCATCTGTAAAATGGAACCCGTGATGACCGGTTTGCAGCATGATGGCCTCCATCCGGTCGCAGATCAGGGCCGGTTTACCGGGGTCATAGCGTTTGATGTAATCGAGCGTGACATCGCAGAAGGTACATTTGCCCCAGTAGCAGCCGTGGGCAAGCATCAGTTTGTTCCACCGCCCGTCGCTCCACAGGCGGTGCATCGGGTTGGCCATTTCGATCACAGAGAGGTATTTGTCCAGCGGCAAACCCGAATAATCGGGGGTTCCTCTGTTGCTATGCGCCACATCAGGCTCCAAAGATCCGTCGAGGAAAACAACCTCCCCGTTCAGCCGCATAAAGGTGCGTTTCATGTTTTCCAGGGTACGCTGTCCATCCAGATATTCGACCAGGTGGAGAAGAGGAGTTTCCCCGTCATCCAGCGTGATGAAATCGACATAGTCAAAAACGCGCGGATCGGCAACTGACCTCAGTTCTGTTTTGACAAAACCCCCGCCCACCGCAATTTTTATCTCCGGATGGTTCAACCGGATCCATTGCCCGCATTTTAGCGCGCTGTAGAGGTTTCCCGGGAAAGGAACTGATATCGCGACCAGGGTTGGCTGATCCCGGAGGATCTTTTCTTCCAGCAGACGGGTGAGAAACAGGTCAATAAAACTCCCCGGACCGGTCAGCGCCTGCTCCAGGTCATCGAAGGATCCGGCTGAACTTCCCAGGTGTTCGGCATACCGGCTGAAGCCAAAATGCGGATCGGCGGTTTCCCTGATCAGGTCGGAAATGTCATCCAGATAGAGTGTGGCCAGGTATTTCGCCTGATCCTGGATCCCCAGGTGGCCGAAATTGTACTCAGGATCTGTAACCTGGTCAAAGCGGTCGCCCTCCGGCAGCCAATGGCCGCTACAGATCAGGTGGGCCAGCTCCGGACTCCTTCCCTGCAGAAAATTGATCACAGGACCAATGGTGGCAATATATTCCTCCTGCATCTGCACCATTCGCTGAATATTTTCAGCGTACCGGCTCCCCTTTTTTTCATGCTGCCCGCCATCCCGGGCATCAATTTCATTAAAAAGAGTTCTCAATCCCTGCTGAGAGAAGAGCGCCAGGATCACTTCAATTCCAAGATCGTACTGGTGTGACTGGATATTTTGGGTGTTCATAAACCCTTTCAGGCAGGCAGATGCCGGGTAGGGCGTATTCAGCTGGGTAAATGGTGGCGTAATGAAAAGGATTGATTGGTTCATAATATTTTTTTCTCTCATCGTTTGTAAAGTTAAAGACTTTTTGTATTTTTGCACCCCAAATTCCTCCTTAGCTCAGTTGGTTAGAGCATCTGACTGTTAATCAGAGGGTCGCTAGTTCAAGTCTAGCAGGGGGAGCAAAATCAAGTCTAAAGTGCAAAGTGCAAAGTGTAAAATTACACCTTGCACTTTTCGTTTTACATCTTTCACTTTCGAATCCGGAGTAAGATCAGAATCCTTGACAAAAATGTCGTATTTTTGTTCTAACTGTTGCAATACATGCTTGATCCTGAAAAATATAAGATCATTGTTGATTATCTTAAGGCCTACAATCCTGCAAAAATCGGGATATTCGGTTCTTACGCGAGGGAGGAAAACAGGCCAGACAGCGATCTTGATCTCCTGATCAACCTGAATACAACGATCTCCTTGTTTCAGTTGGTTCGTATTGAGCGGGAATTATCAGAACTATTGGGGGTTAAGGTCGATCTGGTTTCCGAAGGAGCCATTAAAAACCAAAAATTTCGCAAAAACATTGAGGCTGATTTAAAAATCATTTTTCAGGCATGAAACCTGAGGTGCCTTGGAAAGACAAGGCAGATGGAATGAAGTGATTATTCGTTAATAACTGACATCCAAAAGTAAAAAAACAATCAATGCCATCTAAGGTGTTCCCTAAGGGCAGGACCTCGATTTCTGCATAGTGGAATACTCTGATTTGAAAAAATTTTCTTACCTGTAATACAAGCCACTTTCTATACTATATTTGCTTGGACTTATCATTTTTTCAGACTGGAACTATAAAAGCCCGCCAATTAATTTGACGGGCTTTTTCACAATTCAGAATTGAATTGTACTCTCGGTTCTTATACTTGGGTGGATCCCGAAAACAGGCAATATCTAACTTCAAAAGTCAATACTCTATTTGGAGCAAAGGCAGAACAAATAAGGGTTTTGGGAGAGCACAAAAAAGAAATCCCCATCAAAAATGGTGAGGATTCTTCGGTAGTAGCAAAGGCTTCTGAGACACCTAACTTGGTGTTAATCAGTGATATCATCAAAACGGTTGATTTTGTTGAGTTATTTGAACACTCCTCACTATACAATCAGTGATGTCGATTATTATATTAGGCAGGTAAATGCAGAATCTTATAAAATTAATATTTGTCAGGAAGGTATATAACTCTATATATGGATTCATGTTAATTTCAATGATTGTAAAAAACGAGAATAAGTTAGATTACTGAAAATGTAACCTGACCATTTTTTCTTACTTTTGGATTATAAATGATGATATATGGATTACATAGAACTTGCATTGGACTATTATACTGATTTCGTGAAATTTGAGCGATTATCAATTGAAATTATGGCGCTTGAAGGATTCCCGCATATAAAAAAGATTGGTGGAATTCATGACGATGGAATTGATGCCGAGGTTGTTTACTATATGGATGAAGAAATTAAAACACTTGTATTTCAGTTCAGTATACAAAGGAATGTTCAAGGAAAAGTAATCAAAACCATTCAAGACTTACGTGACAACGGAATAGTGTTCAATGAATTATTCTTAGTGACGAAGCATTCGGTTAACAACATTCAAGAGATAAGGAATAAAGTAAGAACAGAATTTTCAAAGTCGATTAATCTTGAGGTGTTCGAAAAGACGACCTTTATCAAACATCTGTCCCTCCGTAGAGACATTTTGGCGAGATACTTTCCCGATATTAGGACTCAATTAGTACAAGATTTATTGGAGAAAGCAACGATTTTCTCCGAGACTTCGGAAGAAAAAATGACCACTTCCTTCCTGAAGTGTTCATTACTATTTACGTTCAACCGAGATGCAGCCCCCCACAGAAAATCAATATTTGATAACACGGTACTTGCCATAATAGTCAATCTTAAAAAATGTAGCATTGAAGAAATAGCAAAAGAATTCGGTATTCGGTTTCATAAGAATTTGCAACAGGAACAAATATTTGCATCTGTTGAACGCATTCATAAATTAAAATTTGTGCATGTTGAGGAGGATAAATACGTACCGACTGGGGCTGCTGCTGAACGAATACAAGGCCACGTAGAATTAGTTAATGCACAGACGGTTGAACTTATTAATGATATTGTTAATAGAGTTAACATACGGTATGGGAAGAAAGTTGATTCAAAACTTGAAAAAGTTGTAGCCCTTAATATCAAGAGAGCATTAAGTTTATTTTTTCGACTCTATGGTTTGGATTATAACTATATGGGCAATATGGGTTTCCCAGCGTTTAAAATTGAAAGTGAAACTGATATAATAAGAGTGGCTAAAGAAAGTATACCACCTGATTTAGGGGATGTACTTGTTTATTGTCTGGGCGAAACGTTAAAACTACCAACCGCACAACAGGCATCGGTATTAGCCAATTGGGCCAAGGCCTTTATTGGTGTTCAAATAATGAGTCTTGACCCATTACTAAAGGAATTTCAAATAGGTAATATTAAAAACAAAGTGTTTTTACTCGACACGGATTTTGTATTATTTTGTATAACTGATTATTGTCCGCAGAGTTCAGTTTACCAAAAATTACTATATAGTATTTCAAAACTGGGTTGCCAAATAATAATACCTCAAGAGGTGATTGAGGAAGTTTGTAAACATGCTGAATTTTCATTCGGAAATTATAACTATTTCAAGAATACATTTAATAACGTTGATGAATTAATTGTAGCAGAGAAAGTTCAAAACATCTTCGTTAAGGATTATTATTTCTCAATAATTAAATTTGGGAAGAAGTACAAAAATTTCAAAGAGTATCTCGACAACTTTTATGAACCGTCTTCAAGATTAGAATTTTTAACCAGAGTAATAAAACAAAAAATCAAAATAAAATTTGAAATTCATGAGTTATGCGATGTTGTTCAACGGCCTATTGACCAAGAAACACTCGTAAAATTGACTAATTTAATATACGATGAAACTGTCAAGACCTTTAAATCTTCATATCGTACGGAAGAGGAAAACAAAATAATTGCTGCTACAGATGCGACAATGTATTTGTCAGTAAAAACATTAAATGAGAATGCACCTCATGAAAAGAGTGGCATTTTAATCGCAACTCATTATTTAATTACTTCATCAACCAGAGCCGTCAGATGTGCAAAAAAAATTGGCATTAATGATGAATTACTGATAAAACCTCAAACATTAATTTCACTTTTCGATGATATTGGAATTTTTGAAACTACTGCAACCGATGTTGTAAACTTATTCGAAAATCCATTTCTTGTTGATGTGGTAGAATTAAATTGGGAGTATATTAAACCTCTTGTTGATGCTGGTGTTGACTTGCAAAATATTGATGTAACTCGGTTATCATGGAATTTAGAAAAAACGATACATAAATATTTAGTCGAAGAATTAGAGAATGCTGAAGAAGTTAATGAAAAGCCACTTCGTGAGGAAAAACATTTAACCGTTGATGAGTTTATTGAGTTTGCTACTGAAATTAAATCTGTTGGACTGAAATTTATCCCAAATGTTGAGGTACTATTGTCGAAATATGAAGAAATGAAGCAGAGAAATGAAACTTTAGAGGAAATTAAGGAAACACTAAATGATGAGATTCAAAAGTATGGCAGGCGAAAGCAACATTATATAAACAAAATTAGTAAGAAAAAAGGTAAATAAATATTTTGCAGCACCTCATCTTATATCTTTTCTTTCCTTTTGCGCCACACGACATAGAGTAGAAAGAATACGATAATCGGAGCAAAAGCATCCAAATGTTTTATAATATAGCCGACTACTCCTTCCGACCGCATACCATCTTTCACCATCACAAAGCATTCCCCGCTAACTTCTGCCAATTTGCCGAACCTGCTTTTCAGAGTGTCCATCGGAATCGAATGCTTCTGTGGATAACTGGTAACTACTGTGTCCACAAGATATGTAGAAACCGTGCTATCATTCGCCAATACTCCTGTGTTCAAGAACAGGAACACTATTAAAATCGTCAAAGTTCTCATTCGGCTAAGATATTACTGATATCGTGGGAATAAAAATCCTGACTATTCCGGACAAAGTCGGCCACTCATTCCGGAGTAAAGTAGGCCAGTGATTCCGGAGCAAAGTAGGCCACCTATTTCAAAGGTTACATGGGATGATAAAATTACTATTTTTTTTCAATTGATTTCTTCCTGAGTGAT
>JAPLDG010000057.1 GCA_026391845.1 Bacteroidota bacterium | reverse complement strand
TATTTGAATAAATAATTTCACCATGGCCGAACAACGCGAAATCATCCTTGAACAGATGCTCAAGGTTTTAAAGGATATCGAAACAAATACCTGCGATAAACAATTCTTCCCCGACACTAATCTGCTTGAGAAGAAAATCGATCATATCATTGAACTGCACGAAAAAGAACTCGAATTATTGAAAATTCTTGGCAACGATCGGTGTACTTGTAAAAAGAACAAGGCCGATAAGCAGAAAAAAGAGAAGAAGGTAAAGAAAGAAAAGAAAGTTAAGAAGTCTTAAATCTTAATTCTGCACTGCCTCGCAGGGATTGCCGCATTTTTCGTTTTTACTTTCACCTTGTCCATGTCGGTTGCGGTGTTTCATTTGCCCGTTTTGCATGGGGCAACCATACAAATCACGGTAAAGCGCTGATAACTTCTGGGCCTGTTCGGGTGTGCAAACACGTTTCAATTCACGGTACTGTGTGATATTTTCCCTCTGAATTTTCGACTGCAGCAAGGCAAGTTGGTTTGTGAGTGAATTTAAACGTATTGTGTCAGGAACATCTTTTTCCAATTCGGTCAGGATGGACGTCCTGGCTCCTTTGATCTCCATGGAAATGGGTTCGGCAAATTCCTTGTACCGCTTATTAATTTCAGTCACTTTTAAAGTTTGCCCGGTGGAGAGGTTCAGTTCATCGCGGAAAGCATTGCATTGCTGTTCCTCCGGGGGGCAACAGGGTGTTTGGACCGCCGTTTTTGTGAACAGGAAAAAGCTGATCAGGGCCGAAATATTGATCACCACCAGTATGATCAGCACCCAAAAAATCAATCGGTTTTTATTAAAAAAGTTCATGTTGTCATTTGTTTAATCCCAGCATTGTATCTTCATCTGCAAAATCAGAAATAAAGAGGTTTGTTCTCAGGAATTCAATGTTTTCATATGGATTTACAACTTGATTTGCCTGGGTATTGTCCTTTTTAGCTGTATAAGAACCGATGAGAATGCCGCACAGCAGGGCGCCCGCGATGGCCACCGGTTGTAAAACCCGGACCAATCCGGGGAAATACGATTTTTTAGTTGCTTCAAATTCGTTTTCAAGACGTTGCAAGATGCGTGTTGCTGCAAAGGGGCTCGGTTCAACGCTTTTTTCCATCTCAATAATTGCCTCTATATGATTGAGTTCAGTCATCAACTGTTTACAAACAATGCATGACGACAAATGGGACTCAAACGATTGACATTGCTCTTCAGAAAGAGCACCCTCGCTGTAGGCAAAAATATTGGACTTAAGCTGTGAACAATCCATGGTCATGTTTTTTGATATTCTGAAAAATGATGTACCAAATGTTGTTGCAGATTAACTTTGGCCCGATGAATAAGCGATTCAACGGCAGGTAATCCGATTTTCATGATTTCGGCTATTTGTTTGTAGGTATGATCCTCAAACTTGCACAGAACAAATGCAATTCGTTGATTTTCAGGTAAGCGATTGATTGCTGCATGCAGCAGGGACTGCTTTTCCTGATGTTCAAGGTCAGCCGGTAAAACAGAAGGTTCTGTGGTATGAGTTGATCCATGTTCAACCGGAGGCCGGAAAAGGGATTCGATCCGCACCATGATTCCCCTTCGCTGTTTCTTCTTTACCATGTTTAATGATTTATTGACGGTAATCCGGTAGATCCAGGTTGAAAGAGAGGAAGATTTATTGAAAGACGGGAGGGAGCGGATAACATCAAGAAAAATCTCCTGCGACAAATCCTCGGCGTCTTCCAGGTTCCCGACAAAGTGATAAGCTGCTTTGATCACCTGTTTTTGGTACTGATTCACCAGGCATTGGAAGGCATTGCGATCACGATGCAGAATTCCCTCAATCAATTCCTGATCAGTCATTCCTTTGCATCAAACAACAGAAAACCAACCAAAAAGGGGGATTTCCCCTTTCTGGTCAGCCCTGTCGCTGTTGTTACTACTTTTTCGGATTGGAGGCTGGAGCAGCGCCTTGATTTGAACAGCCGTTCCGGTGCTGTTGACCCTGTCCACAGCAATTGCCTTTCCCCTGTCCTTTTCCGCAAGTACTTCCGCAACCTGCGCCTTTTCCACTGCATTTCGCTGATTCTTTGCATTTCCCAGCAGTTCCACAGTTATCGCACTTTCCATCTCCATTTTTATCTACATAGTTTTTACCCTGGCCGCAGTCGCCTTTGGGTCCGTGGCCATCACAAACACCACTCTTACTGGTGTCAACAAATTTACCGGGAGCCGCCGTTACTGATTTGGCCGGAGCTTTAGCAGGGTTTGTAGTTGAAGCGGTTTGAGAAAAAGTCATGCCCGTGAAAAAAACCAGCATGATAAAGGTCAATAAAATTCCGGATGCAGTTTTCATAGTTTGTCTGTTTTTGAGTTGGATTAATTGGTTATAAGCATTAGACAATGAAATTATGAAAAACTTGCGGTCAACTGAAAAATTATTCCTTTTTCCCGGTATTAAGTCCCAAAGGCAGATAAAGCGGGCAGAATCCAATCAAACTTGTGAGGATGAATACACCCGCAAAAATCAGAAGGATAATGGCTAAAACGCCCGATATCATGTTGGTGACATATAATGCAATAACTACAACCGCAATCAGTATTCTGATTACCTTGTCTATTAAACCCATGTTCTTTTTCATTGCTGACAATTTTAAGGTGAATAAATGTTAATCTGCCGGCAAAGATAAGACAAAAAGTGATATTTATGCGATTTATTTTTCGGTAATGGTGAGGTTATACCAGGAATCGATCCTGGTTTTTAGAGGCAAAGCCTTTTTATGTCTGAACTCGTTGGTATGCTTATCATATGTATAATCTGATCCCCATTCCTGATGATTTTCAACAATTTTTTCAATGGCATCAAGAATGAAGTTCAGCTCTTCATCCTTCATCGTCGGATGAAGGGAGATCCTTACCCATCCTGGTTTTTCGGAAAGATCTCCGGTGTTAATCTTGTCGGTGATTTTTTTCGATTTATCGTGACTAACGTTGAGCAGATAGTGTCCATATGTTCCGGCACATGCACAGCCTCCCCTTACCTGTACGCCGAACCGGTCGCTCAGAATCCGTACAATCAGGTTATAGTGTATTGATTCGGTGTAAAACGAGATGATTCCCAAACGGTTTGTGATGAGGTCTGCAAGAATATGGATTTTCGGGATATTCCGCAATTTTTTAAATGCAAGTTCGACCAGGAAGTTTTCACGTTCATGCATCCTTTGAACCGTCATTTGATCTTTCAATTCAATGGCAAG
>JAPLDG010000322.1 GCA_026391845.1 Bacteroidota bacterium | reverse complement strand
CGTGACGAGGTTCCCATGCTGGTGCTTGATCGTAAAACACAAACCATTGAGCATGCGCAATTTAAAGATCTCCTCAACTATTTTGGCGATGGCGATGTCTTCATCATCAACAACACCAAAGTGTTTCCGGCCCGTCTCTATGGTGAAAAAGAAAAAACCGGGGCAAAAATCGAAGTATTTCTTCTGCGGGAACTGAACCGTGAATCGCGCCTGTGGGATGTATTGGTTGATCCTGCCCGAAAAATAAGGATCGGCAATAAATTATATTTCGGCGACGATGAGGCTTTGGTGGCAGAGGTGATTGACAACACCACCTCCCGTGGACGCACCATCCGCTTCCTGTTTGACGGACCTTACGAAGAGTTTAAAAAAACCATCCAGCGGCTGGGTGAAACCCCGTTGCCGAAAATCCATAACCGTCAGGCCACCAGCGAGGATGAAGAGCGGTATCAAACCATCTTTGCCAAGCATGAAGGCGCTGTTGCCGCCCCGACAGCGGGGATGCATTTCAGCCGTGAAATCATGAAACGTCTTGAATTACAGGGTGTTTCTTTCGCCGAAATCACTTTGCATTTAGGCCTGGGCAACTTCCGCACCATCGATGTGGAAGATTTAACCAAGCACAAAATGGATTCGGAGGAGATGATCATCGAACCCGAAGCAGCCGAAATCGTGAACCGTGCCATGGCCAACAGAGGCCGGATCGTAGCAGTGGGCACCACCACCATGAAGGCCATCGAATCATCGGTAACTGTGTCGGGCAATCTTAAACCCTATCGCGGCTGGACCAACAAGTTCATCTTCCCCCCCTATGAATTCAGCATTGCCAATGCCATGATCACCAACCTTCACATGTCGCAATCGCCCATGATGATGATGGTGGCTGCCTTCGCAGGGTACGACCTCCTCATGAAAGCATACGAAGTTGCCATCGATAAGAAATATAAATTCTTTACCTACGGCAACCCGATGCTGATCATTTAAGCCAATTTCCACTTGTTGAAAAATTCGGCGATCATTGTGGCTGGCGGTATGGGAACCCGCATGAATGCAGGCATCCCAAAACAATTTCTCCTGCTGAAAGGAAAACCCCTTCTGTTTTACAGCCTCGAAGCTTTTACCCGCGCCATCCCTGGTATTTTCATTGTTCTTGCTTTGCCTGGCGGTCAGTTTTCCGCCTGGGAAAAACTTTGTGCGCAACACTCCTTCACATTGCCCCATCAACTGGTTGCCGGCGGAGAAACCCGGTTTCATTCAGTTCAAAATGCACTTTCGGCCATTGGGGACGATGGATTAACAGGGGTTCATGATGGCGCAAGGCCACTCATTTCTGAAGAACTTATCCAAAGAGCTTTTCAAACTGCTGCACATCTCGGGAACTGCATACCGGTGATCCCTTTCAGTGAGTCGGTCCGTATCCTGACCAACCTCACGCTTAAGCGTGAGGGTGCCAGCCCGGTGGATCGCTCGCTACTTCGTGTGGTACAGACACCCCAGGTTTTCCAAACCGCAACAATCAAAAACGCCTACGGCCAGGCATTCCGGGAACTGTTTACCGATGATGCCACCGTAGCAGAAAGCGTGGGTGAAACAATAAACCTGATTGATGGCGACCCGGCAAATATAAAGATCACCCATCCCCTGGATTTTGCGTTGGCTGAAGCGCTGATTGGCGCCCGGGAATAACCGGATCAGCCCCGCCTTCCCTTCCACCGGTATGGAAGAAACATCCCCAATGCACCCGCAAGCGGTAAATAGATCAGCTGAAACACTTGTGCGGTAAAGTAAAACCCGCTCAGTCCCTTTTTTTTGAAAAAGCGGTTCATGATCCACCCCATGGGATATTCCAGCAGGATTTTTACCAGCCAGAGCAACAGGGAAATGGAAAGAAGTTCCGGAAAGAACACACCAGCCACCAGCCCGGCAAGCAGGAAAAAATGGGTTAAGTATGTGATGCCCCCCACAAGTATGACAACCGGATCCCGGTAACCCCTGCTCTTGGATACCCATCGGATCCGCTGGTTGAGAAATCCACGCAGCGACGCTTCGGCCCCGGTGCTCACCTTCGACTGCGGATCCATGTTGAAAAGCAGCGCCTTTTTCCCAAAATACTCCCTGATCGAACTCATCATAAACTGGTCATCTCCGGAACTGTACTTGAGGTTTTCTCCAAAACCGCCTGTTTGTAAAAATGCCTGGCGCCGGTATGCGAGGTTTGCACCGTTGCACATCACGGGATAGCCAAGGGCTGCGCTGCCAGCGGTGGTTCCCATCAATCCAAGAAACTCGAGCGATTGGATTTTCTGCAACATGTTTTTCTCATTGCAAAAATACACTGGCCCCAGAACCATCTGAATTTCAGATGATCCGAAACAGGAAACCATGGAGGATATCCAACCGCTCCCCCGACTGGTATCTGCATCCGTCAGCAGGAGGACATCTCCTCTGGCTTGCCTGACAGCCCTTTCAATCGCACTCTTTTTGCCGGGTTTGCTTATTTCAGACCGGATGGCAGGCAACAGCGCCAGTGGAAAATCAGGATGCATGCCGGCAAATCGGTTGACCAATGCCATGGTTGCATCTTCAGAGCAATCATCGGCCACAATCACCTCCATGCAATCTGCGGGAAAATCCTGACCATGCATCTCTTCCAGTATCCGGAGGATATTCCCCTCTTCATTGCGAACGGGTATGATGACAGAAACAAATCCGGGGTGCCGGGAATATTGAACCCGCTGAAATTTCAAAATTTTGATCAACCCGATGGTACAAGCAAGGATGATGCAACCATAGGTTGTCACCATAAATAAAAGCAGCATTCCAAAGGTTAGCGAAAAATCCATCAATCGGTCGTTTTTCTGAAAAATTGCAGCCGAAAGATAAACACTGTTCCGATCAGGGCAGGTATCCCAAGATTGATCATCCACAACAGGGTTGATGCGGCAAAAATCCCAATGTTGCTGTTTCCCGAAGCAGGAAGCAATGAGCCGGAATAGAGTCCGAAAACGTAGAGCGCCACAGATCCCCGTATGCCCAGTTCAGTGAGCGCTATGGTAGGAATGATCGCCATGATCAGGTAGATCAATGCGATTAAAACCAACGCATCCCGATACGGAAGTGTGACCTCAAACAACACAAGCAGAAGGTAAAACTGTGTAGAGAAAACAAGGTAACGCGTAAAACTCAGCAATAAAACTATGGCTATTTCACGGTTGTGATAAAAAGCGAAAACCCGGAAAAATTTTTGCAAACGGATGAACCCGTTTTGCAGAATCCGCTCCTTCAGGGTTGTCAGGAAAGAGAGTTTGAAAAACAATGCAAGCAGTAAAACATCGAGGGTCATCACAAGCATGATCAGGCAATAGTAAAGGTATCCATGACTAAACCCGGTATCCGGAAGATATTTCGGGATGAAGATCAGCAGGGCGATAGAACCCGCGAGCACCGTGATCAGAAGCTGGCTGACACTTCCGACAACCGTGATGAGGATGCTTTCAATCCGGCTTGCCGTTTTGAGGATGAATACCCTCCCGAAATACTCTCCAACCCGGTTTGGGATGAACGAGCTGATGCTGATGCCGGTCATTACTGCCTGGAGCGCTTTAAAAAACCCGATCGTTTCCACTTTTTCAATCAGGAATCTCCATTTATATGCTTCGATACTCCAGTTAACACACATCATCAATAAAACAAGCAGTAATCCGGTCCTGAACCCGGGCATAGTCAGGTCATGTTCAATGGTCGCAAAGATGCCTGCCAGGTTTGATTTCTGAAACACCTGATGATAGATGAAGAAACAGGTCACGAGAAAAATCCCCAGCTGGATCAGCAGGTTCATTATTTTCTGTACTTTTGACACGTTTTTCATCTTCATTATGGCCGTCGAGCGCATTATTTTAGGAATTGACCCGGGAACAACCATCATGGGCTACGGTGTTATCAGCGTTACCGGAAACAAATTGAGCATGCTCGCTTTGGGCGTGCTAAAATTAAGCAAATACGATGACCATCCGTTGCGGCTGAAAATTATTTTTGAGCGCATGATCTCGTTGATTGAGCAATATCACCCCGACGAATTATCCATCGAAGCACCATTTTTCGGAAAGAATGTCCAGTCAATGTTAAAGCTTGGCCGGGCCCAGGGGGTCGCCATTGCGGCAGCCCTCTCACGATCACTCCCGATTTTTGAATATTCGCCGCGAAAAATCAAACAATCCATCACCGGAAAAGGGGCTGCTTCCAAAGAGCAGGTGGCTGCCATGCTGATGCACCTCCTTCAGATCACAGAAAATCCTGAGACCATGGATGCCACCGACGGTCTTGCTGCTGCGGTTTGTCACTATTTCCAGAACGGAAGACCCGAAACAGGAAAGAAGTTTACGGGATGGAAGAGTTTTCTCACAGCAAATCCGGAACGGCTGGGATAGCGAGCGTGTATCAAAGGATAACATTCGATTTTAAAGACTTTCATCCGCCTCTTTTTCAGGAAGGCTGGCAGATGACCGTACATAGACATCCTGCTGTGGAAAAGGGATTACGACCCCGTGCTCTTTGAAGAGCTTGTCAACTGCTACGATAAGATCGCTCTTTACATCGAAACCGATTGCAAAATGTGACACCCAGAATTTCAGGATCAGGTCAACTGAACTGCTGTTGAAATCGAGCGCCAGTACGATCGGTTCCGGGTTTTTCAATATCCGCGGATCTGTCAGCATCAGATCGAGCAATAGCTGTTTGGTTTTTCCGAGATCGGTACCGTAGGCAACACCCAATGTAAGGTCGAAGCGGCGCCGGCTGCTGCCCATTGTCCAGTTCACGAGGTGCTGGTTGAGCAGGTCGCCGTTGGGAATGATGACATTGGCGCCATCCCAGGTGGTTACGACACTGCTCCTGATCCCGATTGATTTCATTTTCCCGATCTGGCCGGTAATCTCAACGATGTCGCCCACATTGACCGGCTTTTCAAAGGCGATGATCAATCCGCTTACCAGATTGTTGATCAAAGTTTGAAGACCGAAACCGATGCCAACACTTAACGCACCGATAATGATGGCAAATTTATCCATCGGGATCCCTGCAGAGACAAAGGCAAGCATGACGCCCGTGGTGATGATGGCGATGCGGATCAGGAGCAGCCAGCTTCCAACACCGCCGGATGCCGGTTTGCCGTGAACAGCGGTGGTATCCGATGCAAGGAACGAAACCACCTGCGAGATGATTCCCGACAAAATCAAAACCCCGAAAAAGACAATGATGCTTTGGTAGGTAAACGTGAATGCCCCGATTGTCCGCGCAGCGATGAGCGCTTCACTCAAGGGTTCAAAAATGGTCTGATAAAAGTAAAAATTGCGGCTGATGAGAATGAAACATCCAATGAAAAACAAAAGATAAAACCAGAGCGGCCAACTCTTCCCGGATTTCTCTTTGAAACCTGCAGGGTGTTCGTCATCAGGACCTTTCAGAAAATAAAGAGACATCCGGAGGGTGTTGTTTCCCAGACGGGCTGTCCAAAAAAGAAAATAGGAGACAATAACGATAAAAACCCCGCTTACCATAAAGGTTTTGGCCTGGTTGTAACCTTCAGACAGGTAGTTGATAATGGCCAGGATTTCACAAACAATCATCAACCCGATAAAGATCAGGATCAGGTTTTCTTTGATTTCCTGCTTGTTGAGTTTTACGAGGAAAAAGAGTCCGGCGGCCAATCCGGAAAGCATGAAAACCAGCATCGTCCATCGCTCAAAAACCGATTGACGAAGCAACAGGTTGCCGGCAAAACCTATCAGGAACAAGAAAAAGAAAAGCAGCCATGAGCTAAACCGCAACGGTGTGACCGATTTCCGTATAATCACCGATACGGCGATGCCGCAGATGATCCATAGCAATCCACTGAAAACAAAGGGAGGAAGCGGTAAAAAGAACTGGAAGACCGTGATGACCATAAGCGTCGCGGAAGCAATAGGATGGGATAACACATGGACATCGTGCTCACTTGTCTCCCGGAGATGGTCAACCCGGGCTTTTCGACCCAGCATAATCAGATAAAAGGCAATCCCGAATATAAACAAAAACATCAGAATAATGGAAATGAGATGGTTGACTGCGTAAAACCATAAAACCAGCTCTGCCTTTTTCAGGGAGAAAGCAAGAACATCTCCGACCGACTGGTCCCCGGGGATACCCTTCCCCAATGTTCCGGTTTCAATGATCCCGATTTTTTCAAACAAGGCTTTTCGCTGGGATTCGGTTTCGGCAATGTCCGACTCAAGGCTGAATTTGATCATGCTGACCTTAATCTCAAGATTTTCGATGCTGTCTAACGCAACTCTCAAAGGGTCGTTGACTGGTTTATAGTCTTTGTTTAATAGCATCAGCCTTTGAAAATAACGTATCAGCGAAACAGAGTCGTTGGGAACGCAGTAAAGAACACTGTCCATGAGCAGGGAGTCAAGGTTGTATTGAAACTGCCCCAGTGTTTTTTGGTAGTCCGTAATCTGCTGCAGGCGGCTGTTGGTCCTGTTCAGCAACTCTTTTAACAGGATGGAGGTGGTGGTCAGGTTCCTGACTGTTTGTACTTTATCTTTGTTGGTAACAACGCCTTCACAAGCCATGTTTTTCCATTCAGTCAGCCGGTCAATTTCTTCCTTAATTGCCCGGTAGGAATATCCCTGCCTGAGAAAATTACGTGCCTTTTCAATCTCGTTTTTAATCAGGACAAATGTCTGGCTCTGCTGTATAACAGCCTGATGGGCATTAAATTCCACCCTGCTGTTGATAAATTCCTGTGCAACCAGTACTTTGGTCCGGGATGACAACTGCTCGTAGCTGGAAGATAAATTCAGCGCTGAGTCTGGTTGTGGATCAGAAGTCGCGGCTGAAGATGAAGCCTGGGAAGAGAAAATGAAAAGAATTATCAGATAAAGTGTCGGGATCTTGTTCATGCGAAAACATTTCATCCTTTGAATTCACGTTTAAAGCAGTCCGATAACCAAAAATGGCAGGATTCCGATTAGGATTATCATCATGGTCATGAAGATCAGATGTACCTTATACGGTGTGTCCACCGGGAGTTTCACGCCATTTTACTCTTT
>JAPLDG010000087.1 GCA_026391845.1 Bacteroidota bacterium | reverse complement strand
TACGACAAATTTGAATTTGCCCGGTTGATTGGTGAAAAGTGGGGTGTTGGGCAAAAAGGGAAGAACAATGGAGCTGTGGTTCTTGTAAAACCAAAATATCCCAATGAAAAAGGTGAGACCTGCATTCAAACCGGTTATGGTCTTGAAGGAGCTATTCCGGATGCGTTGGCAAAGCGAATTGTAGAAAATGAGATGATTCCTAATTTCAGTAAAGGAAATTATTATGCCGGAATTGAATCTGCCACTTCGACCATGATCTCTCTCGCAAAAGGCGAATACACTGCAGATCAATACAACAAAAGGGCAAAGAAAAAATCAAGTCCCTACGGTTTGCTGATCCCGCTCATCATTATTGGTATTGTATTCATGCTGATAAGGGGCAGCCATGGACGTGGCACCTCAGTTGGCAAGAGTCTCCCATTCTGGGCTGCTTTAGGGTTGCTTGGCTCGATGGGACGCGGACATAGCGGGTCGTGGAACGATTTCAGTTCAGGCGTGGCGGTGCAGGTGGAAGTTGGTAAAATAAAAGATCGAACTGCAAAATGTAAAAACAAATTGCAAAATTGAATCTGCTTAAACAAATTTGGAACTTCTATCTGGATGGTTTTCGAAGGATGACCGTTGGTAGGAATCTTTGGGCTATAATTCTAATCAAATTATTCATTTTATTTTTCATCCTTCGTCTTTTCTTTTTCCCCGATTTTCTAAAATCCAGGTTCAGCACCGATAAAGAAAAAAGTGATTATGTCGGCCATGAGTTGATTGAGCGCAGGCATTAAAAAACCGGTATTTCAATAAAATACCGGTTTCTCAATTCATTTTTTCTGCCTTACTGAATGGCCAGTTTTTTCTTTACAAGGGCCATAACATCATCAGCTTCATCTTTGTAGATAACAACATCTTCGATTGAATTTAAAATAAAGGTGAATTTGTTTTCCTTTGCGACATCTTTAATGGCCACTTTTGCCTTCTCAATAAAAGGTGCCACTAATTCTTGCTGTTTAGCCTGTAAATCCTGGCTGGCTTTTTGTTGAAATGCATCTATACGTCCCTGAAGATCAGACAATTCCTTCTCCTTAGTTTGTTTGATCAGATCAGACATGCTCGCTGCCTGGGATTGATAATCCTGATACTTGCTTTCAAATTCAGCCTTCATGGCATCCATCTGATCTGTAAGTGTTTTCTGATAATTCTGAAGTTTGATCTTTACCGAATCAATACCTGGCATTGCGGCCAGAAGTGTATTGAAATCAATGTATCCAATCTTGACCGGATTTTGCGCCTGTGATGCGAAAGAACAACCAACGATTAATGCAACTGCGGCAAAGAACTTAGCTAATTTTTTCATTTTCAATAATTAAATGGTTTATACTAGGATTTGGTGATGCAAAAGTAAACATTTTTTTTATTTTTTAGGCTCACTTGGTTCCTGGCCTCCTGAAGGAGGTGCCTCATTATATCCGCCTGATTTGGAGCCAGCAGGTGGCGAATCATTAGTACCGCCCGTTTTTGAACCCGAAGGGGGTGTTCCACCTGTTTTACCCTTCCCCTTCCTGTTATTCAGATTTGCTCCGAGATTATCAAGAACATCATCGCTGATATCATACTTGGGATTGGCGTACATCATGGTCAGGCTGCCCCCTTTGTCAAACACAACAGCATAATTATTACTTGTTGAGAGTTCCTGAATTGCGTTGTAAATTTTCTCCTGGATTGGCTTTACAAGTTCCTGTCGCTTTTTAAACAAATCACCATCCTTGCCAAAACGGGTACGTTGCAGATTTTTGGCATCCTTTTCCTTATCAACAATTTCCTGTTCCTTTTTCTTCTTCATGTCATCGGGAAGAAGGACGGCCTGGGTTTGGTAATCTTTGTACATTTTATCAACCTCAGCGAATTTAGTTTCGATTTCTTTCTGCCACTGAACCGAAATTTCATCAAGTTGCGACTGAGCCTCGGCAAACTCAGGAATATTGTCAAGAATATATTCTGTATCAACATAGGCAAACTTCTGTGCCTGAGCCATCATGGCCGTAACAAGAATCATCGTAAAAACCAGGACTATCTTTTTCATATTCATTGTTTTATAGTGCTTTCACATTGATTAGGTAACAAAGTAACAGAGTAACAGAGTAACAGAGTAACAATATTTCCCGTTCATTCTTTCTTCAGTTTTCTCTTCAATCAGTCATCTTAGGTCTAGTCAATCGACGAATTTATTGAGAAATGGAACTGACCTCCGCTTGCCCCTGGAACCCCTGGAACTTCATCAAGTCCATAACCCCAATCAAGACCTAACAGGCCAAACATCGGCAAAAACACTCTGACGCCAACCCCAACGGAACGGTAAACATTAAATGGATTGAAACTACTCCACAATAACCAGTCGTTTCCTCCCTCAACAAACCCAAGTCCAAAAATCGTTGCGCTCGGATTTAATGAAATCGGATAACGCAATTCAAGGGTATAGCGGGAATAAACAGTTCCGCCGACTGTAGTTGGATAGCCCGGGGTAAGTGAATTATTTGCATAACCACGCAAACCAATCAGTTCACGCCCATCCATATTATTGGTCCCGGATAAACCATCTCCGCCAAGATAAAAACGTTCAAAAGGGGTTACTCCAAGCTCCTGATTGTAAGTTCCAAGAAATCCGACCTGAACCCTCGGGGTCATTACCAGCTTATCAATGAGATTGATATACCACGCTCCTTTGAATTTGATCTTGTAATATTCAACCCATTTGTAACGCTCATAAGGAGGCATGCTTTTATAATCAACATTGCCGCGGAACATGGAATAGGGTGGTGTCACTTCAAGATTCATTGACAGCTCTGAACCATTTCTTGTTATAAACGCCATTTCCCCCGCCAAATGTAAAAATCGATGCATAATTAAATGTGTTATACCGATTGTAGTTCAAACTCTGGTACAGAGAAAAATAATCATCCGGCCAGCGCAGCTGTGTTCCAAGTCCGACAGAGATTCCATCGATTTTAAAATATGCATAGGCTACATCATTTGCCGCCAGTCCATTTGTATATTTTGAATGGAAATAGGATAAGCTGAGAGCCAATGGTTTTTGGCCTCCCAACCAAGGTTCTGTAAAAGAGAAACTATAGCTGTAATAACCTTTGCCATATGTTTGGAACCGCAAACTTAGCTTTTGTCCATCACCGGCCGGAATTGGTCGCCAGGATTTTAAATTGGTAATGTTTTTGAGTGAGAAATTGTTAAACGACAAGCCCAGGGTTCCGACTATTCTTCCATATCCCCAGCCGCCTGAAAGTTCGATCTGGTCTGCTGAAGTTTCAGTTACGTCATAGGAAATATCAACTGTACCGTCTTCGGGATTGGGATTCACATTCGGGGTCAATTTTTCCGCATCGAAATATTTCAACTGGGCAAGTTGCCTCTGGGAACGGATAAGCCGGTCGCGGCTGAAAAGCTGACCCGGCCGTGTCTGAACTTCACGAAGTGCAACATGGTCATTTGTTTTGGTATTTCCCTTTATTGAAACTTTATTAACAGTTGCCTGTTTCCCCTCGTGCATGCGAATTTCCAGGTCAATGGAATCATTTTCCACCTTGGTCTCCACAGGAACCACGTCAAAGAAAAGATACCCATCATCCATGTAAAGGGATCTGATGTCAACCCCATTGGGGTTGTAGGTCAGAGCTTCTTCCAATGCAGCCTTGTCATAAACATCGCCTTTACTGATTTTCAATATCCGATCCAGAAAAGCTGATGAATATTTAGTGTTTCCGATCCATGTGATATTCCTGACATAATATTTCGGTCCCTCTTCCACCCAAATATCGATATTGATGGTATTATCCTCATTTTTAGAAATTGAATCCCTGATAATCCGGGCATCCCGATATCCCAATTCATTGTACTTCCCAATCAGCAACTGCTTGTCGGTCTGGTAATCCTCATCAATGAATTTTGAGGATTTAAAAATTCTGATCCTAATATTATCCGAGGCCTGCTGTCCCAATACGTTTCCAATCTCAACAAAATCGAGTGTTGATGCCTCTTTAGCCGCACTATATGTAACCTTGTCCAAGTCATTCATGGGGTTAAAAACGCTTTTTTCCTTGGTCTTTTTGAAGGAGGCTTTGATCAGGTCTGTACTGATGCTATTATTTCCATGAATCGCGATCGAAAAGACTTTGACCTTTTCGTTTTTATCGATGTTGATATACATCGTTACTTCATTGGCCGTTGTACTGTCTTTCTTCAGAACAATATCAACCGCGACATTCAGAAAGCCTTTATCGCTGTAAAATTTGTGAATAATGTTTTTTGTTTTAATCAGCAGATTATCTGTCACATAATCACCCTTGACCAACCGGATTTTTTCTCTGATATCGTCCGCATCCGATTTTTTAATCCCATTGAACTGAAATTTTGATAATCGTGGGCGCTCCAGGAGATTAAAATCAAGAAATATCTGATCATCTACAATTTTAGAGACGGAAAGG
The DNA here is from genome assembly GCA_026391845.1 of Bacteroidota bacterium. Taxonomy (GTDB): domain Bacteria; phylum Bacteroidota; class Bacteroidia; order Bacteroidales; family FEN-979; genus CAIVAT01. Next base: position 386 of record JAPLDG010000087.1, on the reverse strand, counting down.
GTGATATCCTCAAAAAGTCCCTGCTCCCAGAGTTTTCGGATGGAGAGCGAAATTTTATCGCCGGGAACTTTAATCTTATCACCGACTGTCAATCCGGAAAGCATGATTAAAACATTACCATCCAAATATTTAACGCCGCTTACGGTAATCCCTCCGATGTAATAATCTTTCGGATTACTATAGTCTATGGCACGACCTTCACCGAGACTGATCTGAGCCGACAGGGGCAGGTTAACAAGCAGTAAAAAAAATATAATCAGCAGGTTGCGAAGTCTCATTCAGGTTTATTTGCGTAGTTTACCTTCAAATTCATTAATCTGTTCACTTGTAAGTCCAAATCTACGCTCCCTTCCCTGAAAATCAAGAATGGCTTTGTAAAAATCGTC
>JAPLDG010000302.1 GCA_026391845.1 Bacteroidota bacterium | reverse complement strand
ATTACTGCTGATGCGTTAACTTTTTGTTTTTTGTTGTAAGCTATTGAAATTAAATATAATATAAGCGTTCTTTGATTTTTTGATTTGAATTGACCTGTAGTTTTGCAGTACTAACTGCGGAACTATGAATTCAGGAAAGTATGTCTTTGCTCAGGTTTTACAATTTGTCAATAGATATGAGTTTGAGAAGTTTGTAACTCAATACCGGGGCAATTACCGGGTACGAGAGCTAAACTGTTGGAATCAGTTTGTCCAACTTTTCTTTGGGCAGATCACTTCGCTTAACTCTTTAAGGGACATCTGCGTATGCCTAAAGGCTCATAAGAAGAAGTTGTATCATCTTGGAATAAAGCAAAACGTCAATCAGTCTACCTTATCACGTGCAAACGAGAGTCGGGATTGCAGGATTTTTGCTGAGTTCGGAGAATATCTGATTAAAACGGTGCGACCACTGTATGCGAACTGCTCTGTTCCAAATGTTGATATTGACAACGATATATTTGCCTTGGATTCAACGACCATCTCTTTAAGTATAAAACTATTTAGGTGGGCTGAGGGAAAATACTCCAGAGGTGCGATCAAAGTTCATACCCTACTTGATTTGAGAGGCAGCATTCCCACTTTTATTTATATCACGGATGGGAAATACCACGATAGCAATATCCTGGACGTACTGGTTCCTGAGCCTGACGCGATATACTTGATGGACAAAGCATATATTGATTTTGCTGCTTTGTATTTGATGCATAAAGCTGGAGCGTTTTTCGTCACCAGAGCCAAGGTCACTCTTGATTATGAAGACATCGAGTGCAATTATAATATTGATGAACGAACTGGTCTGAGAACTGATAAAACGATCAAACTGAAAGGGCAAAAGTCAAAACAGCTGTATCCGGAAATTCTTCGGATCGTTGAATACTACGATGCGGAGAAAGATGTCTTGCTTGTCTTTCTGAGTAACAACTTCGATGTCTCGGCCCTTGAGATCGCCCGCTTATACAAGAATCGATGGCAAATAGAAGTGTTCTTCAAGTGGATCAAGCAGAATCTGACTATTAAAAAACTCTGGGGGCATTCTGAAAATGCGGTAAACCTCCATATTTGGGTTGCTATCTGCACTTATCTGACAGTCGCGTATATCAAGCATCAATTAAAGAGCAACCTATCAGTCTATGAAATAATGCAGATTCTTAGCATCTCTGCTTTTGACAAAACGCCACTGAAAGAACTACTTACAGACAATCAGGTCAATCAAAATGTCAAAGAACAATACAATTTACTAACACTCGAATTTTAACGCATCAGTACTATTTCCTAATTTTAAATTATTACTATTTACCCCTCATCCCATCCCATCCCTGGGCGGTGATCGGGATAGACTTCCCGTCGGGGGTAATCATGTATTTACCTTCCGACGGTGCGGTCATATGGCCGATGATGGTGATTCCGGCAACATCTTTGATCTTTTCGTAATCATCCTGTTTCACGGTGAACAGGAGTTCGTAGTCCTCTCCGCCGCTCAGGGCTGCAACACTTGGGATTATCTTATACTCTTTGGCGAGTTCCCGGGTATGCTCATCGATGGGAATTTTGGCTTCAAAAAGTTTGCATCCGACGCCCGATTGTTTGCAGATATGAAGTATTTCTGAAGCCAGCCCGTCGGAAATATCGATCATTGAAGTTGGCCTGATCCCGGTTCCGAGGAGGAGGTTGCGGATATCGGTTCGTGCTTCCGGCCTGAGCTGACGGCCGATCTGGTAATCGAATCCCGATAATTCGGGTTGCATGTTCGGGTCAACCTGGAACACTGATTTTTCACGCTCCAGGATAAGCAGCCCGACATAGGCACTGCCCAGATCGCCGGTCACACAAAGCAGATCTCCGGATCTGGCGCCGTTGCGGTAAACAACATCTTCCTTGTTTGCTACTCCGATGATAGAAACGGAGATCATCAGCCCTTTTACATTTGAGCTGGTATCACCACCGACCAGGTCAACCTTGTATTGATTACAGGCCATCAGAATGCCTGCATAAAGTTCATCGAGGGCTTCGGCTGAAAATTTGCTCGAAACAGCCAAAGAGACAGTCATTTGTGTGGGAATTCCGTTCATGGCGGCAATGTCGGAGATGTTTACCACCGCAGCCTTATACCCAAGGTGCCTGAAAGGCATATAGGTCAGGTCAAAATGAATTCCCTCCACCAGAAGATCGGTTGAAAGGAGAATTACTTTTTCTCCGGCATCGATCACTGCAGCATCATCACCTATGCCCTTCAAAGTTTCAGGATGAAAATGGCTTACATTTTTTGTCAGCCGGTCAATCAGGCCAAACTCACCCAGTTCCGCCAGCGAGGTAAGCCTGGAACCGGCGTCATCAGGTTTTTTATCTTTTTTCTTATACATGCATAAAGTTAATAATCAGTTATAACTGTCATTGATTATTGCGCAATAACCGGCCGCCAAAATTACAATATTAAACTTAAACACCGCCTGACTCCATGATGCATTTTGCGATACCGGGGAGTGTTGCCCAAATCAGACAACCAATTTTCCCGGATTTGTTTCTGAATGATATTATCAATAATTTCGACTTTTATTTTTCCTGGATTTTGTACAGCAGAAATATTAATGTGTTTCAGGATGCTGGCTCGATAATGTCATCTCTAACCTTTGATATCCAAATGAATGAAAAAAGGAATCTTGTTTTTTGATATCCTTGGACTGCTTTTAATCATTTTCCTTTTTTCCAGAAAACACGAAAATGGGCCTTCCCGTTCTGAATTGGTCAGACACTACGATGTTATTCTGGTAATCGGGCAATCGAATACCCATCAGGGAGTCGGATATGATCCTGTGCTGGATAAGCCTTCGAATGACATCAAACCATTGGGCCGGTTTGGTGTCAACAATTACAGAATACTTCAGGCTGCCGAGCCGTTGGACCATTTTTCAAGGCTGAATGATGATATTGGTTTTGCGTTGACTTTTGCCAAAGAATACAGGAAGGAGTATTTGGAACCCGGCAGCAATATTATCATTATCCCCGGAGGAATGGGGGCAACCGGTTTCGGCTCAAATCATTGGAATGCCGGAGATACCTTATATCAGGATGCGGTAAAACGGACAAACTTTGTTCTGGAACATTTCAACAGCCGTCTGGTCGCCATCCTCTGGCATCAGGGTGAAAGCGATGTAGGCAGCACGACTTACGGGCAGCGGTTGGACAGCATGATCATCCATTTGAGGAAAGACATTGTGGGGAATAATACCAAAGTTCCATTTATTTTGGGCGGTATGGTGCCATATTGGGTGGATCAGGATCCCGATCGTATTTTACTGAACCGGATGATTGAAAATACGGTCTCCAGGATTGAAAACACCGGATTTGCAGATCCACGGAAGCCATTTTTGATCGAGAAACCCGACAATGAGTATGTTTCAATCCATTTTGATGCAAAAGGACAGCGGGAATTGGGCCGCAGATATTTTGCAGAATACAGGAAACTTGTTACTACCGGTAATTAAAATCCTGATCCCTCAGTCGTGGTTCAAATCCCGCATCCCTGATGGCCTGCTGAATGCCCGCTGCGTCAAATTTATGGTTTGCACCGGCTACACTCACAACATTTTCTTCGATCATGATGCTGCCGAAATCATTGGCTCCTGCATGAAGACAAAGCTGGGCAGTGTCTTTCCCTACAGTGAGCCACGAGGCCTGAATGTTTGGAATATTGGGCAGCATGATCCGGCTGATGGCAATCATGCGGATGTATTCTCCGGGAGTTACATTGTTGAATACGCCTGATTTTTCTTTAAGTACGGTTTTGTCATCCTGAAACGGCCATGGGATGAATGAAAGAAATCCCTTATGTTGCTGTGGTTTCCTGGATTGAAGTTCACGAAGCGCAACCATGTGCTCCAGGCGTTCATCAAGGGTTTCGATATGTCCGAACATCATGGTGGCGGAAGTCGTCAGGTTCAATTCATGTGCAGCCTGCATCACGTCGAGCCACTCCTGGCGGGAACATTTTACAGGTGAAAGTATCTTGCGCACCCTATCAACGAGAATTTCAGCGCCGGCGCCCGGCAAACTGTCGAGACCGGCAGTCACCAAACGTTCCAGAACTGTTTTGAAATCAAGTTTTTCCTTTTTCGCCAGCCATGCGATCTCAGGAGGGCCCAGGGCGTGCAGGCGAACATCAGGATAATGGCCCTTCAGATCGGAAAAGAGTTTTTCGTAAAAATCGAGGCTCAACTTGGGGTGCAACCCCCCCTGGAGCAACAGTTGATTGCCTCCGAGCCGTTTCATCTCTTCAATCTTGCGGCAATATTCGGGGATTGTGGTAATGTAGGCTTCGTGGCTGCTGCTGGTGCGGTAAAAGTTGCAAAACTTACATCCTGAGATGCATACGTTGGTGATGTTAACATTGCGATCGATGATCCAGGTAACGACTCCTTCGGGGTGCAGCTTTTTCCTCAACTCATTGGATACTTGCATGATTTCCGCCAATGGAAGCGATTCGTACAGGAATCTGCCTTCCTCCGGTGACAAAAATTCTGCATGAAGTGCTTTATATATCAGGTTTTCCTTTGTCATGGGTTGCAGGTGCCATCAATGATTTAACCATTCCGGCCACCGATTTTTTGTTTATTTTTGTATCCGTTATGCCAATAAAGGGCTAAAATGTTCAAACCCCGGTTGACATGCGTAATCCGGTCCAAAATTACTTAAAATCATGATCCCAATTATATCCGTTACCAACAAAGAACAGGAACTTGGCCACCTGGTAATTATCCTGTCGAATTTTTCAAAATTGCCGCCAGGAGTTTTCAATGCGGCGGAAAAAACGTACCTGAAAGCTCAGATCGAAACCTTAAAACAAGAAGTAGTTTCATTCAATCGCATGACTCATTGGGTTTATGTCTGTTTTATCAAGGAAGAAAAGGACTATTCCAGGCGATTGGAGTCATGCCGTAAAGCCGGGGATAAGATCGCCGGTTTACTCAATGCACAGAAAGCTGACCGGGCCGCAATATTCGATGCTGAAGGGGAGGAAGCAGTTGTCCTTGCCCTTGCTGAAGGCATGGCGCTTGGATCATACCAGTTTCTGAAATATAAAAGTGATCAGGAATCCAAAAACACACTGAAGGAAATTGAAATCTACTCGCATGTTCTTGAAGAGGAAGAAAATGGCCAGGCTTTACTAAGTCGGCAGTCGGCAGTCGGCAGCCGGCAGTTGGCAGTCACGCGTCACGTGTCACGTGTCACGGAACTCAACATCCTGCTAAATGCTGTTTCGCTCTGCCGTGACCTGATCAACGAACCCAATTCCCACCTTACTGCAACAGTTTTTTCAAAAGAGGCAGAAAAGATGGCGCAGGAATCCGGTGCAATTGTGGAGGTGTTGAACAAACAAAAGCTGTCAGCGCTGAAAATGGGTGGTTTGCTCGGGGTTAACCAAGGCAGTTTTGAACCCCCTGCCTTTACCGTAATGGAATGGAAGCCTGTCGGCGCAGTGAACGCAAAACCGCTGGTTTTTGTCGGGAAAGGCGTTGTTTATGACACAGGTGGCATGAACCTCAAGCCTGGCGATTCAATGTTGAACATGAAAGATGACATGTCGGGCGCTGCCGCCGTTGCCGCGGCCGTTTACTGCATTGCAAAGGCAAAACTGCCTGTGCATGTCGTGGGTCTCATGCCTGCAACCGATAACCGTCCGGGAGAGAAGGCGCTTGTTTCAGGCGACATCATCACAATGCACAACGGCATGACGGTGGAGGTGTTGAATACCGATGCCGAAGGGCGGCTGATCCTGGCAGATGCCCTCAGTTACGCGAAAAAGTACGACCCGGCACTGGTGATTGATCTGGCAACCCTTACCGGTGCCGCAGTGCGTGCCATTGGCAAATTCGGCGCCATTGCCATGCAATCGAAAGCCGCCAAAGAACTGGAAACGCTTAAAACATCCGGTCTTGAAGTTTACGAGCGTCTGGTTGAATTTCCGATGTGGGATGAGTATGGAGAGCAGATAAAATCGGACCTGGCCGACCTGAAGAACCTGGGACCTGCCGAGGCCGGGATGATCACTGCGGGGAAATTTCTTGAGAAATTTACAGATTATCCCTATATCCATCTCGACATCGCCGGACCGGCGTTTCTTGAGAAGCGTGATTCCTACCGCGGACAGGGCGGCACCGGCTTCGGGGTGCGATTGTTGGTTGATTTTGTCCGGAGATACGGAGAAGGCAAACAGAATGTCTGATTACCCGGAATATTCTTATTTTTGCATAAAATCAGGATAGATGGAACAAGAAGGAGAAAAAGAAAAACGCGTCCGCATCGGGATCACCCACGGCGACATGAATGGCATCAGCTATGAGATCATTATAAAAACACTGCAGGACCAACGGCTGATGGAATTATATACCATGGTGGTTTATGGTTCGTCAAAGGTTGCATCCTACCACAGGAAAGCATTGAACATCAATGATTTTAACTTCAATGTGGTGAAGAAGGCCGATCAGGCCCACCCACGAAGACCCAATATCGTTAACATCCATGATGAAGAGATCAAGATTGATTTGGGGAAATCGACATCCGTTGCCGGTGAACTGGCGCTTCTGTCACTGGATGCTGCATGCGATGATTTGCTGAAAAACAATATTGATGTTGTGGTTACCGGTCCCATAAATAAAAAGAATATTCAATCGTCCGGGTTCGCGTTTCCCGGACATACTGAATACTTTGCACAGAAATTCACAACGGAAAACTACCTCATGCTGATGATCAACAATGTGCTGCGTATCGGCATGGTGACAGGGCATGTTCCATTGAGCAAGGTGAAAGATACACTCACCAGCGAGTTGATTCTGCAAAAGATCAAGGTATTGAACCAATCGCTGATGCGCGATTTCGGCATTGTCAAGCCGAGGATCGCGGTATTGGCGCTGAACCCGCATGCCAGTGATGACGGATTAATCGGGAATGAAGAACAAACCATTATCCAGCCGGCCATTGAAAAGGCTTATGCGCAGAATATCCTTGCATTTGGGCCCTATCCGGCAGATGGGTTTTTTGGTGCCGCAAGTTTTAAGAATTTTGACGGGATTTTGGCCATGTACCATGATCAGGGAATGATTCCGTTTAAATTGATGTCCTTCGACGAAGGAGTAAATTTCACCGCAGGACTGCCAGTTATCCGCACCTCACCTGCCCATGGAACTGCGTATGACCTTGCCGGAAAAAACATTGCCTCCCCTGAGGCCTTTCGCAATGCCTTGTATCTGGCCGGGGATATCTTCCAGCACCGCGTTGAATATGATGAACTTCATGCAAATCAATTGCGGTCTGCCGGCGCTCAACCCGAAAATAACCGTTCATGACAGAACCGGCCTTAACGGTCTCATCAATCGCTTCCATCTGTAGCGGAACTGTTCACCCCATCAGCAGCGGGGATCTTTTAGTCCGCGATCTGCTCATCGACAGCCGGATACTGATCCACTCTGAACATTGTCTTTTTATCGCCCTGGTTTCTGATCGCAACGACGGGCATAAATTTATCCCCGAACTCTATGAAAAAGGGGTGAGGTGCTTTTTGATTTCCAAACTGCCTTCAACCGCCTCACAAACAGATACATCTGTCGCCCTGTCGCCCCATCACGTGTCACATGTAACCCAATACCCGGGCGCTTCATTCATCCTTGTTCCCGACACCCTTGCAGCCTTGCAGCAGCTGGGCGCTTACCATAGGAGGCTGTTCGATATTCCCGTGATCGGGATAACAGGCAGCAATGGTAAAACAATTGTCAAAGAGTGGTTGTTCCAGCTGCTGAGCAGTGATTTTCAGATCATACGCAGTCCGAAAAGCTATAATTCCCAGATCGGTGTTCCACTCTCAGTCTGGAAAATGTCGCATGACCATGAACTGGCGATTTTCGAAGCAGGAATCTCCCGCTCCGGCGAAATGGAACATCTTGAGCCCATCATCAGGCCGACCATCGGGATATTTACCAATATCGGTCATGCCCATGATGAATATTTCGAAAATCCCCGCCGGAAAGTGGAGGAAAAACTCAAGCTGTTCATCAATTCCCAAACGCTGATCTACTGTTCCGATTATTCCCTGATTACAGATTGCCTCAATGCTGATGCGGCATACCTGCACCTGAAAACCTTCACCTGGAGCAGAAAGAATGATGCCGATCTCAAAATAGTTCAGGTTTTAACCACCGACGGACAAACGCTCATCAGGTGTGATTACAGGTCGGAAATATTCACCTTCAGCATACCTTTCACCGACGAAGCTTCCATCGAAAATGCGATAAACTGCTTTGCAACTGAGTTGGTGCTGAGTGAATTGTTGGCAGTTGGCAGTCGGCAGTCACGCGTCACGCGTCACGCGTCACGTTATTCAGCTCTTACGCCCATTGCCATGCGTCTCGAGCTCAAAGAGGCCATCAACCATTGTTCGCTGATAAACGACAGCTACAACTCTGATATCAAGTCGCTTAGCATCGCCCTCGATTTTCTGAATCAGCAAAATCAGCAAAAGAAAAAAACGATCATCCTGTCCGATATCCTTCAAACAGGGCGCGACAAAGGAGAGTTGTACCGTGAAATCGCGTCGATGCTGGTCTCACGAAACATTGAACGCATGGTAGGAATCGGGCGGGACCTGGTCAGGCATGCAGATAAATTTACCATGCAGAAGGCATTTTTCACGACAACAGATGATTTTTTGCAGCATTTCCCGGTCTCTTCCTTTCAAAATGAAACCATCCTGCTGAAAGGTGCGCGATTGTTTGAGTTTGAAAAAATCAGCCAGGTTTTGCAGCAGAAGGCGCATGAAACCGTGATGGAAATCAATCTGGATGCCCTGATTCACAACCTTAACCATTTCCGGGCTCTGTTGCATCCCGGAACCAGAACAATGGCCATGGTGAAAGCATTTTCCTATGGCAGTGGCAGTTACGAAATTGCCAATGTGCTGCAGTTCCACCGGATCGACTACCTGGCCGTAGCCTACGCCGATGAAGGGGTTGAATTGCGCACATCCGGGATTCATATGCCGATCATGGTGATGAGCCCGGAAGAACAGAGCCTCGATACCCTGCTGAAATATAATCTGGAGCCTGAAATTTATAACCTGCATATCCTCAATTTGCTTGAGGATGCGATCGTACGCAACCAGACTTCGATACAACAGGAAGTCCGCATACATATCAAGCTTGATACAGGAATGCATCGTCTTGGATTTGCAAAAGACGAGCTTGAACCCCTGATTGCGCGGCTGAAACTAAATCCCGGACTTCGCGTTCAGTCGGTTTTTTCGCATCTGGCGGCCAGTGAAGACCCCACTGAAGATGACTTTACCAGGGAGCAAATCCGGCTCTTCACCGAAATGAGCAGCAGAATAACACGGATTTTGGATTATCCTGTACTCCTGCACATACTAAATTCGGCTGGTATCAGGCGGTTTCCTGAGGCACAGTTCGGCATGGTACGGCTTGGCATCGGTTTGTATGGTGTTGGTAGCAGCGTTGAAGAACAGTCCATGCTGAGGAATGTAAGCACCCTGAAGTCGGTGATCACCCAGATCAAACATATCTCTGCCGGGGATACGATCGGGTACAACCGGAAAGGCAGAGCTGAAAAAGATACCGTGATCGCCATTGTTCCGGTGGGCTATGCCGACGGCCTTAACCGCCGGCTTGGCAATGGCCGGGGGGCGCTTTATATCCGGGGCAAGCCTGCACCCATCATGGGAAATATCTGCATGGATCTGACCATGGTTGATGTGACTGACAGATTCACCGGTCCCGCGTCACGCGTCCCGCGTCACGATTTTCAAGACATCCGCGAAGGAGAAGAAGTCGTCATCTTCGGCGACCTCCATCCCGTGGCTGAACTGGCCAGGGAAATCGGAACGATCCCCTATGAAGTGCTGACAGGAATTTCGCGGAGGGTTAAGCGCATCTATTACTACGAATAGGGCATTCCTTGATATTTTCTCTTATTTTTGCCTTTTGAACTGGTTTTTATGGAATCCCGCAAACTCAGTATTTTAATTCCCGCTTACAATGAAGCGGCAACGATTCATCGAATTCTCGACAAAGTGCTGGATGTCAATTTGATCGAAGCGGTTACGAAGGAAATTATCATCGTCAATGATTTCAGTCGTGATGATACCATCGGTGTGGTCGAAAGATACATTGCCTCGCACCCGGAAAGTGACATCAGGCTGTTCAACCAGCCGGTGAACAAGGGTAAAGGCGCGGCGTTGCATCGCGGAATTGTAGAGGCAACGGGCGATTTTATCATCATCCAGGATGCTGACCTGGAATATGATCCTGCAGAGTACAATGTACTGCTGAAGCCAGTCCTCGATGGTTTCGCCGATGTGGTTTATGGTTCACGGTTCATGGGGGGCAAGCCTCACCGGATCCTGTTCTTCTGGCATTCGATCGGGAACAAACTGCTCACTTTTACCTCCAATATGTTCACAAATCTCAATCTCACGGACATGGAGACCTGCTATAAACTTTTTCGCGCCGAAATTCTGAAACAGATCTATTTTAAGGAGAAACGTTTTGGATTCGAGCCCGAAGTCACCTCCAAAACCGCCCGCTTTCCGAAAATCCGCATATACGAAGTAGGCATTTCATATTATGGCCGCACGTATGAAGAGGGCAAAAAAATCGGCATGAAGGATGCTTTTCGCGCGGTTTGGTGTTTAATGAAATATAACATCTGGGACAGAAAATACCTCAAATAATGCGAGAAGGCAACAATGAAAATCGCTTTTCCCGAAAATCAATATTTGCGGGCCTTACAGCTTTTTCATTGTTGGGGGTTTTAATCCTTGTGAATTTTTACAAGTCCTACCAGGATACACATCAAACCAGTGTTTCTTCTGCATCGATTGAGCGTGAAAAGCTTCCTGAAATCCTTGAAGGAAAAGGAAAACAACTGGCTTTTCATGATTTCGAATCGGGCAGTGCCGCCGACACCAATGCGCATCTGGCCAATACCGGCCATGGTGGAAAACAATCCTATAGAATGAGTTCAACCGTTCCGTTTTCTCCGGGCTTATGGATTAAATTTAAAGACATCAAGCCTGGAGATTCCTCCTGGATCAGGGCAACCGGATATGTTTGGTTTTCCTGCCCGCCCCGGGAAATACAATGCAACCTGGTTGCCACCTGCAACCGCCATGACGTTACCTATAAGTATATGTTTATCCCCCTGGAAAATGAAAACCTGAAACAGAATCAATGGAACCGGGTTGCCATCGATTACCGCATTCCCCTGGCGACCGATCGTGAAGATGTGCTGCAGGCCTATTTCTGGTACCATGGGCAAGGTGAGCTGCTGGTGGATGATATTGAAATTAACTATTTTACACCGGATGGGAGCAGATAGCGAAATAGCGAAAAGTCGAAATAGTGAAATGGTAAAATGGTTTTTTTACGTGTTGTTTTGTGCCTCACTGGCTCTTACCTGGTTTTTTCACAGGGACGTGGTTCGTTTTAACGGCAGTTCAGATCTTGGTTCCGACCGGGCCGGATACTACATTTATCTTCCGGCTGTTTTTTTCTACCATTTTGATACGCGCACGATGCCAGCCGATCTCGACATCCTTACAGGCGGAGGCTTCAGCATTGATACGCTGAAAAACAAACTGGATACAAAATACACTTATGGCGTGGCGCTCATGCTCTCTCCATTCTTTTTAGCCTCCGGCCTTGTTTCCGCCATTGCAGGGTATGATTGCGAACAGGGTTTTTCCATGATCTATATGCGGATGATGAACCTGGCTGCGGTTATTTACCTGATCCTTGGATTATGGTTCCTGAAAAAATTCCTGGATCATTATTTTCATCCGGTTGTAAATATGTTCGTCATCACCGTGATTTTTCTCGGAACCAACCTCTTTTATTACGCGCTCATTGACGGGCTGATGTCGCACGTTTATTCCTTTTTCCTCTTCGCACTGTTTCTATTTGCCCTGAAGAAATTCCAGATTTCGCAATACTATCCATATTTCATACTGATTTGCCTCACCCTTTCGCTGGCCACGCTGATCCGGCCTACCAACATCCTTCCTGGATTGCTTTTCTTCGCCTGGGATGGTGAAAATCTCTCCGGGTGGATGAAACGTGTTAAGCTGTTCCTGAAGCCATCGTATCTGCTTTCATTTCTGGCAATCCTTTTTGCTGTTTTTCTGCCGCAAATGGTTTACTGGAAATATCTCTCCGGGAGCTGGCTCCATTTTTCATACCGGGATGAAGGATTCACCAACTGGAGTCATCCTCAGCTTGCAGAAGTACTGTTTTCACCGTTGAATGGGTTGCTGACCTATTCGCCGGTGGTAATTTTCATGATAGCCGGCACAATCATGATGATTCTTCACAGGAGATCGAATGGATGGCTCATTGCCGGAATATTCCTGCTGGTGACGCTGATCAGCGCCTCCTGGAAAATGTGGTACTTCGGATGCAGTTATGGCCAGCGACCATTCATAGAATATTATACCATCCTCGCTGTTCCACTGGCCTGGCTGATAACCAGTTTGTTCAACAACCGCTTTTTCCTGATTCAAACCACCGTGTTGTTTCTGATTTTTTTTCTGGTATATGCCAATCTGCGCTACTCGGCAGTCATTTACCGGTTCGACCGCTGTTACTATGGGTCGGCATGGGACTGGGATCACTACCGGCAGTCGGTTGAACGGGCAGGGATCATTTCGCCGGTTCACCGGATCAATTCGTTTAAAAATGATTTTGAAAACCTTGCCATTTGCCCGGTCAGCAAACCTTCCCCGATCTTCACCCATTCGGGGCAGTACAGTGTCGCAGGCGATGTGAAAAGTAAAACAACTCCCCTGTATTCCATCAGATTAGATGAGTTGAAATATCCCTGGCCAAAAATGATGGATGTGGATGTCTGGATGTTATCTCCCGGAATTCGTCTGGGAAACGCTGCGCTTTCTTACACTGTTACCCGCGGAAATGAGCCGGTTTTCGGCGACAGCATCATGCTGGCATCCCGGGTAACCGAACCCATGGTCTGGTCGAACATTCGTACGACATTCATTATCCCGGATGTAAACGACTCTTCTTTACAGATCAATATCTTCATCAACAACCCGGCGGGGGCTCGTTTATTTGCCGATGATCTCACCATCAGGTACCGGTACGCCTGGAAACGCTGAATAATTTTTTCAGCGGGGTTAAAGAAACCTCTCTGCTGGCGATATACAGCATAAAAGGCATGGTAAGAAGCCAGATCACCCGCGACTGGTACCTGTCAATGACACCGGAGATAGCACCGCAAACAAACGCATTGACCAGCAAGGCGATGAGAATAAAGGTGAGGTAAAGTTTGTACTTCGGATCGAATCCCGGAACCAGGTAAACGAGCACACTGCATAGAAATAGAAACGCTGTCAGGTATGTCTGAAGATGATTCAAGAGTGTCCAGTCAAGTTTTTTCGCCTCCTGTTTGCTCTGAAAAAACTCTTTGACATTTTCAGGCCAGTGCGCGCGGACAGCCGCAATAGACGAGGAACCCTCCAACTGCTGACCCGTATCACCCGTTTCAAAAGTAAAGAATTGCCGGAAGGTTGCTTCACTTTCCCGGGCGATGAGGCGCGGCCAGTATTTCGGGGTTGTCAGAATGTCGCGGATGATGGCATTGAAATCCTTGCGATTGGCTTCCCACCCCCCGGTTTTATACAGGGGACTATTGTCATAATCCCAGAGAAAATCCCATGAAAACTGATGCTGATAACTGCACAACTTGTAATGGTATTTCGGGCAGGCATCCGCCAGATATGCCTCCAGGATGCCGCAATCAAACAGCCTGGCCATGAAAAACACATGCCCGTGACGGGATACGGCATACGTTAACCCGGCATTGTAATGAACGGTGCATACAATGTAATAAGAAGATACCACCAGCATCAGACCGTAAATGATCCGGCGGATTTTCACCTCTGCTTTCTGAAGTGACTGCCTTCTCTTTTTAAAAATGAAAGCAGAGAGGAATCCAAGCAGGATCAGTGTTGAAATGATAAAATGAGAATTATGCACGCTCACGGAAAAGATGAAAAACAGGGAGATCACCAGGGTTTCAATGAGCGTTAATCTCCTGGCAAAAATAAGCAGGGCAAGGCAAAGCAGCATAACCGGAGCGAACACATCAGGAATCAGCTGGCCTGCATTGACAGACACTCCGGTAAAAAAAGTAATCAGAAAAATATAGATCACGTAATAAACCCTGAATTTCGGGGTTCCGGAGAGGTGTTTGAAGCAATAAAACACCAGGACTGCCACCGACAGGGCCTGTGCAAATACAGCCAGCCACAATGATATTGAAAGGCTGGTATTTCTCAGGAAAATACTGTATATCAGCGGCCGGTCAACAGGTTTGTAACTGCCGAATGCAGCCTGCAGATAAGCCCCCGTATCGGAATAGAAAAAAGGAAATCCATTGAAGAATGCCATGTAGCACAAAACAATGGCAGATAAAAACACCAGCAGGGCATCGGTAAAGAATCTGGAATCAGGAGATTTGAATTTGATTTTCCGGATCATAAATAAACATTTGAAAACAAAAGTATTAATTAACCCGATCTGTTTGACCGGTTATGCCGGGAAACAGGGTGCCTTACGTGCCAAATTTTACTATTTTTGCCGGTCATGACAGGCAAAACATTAACATCGGTCAAACGGGTCTTGTTAATCTTCATCGCGGGGTTGTCTGTCTTTCCCGCATTCCAGAAAGCCTTTCGCCCGGTGTGGTCAAAGTCGCTGGATGGTTACAGTGAACCGAACCCGTATCCGAAATTCAGTTTTCCCGCCCTTTTTTCCGGGACTTACCTGCCTCTTCTGTCAAAGCATTACAACGGCAGCATCGGGTTTCACAACGAACTGGTTCGCTTGCACAACCAGGTTGACTTCACCCTTTTCCGCATTCCAAACGCCAGGCGGGTCGTGATTGGAAAAGATGACTATCTTTTTGAGGAACAGTATATCAAGGCTTGGTCAGGCGGGGATTTCATCGGGGTTAAGAACATTGATGCCCGTGCAAAACAGTTCCGCGAGGCGCAGGACTGGCTATGGAAAGAGAAAGGAGTTCTCTTCCTGGTTCTGTTGTTGCCCGACAAAGGAACTTTTTACCCCGGGTACATCCCTTCAAGGTTCAGGAAAGCAACCGGCGGGAATACAAATTATTCCTGGTATCGCCGGAAACTGGAAGAACAGAAAGTCAACTGCATCGATTTCAATGCATGGTTTTTGGAGATGAAAGATACGGCCAGGTATTCTCTTTATCCGAAAACCGGGATCCACTGGAGCAGATATGGCTCGTTCCTGGCGATGGATTCGCTGGTTAAATACCTTGAAATAAAAACCGGAACCGAACTTCCGCATCCTGAATCTGTGCAAAACAGGGTCAGCAAGACACCGATGGGCCGCGACGACGATGTAGGGAGGGCGCTCAACCTCATTTGCAACATAACTGCCCCACCGTTGGCCTATCCTGTGGTGACCTATTCAAAACCGGCGAACCGGCGCCCTTTTTCAGCCCTTTTCATTGGCGACAGTTTTTATTTCGCCTGGGCAGAAACAGGGTACATCGGGCAAGTATTTTCAAACCGCGACTTCTGGTATTATGACCATGAAGTTTACTACGGAACCTATCCGACCGGGAAACTCAGTGCTGGCCAGGATTTGAATCAGGCGCTTTTACGGCAGGATGCCATTATCATTCTCCAGACAAATGCCGGTTACGGCGAATTAGGCTACTATTTCGTTGACAGACTTTTTGAAAAAGCACGCAAATAAGGGTGTTTTCTGATGATAAGTAAATGAACATGCAAACTATCCGTAATCCAGAACAA
This sequence comes from Bacteroidota bacterium, assembly GCA_026391845.1. GTDB lineage: Bacteria > Bacteroidota > Bacteroidia > Bacteroidales > FEN-979 > CAIVAT01. Next base: position 24,675 of record JAPLDG010000302.1, on the reverse strand, counting down.
GAAACCATAACAGTCAACCTATGATATTCAACAGCAGTTTGTTTTTGCTCTATTTTCTGCCGTTTTTCCTGATCGTCTATTACCTCCTGGGCCAGAAATTCAAAAATTGGTTCCTGCTTTTGGCAGGTATATTTTTCTATGCATGGGGCGCTCCGAAGTTTGTCTTTTTCCTGATGGGGTCGGTCGTGATCGATTTCTTCATTGTCAACCTGATGAGCCGGGAGGAAGGCGACAGCCGTAAGCGGCTCATGTGGCTGCTGGTGTTTATGAACCTGGCTCTGCTTCTGTATTTCAAATACATGAACTTTTTTTTCGATCAGTTTCAGGCAATTATGGGCTGGTTTGGTTCTCCACCGGCAGAATGGACACGGATCGTTCTTCCGGTGGGAATCTCGTTCATTACCTTCCAGAAATTGGCCTATTCCCTGGATGTATATAAAAAACAGCAACCGGTTTTTGCCAAACTGCAGGATTTTGCACTCTATATCTTCATGTTTCCCCAGATACTAGCCGGCCCTATCGTACGGCCTGGTCAGATTGCCAGCCAGATCACCGACCGCAAAAGCCAGGAGACCATCGATTATCGCCTCACCGGTTTTATACGCTTCATGATCGGACTGGCAAAAAAAGTGCTGATCGCCGATGTGATCGGTACGACGGTCAATGAAATTTTCGAACTCGGGCCCAACGAGTTATCGAGTGGCATCGCGTGGATTGGTGCAATCGCATACACCTTCCAGATATACTTTGATTTTTCGGGATATTCCGATATGGCGATCGGTCTGGCGCGGATGCTTGGTTTTAAACTGCCCGAGAATTTCAACTTCCCCTATATATCCCAAAGCATCACGGAATTCTGGCGGAGGTGGCACATCACCCTCTCTTTCTGGTTCAGGGATTACATTTTTCTTCCGCTGGCCTACGCAACGTCACGCAAACTACCGAAGGAATATTATATCGGGCTTCGGGCCGATAAATATATTTACCTCATTGCAACATCTGTAACCTTTCTGCTCTGCGGATTCTGGCATGGCGCTGCATGGACCTTCATCATTTGGGGCGCTTACATGGCTCTTTTCCTCATTTTCGACCGTCTTTTCCTCCTGAAATATCTGAAAAAGGCGGGCAGGATTCCGTCCATCGGCATCACCTTCCTGCTGATTACGGTCGGGTGGGTTATCTTCCGCTCCGGGTCACCGGATGATGCATGGTTTTACATTCAGCGGATGTTCATGTTCAGGGGCACTGAAAATGTCGTTTGGCTGAACCCGAAATTCTGGACGATGCTTGCAATCGCCATCCTCTTCTCTTTCTGGGGAATCTCAAAAAAAGTGGATATTTGGATTGAAAAACTCTATTTCAATCCGGGAAATTCAATGATCATCGTTTTCTCGGTCATTTCGATCATCCTCTTCATTCTGAGCGAGGCGACCATTACTTCATCAGGATTCAACCCGTTTATCTATTTCAGGTTTTAATTCCATCCCGTTATGCCGGCAAAAAATATTTTGTTGAATAATAAATTGCTGGGACAACTGATGTTCCTCGTCTTGTTCATCCTGGCGCTCCTGTTTTACATGGAGCGGACCATCTTTGTTGATCCATGTTATGCTTTGTTCAATTTCCTCTATTACCGAGACTATATTGTAGAAGCAGGTCGCATCGCCGCGGTCGCACCTCAATCGCTGGCCTTGCTGGCGATTCATTTCGGATTGCCGCTGAAAGTCATCCTCGGGGTCTATTCCATCTCATTTGTGCTCCTGTATTATCTGATATTCCTTGTGATCGCCTATGGATTCAAACTCGACCGGCTTGCGCTCGCGGTTCCGCTGTTATTATTGCTGGGAGTGAAATACAGCTACTTCTGGATTTCGACCGAGACACACCAGGCATTGGTTTACACGATTCTCTTCTACGCCTTCTTAACCTGGTCCCTGCGGTTTAAACCCGGTATTTTTTATTGGATCCTCCGGCTGATCGTGGCAACCGGAATCCTGTTTCTCTGTTTTTATTCACACCCTGTCGCATTGTTTACGGTATTATTTGTCCTGGGCTTTTTCGTTATCGACAACAAGCTTTGGCTGAAACCGGAGGGCTATCTCCTGGGAGGCATTATTATCGCATTGGCCCTATTGAAATTTTACAGCAGCTCCTCCAGCGGATATGAGAGTTTTTACTTTAAGGGTTTCGGCGAGTTCTTTGTGCGTCTCGGCGATGTTTTTCATTCTGAAAGTTTCAAATTCCTCAATGTAAAAGCATTCAATATCTACCTCTTCTCCATGATCCTGTTTTTCGTCACCATTGCCTGGTATGTGGTGAAGAAAGATTACCTGAAACTAACCTATTACCTGGTTTCCCTGCTGCTTTTTTTGCTGGTTCTTTTCACAACCTTCAACATCTGGTACTTCCCGTTCATCCAGGAGAAAAACCTCATGGGGCTGAATATCTTCCTGCTGATTCCATTCCTGAAGGATGTGGTTTTTGTCTCCGGAAGAAACAGGATTATTTCCCAATGGTTTCTGATTCTGCTTTTTGTGACGGGGGTTTTTCATGTGGCAGGAGCAGCCCTCTTTTACAAAAACCGCCAAGCCTACCTCCGGAATCTGATCGCCATCACCAGACACTTCCCCGAAAAGAAGTTCATTGTCAGCGAATCCATGGTTGACCGGGAGCAGGTAAACGTCAACTGGGCGCTTGCCCCTGAAACACTCCTGTTAAGCTCTCTTCAATCTCCCGATTCATCGGTAAGTATCTATGTCAATGATGTAACCGGAAAAATCGATGAGGGAACCAACCTGAATGATTCCAATCTGTTCATCTGCGCTCCCTGGGCGAAAAATCTCGATATCCGCGGGTTAAACAAACGCTACTTCAACCTGGATAATTCAGTTTACAGGGTTTTGTCAGAAAAGGATATGCTGCAGGGACAAGAGGTTCCATTTTATTCAAACCATTTCGACGACCGGTCGTTCAGGGCGGGCAGCGACAGTTGCCGGAAGGATAGTACCGGAAATTCATTTTTTGTCCTGGCATCGGAATTCAGCCCGGGTTTCTTTGGAAAATGTACAGATTTAACCAAAAAACCGGGGATGATGATCACTGCCACGGTAAAGGTCTTCCCTTATGAAGTGATGAATCCGAAATGGTTAAGCCTGGTCATTTCAAAGGAGAAAAACCAGGTAGTGCTCGATTACCACCAGTCGGGAGTGGATGAACCGCCAACATTAAAACTTCGCCAATGGAACACGATCACCGTTTCAGGAACGATCAGAAATTCAGACCCCGAAAACCAATTGAAGGTCTATCTCTGGAATCCTGAAAAGAAGCCGGTAGGAATGGATGATTTCGTGATTTCTTACAGGATCGTAAACAATTGAAACCTGCTGGCGTAACTGCCGGCACCCGACAGGCTAATGGCTTATATCAAAGATATCCACATTTTGATAGGTGCCGATCTTGTGCAGCAGGTAGGGAGCCAGAAACGGTTTTCGATACAACACCGAATCGTTGATGATCAGATATTTAACTCCATATGATTTCACCGTCTCAATCCGCTGGTCCTCCGAAATACCGCCGATGTAGAAATCACTGAACCCCTTTTGATCCATCAGGTAAAGGGTTACATTGATGGTTCCGTCGGGGGTGCTGTAAACCAGGTCGTCGCGTTTGATGCCCAAACTTCGAAGATAGGGCGTGATAGTCTCAAATGCTTTGAAATAGGTTCCGCAATAGTCTGACCATTGAATCCATGAAGAGATATTTTCCTTGTTAACGAAAATACTCTTCTGCACAAAAGCCTGCCTTGGAAAATATCTCATTCTTGTATTCACGGCTCCGATGTACAGAAGGGCCACCAAACACAGCGCTGCGCCTATTTTGAGAAATTTATTGTTAAATACAACGGGATATTTCCGGTGAAGCAAATCAAGCAGGGTAATCAGCGGCAGCGGTATGAAAATCAGCATGTTGGTGAGGTAATAATCGTGCACGTTGAAAACCTGATAGAAAAGAAGAAAAAAGCCGATACATCCGATGAATACCAGCAGACTCAGAAACAGGAAAAACCGGTTGATTTTTTTATAAAAGAGGAACAGGGAGACAAAAGCTGCCAGGTCGAAAATCAGTGCAGGTATGGTAAAGAAGCCGGGCAACAGGGTTTTTACGACCGATTTCCATATCTCCGATCTTGCGGCTGCATCGATTCCCCAGATCGGCAGGATCCCATGGAGAAAGATGCCATTCAGGTTGTGACTGTTATAATTCCCGGCATAACTATACCAGGCAAGGATCCCCAGAAGGACCAATAAAAAGGGCCACAAACGGGAAAAGCTGGTGTGCCAGGCTTTTTCTCTCCCACGAAAAATAATCCTGTAAACCTGGATGATAAACAGGGCGATGAATATCACCAGCGAGGAGATTTTCAACAGGCCGGCCAGCAGGAAGATGAGAAAGGATAAAAGATACCATTTGTTGCTTTGCTTCGCGAAAGCTTTCCAGTAGAAATAGCAGCCGGTAAGCGTAAGGCCCAGGGCAGGGGCGTCGGCCAGGAAATTATTTGTAAAATAACCCAGGATGGGTGAACTGAACAGGAACAGGGGGATGATGGCGGCCCAGAAAGTGTCTGATAGCAATTCACGCGCAAGCCTGAAAAGTGAGAAAAGCCCCGTGAATACCAGGAGGACATCAATCAATCTGAAAATGAATTCATGGTATCCGAAGATTTTCCAGAGTTGTGCCACGGAAAAATAGATGATCGGGAATTCACTGACGGTCCTTCCCCCTTTGTCGCCAACCCAGTTGATGGCCGGCCTGAAAAAGTTACGGTTATCTTCGTAATAGTTTTTGGTGATCGACAGGCAGTCCGATTGCCGCCATATGTGATGATAGGTCGGACGGGCAAACAGAATGGCATGATAACCGTACAGAAAGGATACCGCAAATAACAGCCCGATAAATATAAGATCAGCGTTTCTTTTCATCTGGAAAATATAGGCAATACGGGATTGAGTTACATTTTAAGCGGGTAAAAATAGGAAAAATTCGCCAACGGGTTTTAATTTTCTTTAGTTTTGTAGAGGAAATCAGCCACCAGAAAGAGTAACACCCAAAGCGATCCGATGAAAATCATTAAATTCATTCTTCTTCCCCTGATTCTGCTATGTTTGGCAATTTCCCCGGTTCAAATGATCTATCCGCTCGTCACCGAGATGCCGTTGAAGGGTTTTTTTGACCACCCTCCTGCTCCTGAACTTAAATTTTTCACCTGGCAAAGATGGTTTTCTTCCGTATTCCAGGATGAGTTTTCAAAACGGATAAACGACTACACCGGATTCCGTATATCAATGATCAGGTTGAACAATCAATCTGACTACAGCCTCTTTGGACTCACACATGCCCTGGGTTTTCTGGAGGGCAAGGAGCAGTACTTATTTGAGGAGGATTATATTCACGAGTACACCGGAAAATATTTTATCGGCACGAAGGTGATCGACCGGAAACTCTCCCGTCTGAAAAATGTGATGGACAGCCTGGCTGCTTACAAGATCCCTTTAATCCTTGTTTTTGAACCGGGGAAGGCCAGTTTCTATCCCGAATACATCCCCGATCGCTTCCATCCTGAAAAAAGATCGAAGTCAAATTATACCTGTTTTGCAGAGAAGGCCGAGGCGCTCGGGTTAACCTGTCTCGATCTGAACCGCTACTTCCTGCAGATGAAAGACACGGCAAAGTTTCCACTTTTTTCAAGGTATGGCATGCATTGGAGTTTGTACGGGGCACATCTCGCAGCTGATAAACTATCACAATACATTGGAACGGTTACCGGCAGAAAAATGCCTGCATTCCAACATACAAAGCTGCATCACTCCCCCAATTCCCTTGGAACAGACTATGACATCGGCGAAATGCTCAACCTCGTTTGTCCGCTCCCACCCACACCTGGCGTTTATCCGCTCACAAGGTTTGATACAATGGCCCAGGGTACGCTCGCCGGTCTCATCGTCGCCGACAGTTATTATGTCAACATGGTTGAATCATATGGAAGGAAAATGTTTGGCAGGCAGGATTACTGGTATTACTACAGCAGTGAATATCCGCACCAGAATGACTTTCCCCCGGTAAAACTGGATAAGAGTGACTTACGGGCGAAACTGCAAAAATACAACGTGATTTTACTCATGGTTTCAGAGATTAACCTTCATTGCTGCTTCTGGAATTTTGCCGATGAGGCTTATCTGGCATTTCATCCCGAGGTTCAGGATTCGCAGCTCGATAAAATCGAAAACAGCATCCGCATCGACCGTGAATGGTTTCGGTTCATGGTCAAAAAATCAAGGGAGCAGCAACTTCCGCTGGATGAAATGATCCGCACCAATGCAGAATATACCTTCAGCTCAAACTACGATAACCTGCCGGGAAAAACCTACTGGGACTCCATTCAACACCTTATCCTGACGATCAGGGGCAATGCCGAATGGTATGCACAGATTACCAAAAATGCCCGGGACCAGCATATGTCTCTTGACACGGCGCTGATGCTGAATGCCATATATTCTTACAGCCAATCGAAAAATAAGTGATAAATTTGTACTGCATCAAAGCGTTCTGCACCATGAAAAACATCCTTCTCCTGCTCACCCTCCCATTGATTGTATTTTCCGGATTGAGGGCATATTCCCAAAACCTTCCGTATCAGATGGGCCTTGAACCGGTTTCGCTGACACCGGATGAACTTTTTGTTCTGTCGAACATTCCCGAACTGCCAATGCCGGAGTTATACAAAGGGGTTAATGCGCCGCTGCTGCCCTCAGCCGTGGATAACTCTTTACAACCCTATTTCAGGCCAATAACCTGGCAGTCAGGATATGAATGCGGCCAGTCGGCAGGCGTTGCATTTAATTTTACCTATGAGATCGACCGTGCAAGGGAAGTGGCGGCCAACCAGGGTTCGACACAGTATCCGACCCACTTTGTCTGGGATTTTTTAAACAATGCAAACAACTACCAGGGGGCCAGCTTTTTTGATTCCTGGGAAATCGTAAAAGCATGTGGCACCATGAATGTTGCCGATTATGGAGGGGCTACGAATACCGGTGGATATACGCGGTGGATTTCGGGATACGACCTCTACTACAATGGCATGCATAACCGTATCAACTCCGTGAAGGCCATCCGGGTTGACAACTCCGATGGACTGCAAAAGCTGAAATACTGGCTGTTCGACCATCTCCAGGGATCGAATGTGGGAGGCGTTGCAAATATTTATGGCCAGTACTTCGGTACGCCCTCAACCACCCTGCCGGCCAACACACCGGAAGCAGGTAAATATGTGAACACTTTCTGGGGAAGCAGCCCTTCGCATGCATGGACCATCTGCGGCTACAACGACTCTATCCGTTTCGATTTTAATGGAGACGGCCTTTATACAAACAACATCGACATCAACGGCGATGGGGTGGTTGATGTACACGATTGGGAAAAGGGCGGTGTGAAATTCTCCAATGGATATGCCGGTCCAAGCTGGAGTGATGCAGGATTTTGCTATACCATGTACAAAAATCTGGCCGACGATATCGCATTTGGCGGTATCTGGAACCATACGGTGTATGTACTGGATGTGAAAAAATCATGCGCCCCGCAACTTACCATGAAAGTTACACTGAAGCACAATTCACGCAATAAACTTAAGGTTACTGCCGGTGTGACCACTGATATGGCCGCAACAGTCCCCTCCTTTGTTCAGGAATTCCCCATCTTTAACTATCAGGGGGGCGATCTTTTTATGCAGGGCGGTACTACTGAAGCAGATAAAACCATTGAATTCGGACTCGACGTAACGCCACTGGTCAACCAGATCACCAGCAATCAGCCGGCAAAATTTTTTCTGCAGGTTCAGGAAGCCGACCCTTCAGGCCTGGCCACGGGGGAGATTGTAAGCTGGTCACTCATCGATTATTCGGGCACATCTGCCATTACCACCAACTACCCCGGTACCAATCTGCCGATCCTGAATAACACCACGACCCGCCTCAGCCTCAATTACACGCAAGGTATCATTAAACCGTCAATCACCACTGCTGCATTACCTGCAGCTCAACTGTACGAACCATACAATGTAACCCTTACGGCCACCAACGGAAGCCTCCCGTATCTGTGGGACGTAAAACTTGATTATCCCGAAACCACTACCTCTGCTACTTTTCCAGCCATTACCGCCCAGCAACTTGTGCTTACCAATAATAATACAGGGTATTCTGTCAAAACACTTGATTTCAATTTCCCATTCTATAAAAAAAGTATCAATAAAGTCTATGTCTATGCAGGCGGGTACATCCTGTTTGATGATCAGCCCTTTACATGGCCCTACCTCGTCGATAAAATGCTGCTGTTCAAACAAACCGGCATCATTGCTCCTTTCATGGGCGACCTCACGATTTACCCCTCTGCCGGCCAGGGTATATGGTATGAAGGGAATGCCGGCTACGCGATCTTCCGGTGGAAAGCCTCTGTCACCAGCATGCAGGGAACTACCAACCTGAACTTTGCCGTGAAACTTTATCCAAACGGGACCATCGAATATTATTATGGCGACATGACCTATCCGGTCGGTACAACCTGGACAGGCGGGATCTCTTCGGGCGATAATAAAAATTACCAATTCTCTCTTTTTCACAACGGTAGCACTATTACCAGCAATACCAAGGATAAATTTGCTACCTGCTCTTTCCCGCCGGAAATGCAGATTTCTGAAGATGGAAAATTTACGGGAACTCCTGTTACCGCCTACCAGAATTTGCCTGTCAAATTTCAGGTGACAGACATTAACAATGTTTCCTCAACCAAAGTGCTGCTGTTCAGCTCGGCCGGATTACTGGTTAACCAGACTATTTTGTCCGGCGGTGACAGCCTGATCGAATTCGGAGAAACGGCAAAAATCACCTTGAACACCAACAATATAGGGGGGCAGGCGATGAATCAGATTGTCTTTACCATCACTGAGTCAGATCCTTATATAACCCTCATCGATAGCACGGAAACAGTTGCATCCATTTCCGGGGGGCAGTCTGTAACCCTCACAGACGCCCTTTCATTCAACATTAATCCGGGCGTGCCAGATAACCATTCCTTCAGCCTTCAGCTCAACGTTCAGTCGCTCGAGCATAATTTTCAACGGGTATTCGGACTTGTCGCCCATGCGCCTGTGTTTCACATCACCGGAACACAATTTTCTGATGGCGATAACGGAAGTCCTGATCCGGGAGAAAATGCAGACATGCTGATTACATTCAAAAATGCAGGAAGCTCAAAGGCCTCTTCGATCAATGTACAGCTTACTTCGTTAGACACCAATCTCACCCTCAGCGTAAATTCAGCCTATATCAACATGCTGAAACCTGATTCGTCGAAAACACTCACTTTCCACGCAGCAGCCGGCAGTTCAACTTCCTCCGAGCATTTATTTCAGATCCAATCTGTGCTTTCGGCCAATAACAACTTTGCCAATACCGATACGATTTACCTCTTTTCAGGGGAAATTGTGGAAGATTTTGAAACCGGAAATTTCGGGAAATTCCCCTGGTTCAGCGGAGGCCAGGCACCCTGGATCATTGAAACAGGGGTAAAATATGAGGGAAATTTCAGCGCCCGTTCAGCATGGCTTGGCGATAGCCAGGAGAGCAAACTCAATTTAAACGTACATGTGCTGACCGAAGGTCCGGTCTCATTCTACAAGTATGTTTCATGCGAACATGATCCAAGCGGGAACCACGAATATGATTATCTGGCCTTTTTTATCGACAATTATGAAGTAGCCCGCTGGGATGGCGAAATTGTATGGAGCAAGGAAACATTCCAGGTGCCGCTGGGATACCACCTGCTTTCATGGGTTTACCACAAGGATTATTCAGTTTCTGCAGGATGGGATGGCTGCCTGATCGATTTTATCAAGCTTCCACTGGTTGAAGGCGCTGTTCCGGTGCTCTCTGCCACGCCACTATCTGTGGAAAAAACCCTCGTCACAGGGCAGGATACCACAGAATCTGTTTTTATCACAAATCAGGGTGGCGGGATCATGCATTACTCGGTACAGGTTTTTGATACAACGGCTTATAAGTCGGTCAATCAAACCGACAACATCACCGGCTCATATGTTGCCTGCGGTACCGAAGGATTTGTTCCCGGACAAACCATCAGCTGGATCTTTACGGTGCATAACCTGAGTACCGACAATGAATACATCAAAAACCTCAAACTTGATTTTCCACCGGGAGTTGAAACTACCGGCGCAACCAATTTCTCGGGAGGATCGCTCGGGGAACTTGCCTTTCAGGGAACGGCCGGTAACGGGGCTTCGCTGACCTGGCACGGTGAAAGCACCGGAGGGAGGGGAGTGTTAAAACCCGGCGAAACTGCAACTGCCACAGTGTCGGGCACCATCGGCAAATCTTTCATGAATGATGTTTTTGTGGTGTATCAGCTCCAGGGCGATAACATGGGAGCCATACAGCATACCCTGCCAGGTTCGGTCAAGATAAAGAATTTCGGATTGGCAAATACCTGGGTTTCACTGACCAACCCCACAGGAAGCCTGACGAACAACCAGACAGGGATTGTTGATGTGAATATCAATGCAGCCGGACTGGTTCCCGGCACCTACCAGTGCAAACTGGTGGCACGCGATTTATACAACAACAAAGTTGTGATACCGGTAACCTTGCATGTCACCTTTCCGGTGAAGGTTGACGACCCAAAATCGCTGACAAAAACCCGGCTTGATGGAAATTTCCCCAATCCATTTTCAGGGGCAACACAGATCAGGTACGATCTTTCATCCATGAGTGATGTGACCATTGAAATCTACTCCCTGCAAGGAACGAAGCTGCGCACCTGGAGTGAGACCGCCTTGCAGCCCGGGTCGCATGTGCTGGTATGGGATGGTAAAAATGAGCGGGGTAATCAGGTTCCTGCCGGGATATATACCTGTCGCATGACAGCCGGAGATTACCTTTGTAGCCTGAAAATGATCCTGATCCGTTAACAAAAGCTGCATGCAGAAAAAGAAAAAGAGACTGGCCATCCTGGGTATGCTGTTGTTGTTTTCAATGGTCATACTGGCGCTGGGGCTGAAATATTTCCCTTTCACTAAAATGGTGAAAATGCCGGCAGGATTGGAAAAAGAGTTTGTCAACCCGGAAAAGGTCCAGGATCTTTCACCCCATTCTCTCTATTATGATTTCGAAGTCGCCCCCGGAAAGGCGATGCCAAGCGGATTCTACAAAGGGTTGGCACACTCGGGGCAATACTCTGTAAAAGCATTCGGACAAAACAGCTTCAGCGTGGTTGTGGAACGAACTGCCGGAGAAATCGGTGTCGAAAACCTCAAAGCGGTGGCATTGAGCGCCTGGATTTATGTGTTGCCGACGAAAAATGATGTGAAAGGAAGCCTCGTCTTTACCGCCTCCAATGAAGTAGGTGTCAATGTTTGCTGGAGGGGACTTGCTGTTACGGAACCGGAAGTTCCCAAAGGGAAGTGGTTTAAAATCAGCACCTATATCGACCTGACCTCAATCGGCTTTAAACCCGGCTATAAACTTCAGGTCTATTTTTGGAATAACAGCAGCACCGATATCCTGATTGATGATTATTTCATTGCGTTTGGCGGTGCGGTTGACCGGCGTGGTGATTCAGCACGGGTAGATATGACAAAGCCTGCCGGATATATCCAAAAACTCAACTATCCACCCTTCCCTGTGTCACTATTGGAAAAAGAATCATTGGAACCTGAGTTGAATGCAGCGGATACCGACCCCGCGGATGCTGCAATCTCAGGGGATTTTTTACATACCGGCAACGATGGATTACTCCTGCTGAAGAAAGATGGCAGCCTCGCCTCTTATGCCTTTTGTCCGGAAAACCGTGAATTCCGGAAAATCAAACTGACCAACCCCGCGGCAGTGGCATCGGTTGCCCCTGTAAACAAGATTGTAAAAGGGAGATTTCTGTCAACCCAAACCGATCAGTTCATCGTGACGGGTGAGAAGGGCTGGATGCTTGCTGAGCTCAATCCGTCTGAAAAACCCTGCAACAGCGCAAGTCCGGTACAAACCGGGTTGAAAATCATCTGGAAATCGAATGACCCTGTGGATGCACTCTATGCCGGCGATTTCGATGGCGATCAACGCTCCGAAATTCTGATGATTTCCGATAAGGGCTCGTGGAAAGTGATGTCCTTTGAACCCGATGGAAAATCAGGCGGAGCGTGGAAAGTAGTGGTTTCTGATAACAACAGCCTGGTAACCGAATGGGACCGGAATGTGCAGGAAACCGGCATCTCTGTGGGCAGGTTTCTTTCCGGGACTCCAAACGATGTTGTTTTGACGGTTTCCAGGAACAAAAAGGATGGCAAACCGGGATACTCACTGCGAAAACTGAATGTCACCGCAAAGAACTGGGAGCATGTTTATAACGAAAAACAAAATCATTCCGGAAAAACCATCGGGCTGGATACCCTTAAACCTGCAGATCTCTTTTTTAGCCTTCCCGGAGAAGGAAATAGGATGGTTGTTTACCGGTACAACCGCGATTGGCGTTACGACCTGAAGGAAATCAGGTTTAGCGATACCAGCTTCAGCATTGTTGCCACGGTTGATTTTCATGGGTATGACAAGGATCAGAACCCCAAATATTACGAATCACTGAAACTTGTTCCCGGACGCTTTCTGAATGGTGCTGCAGGTTCATTCCTTGTCATGGGCCACGTTCCAAAGTCGCGCCACTACCAAACCATACTTCCGGATTTTGTCCATCTTTACTCACTTCCGGTTAACAAATAACGACCGATTCATGAAATGTAACCTCCGATATATCCTGCTTATCCTGTTTTTCCCCTGCCTGGTTATATCCTGCGGGCAACCTGCCCGATCGCCGGAAGTTGCAAGTGAGGAGTTTGTGGTGAAGGATTTCAACCCGATCGCCAACTGGAAACAGGGAGAGAGGTTGTATCTCGACTATACGGATGCCATATCTCAAGGCTTCGTGATACCCGGAACAAAACAGGTCGATGGCGGTTTTTTTAACCTGGAATTCAAACTCAAAAATACCGGAACCGCACCCCGGAATTTTTCATATAAGATTTATTACCAGAACGAATCCTATAAATTTCCCGAACAAGACGGGATTGACAGTACCAAACAGCATCAGAACGCATGGGAGAATTTTTATGGAAGCTGGGAGGATTCCGGCACAGGATTCGCCGAAACCGGAATCATCGAAGCCGATCAGGAATTTCATCTGGTGAAAAACAGGTTCCGGATTGTCGGTAACCCAAGAAATGAACAACGCTATTTTGACCAGGGCAAAAACGATCGGTGGAAACGAAATCCCAGGGTGGGAAATTACAGCTTCTTGCTGGTTGTCTCTGCTTCCTCAAATATTCAGGAAAAAATCATCCCCGAAGCATTGCAAAACATTGGCCTGAACAGTGAACAGGGATTTGTGAATCCATACTTCTATTTCTTGTATGGCCCCGGTAAGTTACTGAAAAACACCATTGTGCAAAAATATTCCGACATGCTGAACGTTGTGGCCATGCCCGACCCCGGAGGCGGAATCTACATCAATCCGAATGCATATTCAAAAGAAGAGGCAGCAAAATCAAAAACAGCAGATTGCGGGCAGGATTCCTCATTTTACAAGACGACGCCTTTTGAACAGTTTGTCCATTTTATCGACCCCTCAACAAAAATGAACAACATACCTGTAATTGCCGATGTGCTGAACGACAATTACACCCGGATGGACTATAACTGGAACAAGCGGTTTTATCGCAAGGAGGAGCTGGTGGCAATAACAGCTTCAGTGGCGCGCCCCTGCGAATCAGCGATTTCTGATCCTGTGAAACATCAAATCACCCTCCGGAACCCAAAATCGGAATTCGGTAAATGGCGGAAGCAAAATGCGGGGGTGATTACCCGCCATGGGATGACATTTGGTAAATATACCCTGAAGTGCAAACTTTCGGAGTTGCTGAACAAAAACAACATGTGGAACGGACTCACCAACGCCATATGGCTCATTACCCAGAGCCAGGCAGATTGGAACTTCCGCCGCGACTGCAACAACAATGGCTACATGGCCAATTATTATGGAGGGAACCAGGATCAGCGGGTAAAGAATGTGGGTTATTCTGAAATAGATTTCGAAATTCTGAAAACCGTTCCCTATTGCCCTTCCTGGCTATTGCCCCCGGCATACAACAACGGGATCGATGACCAGAACAATGTTCAGAACTGGAATGTGCCCTTCCCGGAAGAAATACTGGCGGATGATGACAAAATCATGGTCTCCTGCACGAATTGGGACATGGCATGCTGGCAGCCTGCAGAATTTCAGGCCGGCTGCGACCCGGTGCGTTATGAGAACAAAACCTATTGGGCCCACCGCTGGGATAAAGATTACCGGGCACTCACCGAAAAAACACCGGAACTGGATGACGAACTTTTTGCTTCGCCCTTCTACTATTTTCAGATTGACTGGCAACCTGACAAGATCATCTGGCGCATTGGTCCGTCAAAAGACAAAATGCGTGTTGTTGGCTATATGGACGACAAGGTTACCTCAATTCCCAACAACCAGATGCTGCTGATCGTCACACAGGAGTTTCACAACACAAAATGGTGGATCGGATCGGCCTACTCACAGGATAATGTCCCTTTTCCGAAAGTGGACTATATCGGGGAAATTTATGAACTGACCATCGAATAGAAATGATTAATAAATACCTGCAACATGAAAATTATTGTATTGGGGGCTGGCCTGGTTGGCGGTCCCATGGCGCTTGACCTTTGCGGCGACCTGAAATTTGATGTGACCGTTGCTGACCTCAATCAAACGGTTCTCCAAAAACTTGCTGAACGGCAAAAACCGGCATCCAATGTGCTGAAAACAATCGTAACCGATCTGAGCGACCCGGGCGCAGTGGCCCGTTTGGTAGCGGATTACGACATGGCAATCAACGCTGTTCCCGGATTTATGGGATTTCAAACACTCAAAGCCATCATCGGAGCCGGAAAGAATGTGGTTGATATTGCCTTCTTCATCGAAGATCCTTTTGAACTCGATGAACTTGCCCGACGGAACAATGTAACCGCCATCATGGACATGGGGGTCGCCCCCGGAATGTGCAACGTGCTCATTGGATATGCAGATCACCTGCTGGATGAAACAGATAATATTCTTTACATGGTCGGCGGCCTGCCCGAAATCCGCGAATGGCCCTATGAATATAAAGCCGTGTTTTCCCCGGTAGATGTGATTGAAGAATATACCCGTCCGGCCCGCTACATTGAAAACGGAATACATATCGTGAAACCTGCGCTTTCCGATCCCGAATTGCTCAACTTCCCGGGTATCGGAACCCTTGAAGCCTTCAACACCGACGGGCTGCGCTCACTGGCACATACTGTGAAATGCCCCAATATGAAAGAGAAGACGCTGCGTTATCCCGGACACATCGAAAAAATGCGTGTGCTGCGCGAAACCGGTTTCTTCAGCCAGGAGGAAATTGAGGTACGGGGAGTCCGCATCAAACCGATGGACCTCACTGCTAAACTGCTTTTTCCAAAATGGAAACTACAGGAGGGTGAAGTGGATATAACCGTAATGCAGGTAATGGTTGAAGGAAAAAAAGACGGGAAAAAGGTGAGCTACAAATGGGATCTCTTTGATAAATATGATCCTGCCACACGAATCCATTCGATGGCACGCACCACCGGCTATTCTGCCACCGTGGCGCTGCGCATGATCGCTGATGGCCTATATACACGTAAAGGCATCTCTGTGCCTGAATTCATCGGACAACAGCCTGAATGTGTGGCATACCTGCTTGCCGGCCTGAAGGAACGCGGGGTGATCTATCGGGAGTCGGTTAAATGAGGGTAGTCCCAATTTTATTTTTCAACAGGGCTTGAAAAAACAGTGCAACAGTTCGTATATTTGAAGCTGAATTATTTCACCATGGCAGTATTTAATAAAACACCGACTGTTCCCATGAGAAAATATCATGCGTTTTATCTGACCAACCGGGTAATAACTGTCTGTTTGTTGTTCCTCCTTTCTGTCTCCGCAATGGCGCAGGAGTCAATCCTCTCCGCCAACAACAATGCTGCCGGCAACGGAGGGTCGGTTACTTACTCTGTCGGACAGGTCGCATTCATTGCAAATACGGGTACCGGCAGTTCTGTCACAGAAGGGGTGCAACAACCGTATGAAATTTTATTCATGGAAGGTATTGATCCCCGGAAGGGAATCACACTGGAGTGCCTGTTATATCCTAACCCGGCAACTGCCTTTATTAAATTGAAAATAGAAAACCACGATATTAAAAATTTATGCTGTCAACTGAATGATATAAACGGGTTGCTTTTGCAAAATATAAAAATTGAATCCGACGAAACAGTTATCCCGATGGAGGAGCTTGCACCCGCAGCATATTTTCTCACCGTCACTGAAAATGGAATGACGTTGCAGTGTTATAAAATCATCAAAAAATAAGGATATGAAAAAGTTGTCTGCCATTTTAGTAGCGGTGATTCTGGCCATGAGTGTGTTTGCCCAGTCACCCAGGAAATTCAGTTACCAGGCAGTTGTAAGGAATGCTGCCGGAAAACTGGTGCAGAACAGCAACGTTGGTCTCAGGATCAGTATTTTACAAGGATCGGCAAGCGGCACTGTTGTCTATACCGAAACACACCAGGCTGTCACAAACGTCAACGGACTCGTGTCTGTGGAAATTGGGGGCGGTTCAACTACCGGCAGCTTTTCTGATATCAACTGGACGAACGGACCCTGTTTCATGAAATCAGAAACAGACCCCGCCGGCGGAACAAACTACAGCGTGACCGGAGTTAGTCAATTGTTGAGTGTGCCATATGCCCTGCATGCTGAATCAATTGGAAATGGATTTACCGGCGATTACAACGATCTGACCAATAAACCTGTAACGGATGGTTCTGAAACCAAAATGCAGGCAGGCAATAAAATTTCAATATCAGGTTCAGGTTCAGAGATAGCCCCTTATATTGTTAATTCTACCGCTGTTGAGTTTAGCGGTAATTACAATGACCTGACCAATAAACCTGTCACGGATGGCTCTGAAACCAAATTGCAGGCCGGTACCAGAATTTCGGTTACGGGGACAGGAACTGCAACAGCCCCCTATATTATAAATTCGACAAACAGTGGATATCCGGCCTATAATAAAACCACGATTACCACTTCTCAAACCTGGACTGTTCCTGCCGCGGTAACTAAAATCAAAGTTGAATTATGGGGCGGCGCAGGCGGTGGCGGCGGTGCCGGAGCATATTCATATTCTTATAACCTGAACAATGGGGGCGATGGTGGTACCGGCGGGTATGCAAAACAGGAAATTACCGTTGCACCCAATCAGCAATTCAGTATTGTGATCGGCGCCGGCGGATCGGGCGGATACAATGCCTATTATTCAAATCCGGGTTATTATGGCGATACGGATGGGGGAAACGGCGGAGATTCCTGGTTTGGTCAGATTAAAGCTGCCGGCGGAACCGGCGGGAAAAGAGGAGGCTACTCCACCACCACGGTTCATGGAAATGCGGGTACCGCCAATTCCGGTACCGTGACCGGATATTCTGACAATCCTCAGAACAATATCCTGAACGTATTTACCGGGTTGGAAAGATCTTACCTGAATGATCGGATATTGACATCGAAATCCGGTAAAGGAGGCATTCTTTCAGGATACTCAGGAATTATACCGACCGGCGGCGAAGGCGGCGCTGCGGTAATCACCCTGTTTGAATAGCAAAAGAACCATGCCTGACCCGGCGCGGAAACGATTTTCAGAATCGTTCTACCTATGATACGCGGCATGAAGAATGTGTATGCAGCCGGTTTTACAATCGGACTGCTGCTTATTGTCAATGTGCTCCGCTCAGGTGTTTTGGTTGATAAATCCTTCCTGCCAAGGTTTTTTTTACTTGCTGTTTTATTGCTGATGACCTGGATGATCCGGGTACGAAAGAAAAATGTCGTACGGCTGACTTTTTTTGAAGTTGCCTTTATTCTCTTTTATCTGTGGAATTTGTTTTCCTGCTTGTGGGCCATCTCAGTTTCGGAAGCGCTCATGCAGTCTCAGCTGGTTTTTCTCTCCCTTGCGCTGTTTTTGACAATTACCGCTTTTTGCCAAGAAAATGCTGCTTTCGAGAATATTTTCATCAGGACACATCTTTTTGCTTTGCTCTTTTCTTTTGGACTGGCATTTTACAAAATGTCGACACTCGTTTTTTATGATCCCTATAAAATAATCTCGATAGCCTCCAATAACAACCTCTACGCATGTTTTTTAATCATATCATTACCGATTGTTTTCACCGGTTATTCCATGAACCGGGGTTTCTGGAAGTACCTTACAGTTGGTGTGGCAATACTGGCTGTTTTTTTTATCATCATCATACAGAGCCGTGCAGCCTATCTTGGATTGTTTTTTGGGATGGCACTGTCACTCATCTTAATGATCCTCAGGTATAAGCGCGTTTTTACAAAAAGAAACCTGTTAACCGGGATTGTCGCTGCAATGTTACTTTTCACAGGAATTTCTGTGTTTTATTCCTCCCTGGATAATGTCAGGAAAAGCTATTTTTCAAGTAAAATTCCGGTATGGCAATATTTCAAATCATATGACAATGCCAACGTCGAAGATCTCCTGAAAAAGAGAAGTGCCGGTATCGCAACCAACACGCAAATGGCGGAATTCGATTTCGCAGAGGCCTATTATGAGAATGCTAATCTCCGGATCATTTTCTGGAAAAAATCATTCGGCCTGATCAGGGAGAATCCCTTTTTCGGGGTTGGCGCAGGAAACTGGCGACTCAATATCCCCTCTGTCAAAGAACCTGCAAATCCCGAACATACCATTAAAAACTACACCTATAGCCAGCCTCATAACGAGTGGATCAGTATTATTACAGAGCTTGGAATTGTTGGTTTTATCCTGGCAGTTTTCATTTTTTTGGTCCCGGTGATCATGGCATTGCGAAAAATTGTTGCCATGCAACCGGTGATCCATATCTCCGCTGTATTCTACTCCTCCTTTATCCTCGGATTTTACCTCTTCGCGGTATTTGACTTCCCCTTCAGGCGGATTGAACATGTCGTACTGCTATTCTCCGTAATGGCATTCCTATTGTACCGTATTCCGTTGAAAAATTTGAATTTCAGACCTTTAAGCGGTTTTTCAAAGGTGTTCTTTTCTTCACTGTTTGTTCTGTTGCTGCTATTTACAATGATCATTGCCGCCGCACGGATCAAAGGGGAATATTTTACGGTGAAGATGTTCAGGAATGAAGGGAAAAATGCAGACCAGGTTATACATTTTTGCCATAAGGCAGAAAATTATTTTTACCGGATAACACCCAACACATTGCCGTTGGCCTGGTTTGAAGGAGTAGCTTACTTTCACAAGGGAAATCCGGATTCCGCCAGCCATTGTTTTCAACGGGCATTGAAATCTACCCCTTATGAAGTGAGGGTGTTGAACGATTATGCAGCATCTCTGTTTAGTTTAAAGAAATCGGATGAGGCTAAAGCTGTTCTGATGAAAACCCTGGAGATTGACCCGTTTTTCGACGATGCCAGATTCAACCTGGGGGCAATATACTACTTTAATGGTCAACGCGACAGTGCATTGCTTTGTATCAGGCAATGCAGGGCGTCACAAAAAAAGGACGATTTTCTGAATGAACTGGAGTTTGTTCCCGGCTATCCGCAATGAAGATAGGCGTTCACCAGTTTCATGATCTCCTTCTCGTTGTTTTTAATGGAATCACGGAGATTCTGATCGTTGAAGCTTTTTAAATAGCGGATAAGTCCGTCAATGATCTTTGGCGGGAAAATGTCGTGCTCTTCGTATATTTTACGCTGACGTTCCAGCGCTTCAGCCGAATGCCAGCAGGAAAAAGGCAGTTGCTGTAATTCACTCACCCTTGATTGGTGCTTCTCCTCAAAAATATTTACATCCACGTAAGTTCTGGCGGCAACATCAAGTGCGTTTTTCATCTCGATGCCATGCCTGGCGGACACAGTAAGGCCTGCAAACAGGAGATAGACATCTGCAGAACCGTCAGGACAGCGGAATTCGACCGTCTGGCGGCTCCCGAAGCCCTTCTGCGTATCCTTCTCCTGTGGATTGATATCCGTGATCATGTCGTGTTTGTTGCCCCATCCAAGCGGAACACGCACCAGTACCGACCGGTTGCGATCGCCCCAGCAAATATTGGTTGGCGCTTCCTGGTGTGGAACGAGCCGGAAATAGCTGGTCGGGATCATGTTCCCAAAGGCGGTGAGTGACTGTGAAAGATCGAGGTACCCTGCGATTGCTTTCTTTGCAGTATCAGATAATTTTCCGTTATCCAGCATCACGCTACTGCCGTTTTTCATCAGGCGGGTATGCACATGCATGCCGCTTCCTGCTTTGCCGGTGGTGATCTTGGGCGCAAAGGTGATGGTAACTCCGTATTTGAATGCCAGTGACCGGAGGATCCATTTGGCGATCATCAGCTGGTCGGCTGCATCCTCAAGGCGAACCGGTGTAAATTCGATCTCGTTTTGTTCGTACGAAAGGCCCGATTCGGTGAAATTGCCCACTTCTGAATGGCCGTATTTGATAAAACCTCCGCATTTGGCAATGGCCTGCATCGCTTCGATGCGCAGCTTCTCCCATTTGCAGAACGGGGATGATTCGTGGTATCCGCGTTGGTCAACAGCCTCAAAAAGACGATCTTGCTCGCTGATGATGTAATACTCCAGTTCTCCCATCACTTCAAAGGAAAACCCTGTTTTTTGCTTCAGCACGTCATGCGACTTGCGCAATATGTACTCAGGTGAATTGGCAAACGGCTGGCCGTCTTTATCATAATAGGAACAGAGGATATCCAGCGCCGGAATCTCGGAAAACGGATTCACAAATGCCGACCGGTACCTCGGAATCACATAAAGGTCAGAAGATCCCGCCTCCACATAATTCGGAAAAAGACTCGACCCGTCAACCCGTTCGCCAGCGCTGAGAATGCTGTCGAGGTGCTGCCGGTCCTTGATGATGAAATTCAGTGTTTTCAGGCGGCTGTCGGCAGCGGAATAGCGAAAATTCACCATCTGGATTCCTTTGGCTTCAATGAAGCGTATCAGGTCGGCTTTGGTGAAATCATCGGCAGGTTTGTCGAGGAAATGGACAAGCGCATTGGGGTTCAGCGAGATATTTTCATTCATAACGTGTAAATTCAGATGAAAAGGAGTGCATACAAAAGTAAGAATATTTCGTAATTTTGTCATCCTGTAACTCTGTTACTTTGTCACTTTGTTACTTTGTTACTCTGTTACTCTGTTACTCTGTTACTTTGTTTCTTTGTCACCTTTACCCCAAACCATGTCCAACCTCAACGAAATCATTTTTTTCTCTTCATTCCTGGTGTTTGTAGCCATCATGCTCGGGATAGACCTGGGATTTTTTCAGAAGAAAAACCATGCTTTGTCTTTTAAAGAGGCGTTAATCTGGACAATGGTATGGGTGGGGATCTCGATAGGATTTTACTTTCTGATCCGTTTCCATGGAAACTGGATTCATGGCAGCGATACCCTGGAAGAGATTCAGGGAAGGATCACGAAATTTAATCATCCCATCAGCATCACGGGTTTGGGCGTTCAGGAGGCCATCAATCTTTATAATAAAAACCTTTCACTCGAATACATCACCGGTTACCTGATCGAATACTCGCTTTCGGTTGATAATGTTTTCGTGATCGTGATGATCTTCATCTCCTTCAACATCCAGCCGAAGTATTTCAAACGGGTACTCTTTTGGGGAATCATCGGGGCGGTCATCATGCGCTTTATGTTCATTTTTGCAGCCAGTGCCCTGATCCAGCGGTTTGCCTGGTTTCTCTACGTTTTTGGCATCATGCTGGTGGTCATCGGGTTGAAAATGGCCTATGATTTCCTTTATGGCAAGGTCAATGAACAGATTGATACGGAAAAGCATCCGGTTGTAAGGTTGGTTTCGCGATTTTTCAACGTCAGTCACGACGACCATGCTGAAACCTTTTTCGTCCGTCTGCAGGGTAAGTTATTTGTTACCCCTCTTTTTATCGTTTTGATGATCATCGAGTTCACGGATGTTTTATTTGCTGTTGACTCTGTACCTGCAGTCTTTTCCGTAACCCAGGATCCCTATATCGTCTTTTTTTCCAACATCTTCGCCATCCTCGGTTTACGTTCGCTTTTCTTTCTGGTGATGGACATCATGAACCGTTTCCACTATCTGAAAATGGGGCTTGCCGGTCTGCTTTTCTTCGTTGGGGTGAAGATGCTGCTCCACGATGTGTTCAAGATATCAACCAATGTTTCCCTGATAGTCATCGCTTCAATTCTGGTGGCGAGCATCCTCGCTTCAAATTTCAGGAATATGGTGATAAAGAGGAGGTTGAGGGGGTGAAATTGGGGAAGGAAGTGACAAAGTAACAAAGTAACAGAGTAACAGAGTAACAGAGTAACAGAGTGACAGAGTGACAGAGTGACGGGGTTATTCTTTGCGAAAGTATTTTTCGAGTAATTCGTTGGCTTTCCGGTATGGATTTTCGAGGCCATTCATGATTTCCTGCTCCAGTTTGGCAATGACCTGACTGATCTCCTTTTGAGCAAAAAAATGGCGCTGAAGACCGGTTTCGATGGTTTCTCTGAAAATCTGCCTGTTTTGTTCCATTCGTCTGCGATGAAAATATCCGTTATCGCCTGTGATTTTCCGGTGTTCCATGATGATCTCCCAAACATGGTCAATTCCCATTCTGGATCGTGCAGAACAGATATCGGCAACGGGGGTCCATCCGCTGTCGGGAGGCGGGAAAAGGTGTAGTGCGTTGGCATATTCCATGCGGGCTGTTTTGGCTTTATTCATGTTGTCGCCATCGGCTTTGTTCACGACAATAGCGTCAGCCATTTCAATGATTCCCCGTTTGATTCCCTGCAACTCGTCACCGGCGCCGGCCAGCATGAGCAGCAGGAAAAAATCAACCATGGAATGTACCGTTGTTTCCGATTGTCCGACACCTACTGTTTCCACAAAGATCACATCGAAGCCCGCTGCTTCACAGAGAATAATTGTTTCCCGGGTTTTTCGTGCCACACCACCCAGCGAGCCGGCGGCAGGGGAGGGGCGGATGAATGCATTCGGGTCAACGGCAAGTTCTTCCATCCGGGTTTTATCGCCCAGGATGCTGCCCTTTGACCGCGAGCTGCTGGGGTCAATTGCCAGCACAGCCAATTTATGTCCTTTGGCTGTAAGATGTTTTCCAAGCGCTTCGATGAAAGTACTCTTGCCAACTCCGGGCACCCCGGTAATCCCTACCCGGATACTTTGATTTCGGATTTCGAATTTCGGATTTTGTATTTCGAATTTTGTATTTCGAATTTCGGAGTTGAGAGATTGCAGGCAGGCTGTAATGATTAGCTGTGCCTGTTCCTGATGATCCGGAAGGGAACTTTCGACCAGGGTAATTGCCTTGCTTAACAAGGTGCGGTTTCCGGTCAGGATGCCTTCAACCAGTTCTTCAACCGTATGCTGAGATCTTTTCCGGGCTTTGAATTTCTTCACGGCTTCCGAATTGATCTGGTCAGGCTGTTCAACGCCCTCCATCACCTGTAAAGCCGATCCCGGTATATGGTCACTGTTTTTTTTCTCCTGTTCCATTGGTCATGGTTCACTTTACACCCGTCACCTGTCATGTGTCACGCGTCACGATTACAAAAGTACCTAAATTTATTTCAACTTCATGGTGCCCCTTACCTTAAAAGTTATTATCTTTGCACCCCTAAAACTCTTCGTAGCTCAGTTGGTAGAGCAATTGACTCTTAATCAATGGGTCCCAGGTTCGAGTCCTGGCGAGGAGACACCAAATGAGACATAACCCACTGTAAATCATTACGATAACAGTGGGTTTGTTGTTAATTGTCTCATAATTGTCTCATAAGTCACCCGGAACTATCAGGAACAGACAGGATTAACGGATTATCCCGAAAGTGTATAACGTGGTATAACCCGGATTAAAAATCTTTAACCTCATCTGGCTCCAAATTCCACAACATTCGGGTAAAAACAACCTTTTTTGTCGCCTAAACCACCATTTTTGTCTCCCTTTCCATAAGAATTTTAAAACAATTCACTTTTTCCGAACTACCATAAAGAAACAATCTTTATGAAAAATTTCAGTGAATTTTTTGAATTTTTAAGCCATTGTAATCACCAAACCATCGTAGATGAATTGAGGGAGCATGGAAACCGTATCCTCGATACCAAAAAAGATAATCCCGACATCCTTTTCCGATTTGACATTGAAAGGTTAAACACCCTAACACGGCTTTCAGAATGGTTTATCGCAACGGATTTTCCAAAAATGTTGGGTGAAAGGAAGCCCAAAACAAACCCCGATGAAATCCTAACCGTTGAAGAAGTGTTACCAGAAAGCAAATATGCTGTGATTTCGGAAATTAAGGATGTATCAATTTCGGAAAATAGCGATGCATAATCGTGGGTAAAATTAGATTAAATATGTTCTTAAAAAATGGTTTTTCTGTTTTCCATGCGGTAACTTT
>JAPLDG010000125.1 GCA_026391845.1 Bacteroidota bacterium | reverse complement strand
GTAGTACCTGGGATTGGAAGCCCGGAATTCA
Organism: Bacteroidota bacterium; assembly: GCA_026391845.1. Classification (GTDB taxonomy): domain Bacteria; phylum Bacteroidota; class Bacteroidia; order Bacteroidales; family FEN-979; genus CAIVAT01. Next base: position 3,893 of record JAPLDG010000125.1, on the reverse strand, counting down.
TCAATATAAGAACCTTGCAACATAAAGGGCTTTCCAGTCCGAAAGAGCTGCTTCATCTCTTTTCTCATTTCCCGGAAACGCATGTAACTGGCGTAATCATTGGATCCAAGAAAAGAATCGGCAGAAATGATTTTATCGGATTCTGTTAATTCAACCTGATGCTGAAGCCCGGCAAAGTTATGAAATATTTTATATAGGTCGTAACATACATATGGCCCGATTTGCCACGGTGTGGTTGAAACCCATACAAGCAACTTTTCAGGCATGAAAATAATTGAATGATGCGCGATGAGTTGGTTCATTGCTTTTTCGTTGCCCATGCCAATATTTGCCCCGTTCAAACCTTGCTGGTCACGCAGAATGGCTGCAGCGCTTTGATAATCCATCGGCGCACTGTTTATAACATCCTGCTTCAGTCGTTTGAAGCGATAAGCGGATGCATTTTCCGCTATGTTTCTGATATTGACAGGGTCGTTGGCGAATTCGGGTGATTGAAAATGGTTTGCACACAGAATATAATTGTTTTGCGGCTTTACCAAAGCCAGGGAAAAAGGTGATTTCTCAATGATAGCAGCTTGTTTGTCCTTTGCAGAACCAATTAAAATTGACTCTGAAACAAAAGTCTCGCGTTTTTTGGCAATGGCGTATGCCTCGCTGATATTTGATGCATACTGGAGGATCTCCCGGGCCACAATGGAAATCGGTGTTCTCGCGGAGGTTGGAATTTCTGACTGGGCGGCATTAATGGTAACAGTCAGACCTGCCTCATTCATACCGGATACGGTCCCGATCATCCCACCCCAGGTGACCATCATGAAGCCATAGCCCTGATCGGGCTTTTCAAAACAGACGATCTTATTCTGAGCAAACTCATCACCCGCATAAAAATCAAAATTGCGTCCGATGATCAGGGAACTATCTTTCGACATGGCACCCCACACGCCAAAACTTGTACATCCAACAAGGCTGTAATCCTGCAAGGCATGTCCAATGTCATGTGCCGAGTGATAATTGAGGATCCGCTGATAGTTTGAGCCGATAAATGAATATTGCTCCGAGGCTGAAAGTGATATTCCGTAGATCTCCAGTTTGTATTCGTCTGTCAGATGATGGTCAAGATTGCGGTTAAACCAATAGATGAAGTATTTCAGAAAACGCAGGTAAAAATCTGAAGGGATCATCTCACGGATTTGTTCAATGAATGCCTTCTCCTGAGCGGCAATAAGGTGTTTGGAGAGTTTACCGTTGATGATACCGCGTTTAAAAGGTGTACCTTCGAGGTACATCTCCCATAATCCGCTTGAACTTTTCTTCAACCAGTTTGGGCCGATCTTGTAAAAATCAGGAGCAGGCCGCTCAACGATTAATTGGGTGGATTCCATATTCCCAGGATCCGGAGGCTTAATTTGTGTAGCAAAATAAAACCAGACAGCAAAAACAGCTATCAATGCCGAAAGCGCTATCAATGATAGGGCGATGCGTTTGATCCAACGGAATTTGCGATCAGCCACCATGTTGAATTTTTTTCAAAAGGTATTCTAATCCGAGGATTTCGCCACAGGTAACCACTGAGCCGATGGTCACTCCGAGAACCCCGTGCAGATTGGTGTTCTGTCCGGTAAAATAGAAGTTCGGGATTTTGGTTCTGGGCATTACGGTTGTCAGCAGCGGTTCTTTGAAATTTTTCTGAATGCCATATAGAGCACCTTCAGGGATGCCGGTATAATCGCGGTAGGTGAGGGGTGTTGAAATTTCCATATGGTTGATGGCTGCCGGTAGCATCGGAAATTTTTGTGACACAAGTTTCAGGAGTTTATCTGCCATATTTTTTTTGAAATCCAGGTATTCCTGACCCCGTTTTCCGACAGTCGTGTTTTTCCATTGTTCAACTTCCTCAAAGCGCATATACGTTAAAATAGTCACCGTTTCAGCAAATTTCTGAGCTTTCATATGACAGCCTGTTGAAAGCAGGAACATCCCTGGCCATGGAACTTCTGTTGTTGATGATTCATCCCAGCAATCGGTTGAAGAATGAAAGTAATAATTGTAATTATAGTATGGAAAGGTGCCTGGTTTGACCGTAAGGTATAAAATAAAGGATGAATGTGTATTCTGTATGGAAGCAATGCGTTTGATATATGCCGGTCTTACCATTTCAACCGGCATCATGGAAAGTGTCAACGAGGGATGGATATCGGAAATAACCAATGTTGAAAGAAATGCCTCCCCGTTGAGGGTTTTTACCAGAAATTTTTCCTGAAACCGATCAATGGAGTTCACCTCGCTCCTTGTTATCACGGTGCCGCCTTGATTGGTAATGGATTTAACAAGGGCTTGAGAAATCTGGTCACTTCCTCCGATAATCCGGTAAGCGCCTGAGATAAATGAGTGATTTATGAGGGAAGCCATATGGAGCGGGGAAACACCACTCCCCCCATACAGATAGTTATTTCCGGCAAGGACTGCTGACAGTGGGATTTTGGAGTTCGCATATAGGATCCCGGATACTTTCTCAATCAGATCATATGCACTCCGGGTTGTGTAGAGGTGTTCTCTGTGGGCTTTGGGTATTTCGAGATTGTAAAGCGGAAAGGCAGAAACAACCTCCTGAATTGTTTTGATATAGTTATTCAGTGAGGTTTGTTCGCCGGGGAAGTACTTTAAAAGCTGGGTGGTGAAATTTTCAAAACCCTGCGCGAGTGGAAATTCCTCATCTCCAAAAGCAATCCGGTCAAATCCATCAGCGTCAAGTTGCTGAAAATCAATTTCTTTTAGCAATCCAAAATAGTTCCAGTAGCGTGACAAAGCCTGATTTGGTCCCAGCGCTCCAACATAATGAACACCTGTTTCAAATTTTTGCCCGTGCCGCGTGAAGGTTTGCAGGTTGCCTCCGGGCTGACTGTGCTTTTCGAGGATACATACATGATAGCCCTCCTTACCCAGGATATAACCGCAAAGCAATCCACCGAGACCGGAACCAATGATGATCACATCGAATTTATTCATCCTTTTTTATAACAAAAAGATTGTTGGAAGTGATTTTTTTAAAGTCGATGACCTCCATCGACAGGTCAAATTCATATGCAAGTGTCCTTATTTGCTCAGCAGAGGTAAAAAACAGCTGTTTATCAGCGGTCTGAGTTTTATTAAAACCAATGCGGGTAGATAGGAATTCGGTAAGCTTTGATTTTTTATGCCTGTCTGCAAGGTCCGAGTTAGCCTCCCTGATGAGCACCCTTCCCCCGGGTTTCAGGTTAGCAAAGCACTTTCTAAGCAGCGCTGCCTGTTTTTCAGGTGTCAGATAATGAAGGACATCGCTGAGTAAAAATCCGTTTTTGGGTGTTATTTCATATGCGGAAACATCGGCAGTATTAAAACTGATCCTTTCGTTTTTTGAGAAACAGTTTTCTGCCACTTCAATTTTCTCCGCATCATAATCCACCCCGGTGATTTGCCGATCATCTGCGGTAAACATCAGCATATATGAGATAAACCCGTATCCACAGCCCAGATCAAGGATTTCTCCCTGGCGGGGCATCAGTAGGTTATAGATTTCATAATCATTTTCAAGTTTCAGTTTCGCCCGCATGTACCATTCAAGAATTGGTCCCTTCAACACGTAGTTTAACGCCAGGATACGACGGTAATAGTGCGCATCACCTTCTTCTGCTTTGAATTTTGCATATTGTGTGATGTAAAATTTCCGGAGTTTCTTTGCCCGCTCCTGGTAAGTAGCTCCAAATGAATGGTCATCGAAGCGTATCCGGTTGAGAATCTTCATCCTGAAACTGTTGGGTCTTCCCCAGAAAACGCCTTTTGCCAGAAAATCGCCTGTTCCGAATACTAAAACCGGCAAGATATCGACCTGAAGCTTTTCAGCCAGGTAGAATGCT
>JAPLDG010000100.1 GCA_026391845.1 Bacteroidota bacterium | reverse complement strand
CATCCCTGGTGATGGATCTGTCGGTACCTGCAGGGGTGAAGGTGAGAATCCCTCAAGCTGTCCGCAATTCAAGAGTGGTCGATTACTATGTACGCAATGGGATCAAGCCGGTGAGCGGGCTGGATGAAGAAGCGGTTGTAACGCAAAATGACTATAACAATATGAAACAAGATCTTGATTATAACCTCGAAGGCGGTGATAAGGAGTTCGCCGGTGTTCGCCTGTTCTTTTTACATGACCAGCTCAGCGTACAGATCGCTTATGAGGATATCTCCACAGAGACCGTGGTGGCCTCGGTGGATCAGTCGCTTGACGGAGTAAACTGGACTACGATCCCATACGTGAACCAGGTGTTAGACAGAACAAAGCCTGCCCATACATTCAACATCATCGGCCTGCTCACTGATTTCGTGCGGTTGCATGTCGCAGTGCCGGATTCATCTCAGGGTATCATCAGGTCAGTAACCTGGAAAACTTAAAACCAATGGCACGTACAATTGCTCAAATATACGACGCGCTGAATACCAGCAAGGCATCCATGGAGGAGTTAGACACCTTCGTTGTTTCAACGCAGGTTCCGGGATCCACCCGTGACAACGCTGCCGATCTGGCCATCGATGTCACCTCCGAATCAAAAGTTGCAGTGTGGCGGCTATGGCTTTGGATTTTCGCCGTGGGGTCATGGATGGTTGAAGTACTCTTCGACCGGCACACCTCCCATGTTACGGAAGTGCTCGAATCCAAGCGGGTTCATACGACGAGATGGTACGCGGAAGAATGCAAAAAGTATCAGTATGGATACCCGCTGAGCTGGATAGACGACCGGTATCAGTATGCTGTTGATGACCTCGGATCCAGAATCATAAAATATGCTGCAGCTGCAGAAAGAAACTCCAAGGTGGTTATCAAGGTTGCCAAGGATGTTGGCGGTACCAGGGAACCATTGAGTACAGATGAATTAAGGCTTTTCCGTGAATTTTGGAGCAAGTGGAAAGATGCGGGGGTGACCCTTGAGATTATTTCACTTCCGGCTGATCAGCTGAAGATCAACCTCACGATTGTACGTGACCGGCTGGTACTGGATGCTAATAACAACCTGCTGCGCGACAACTCCATCAACCCGGTCAGGCTGGCCATTGATGCGTTTGGCAACGGACTTGAGTTTGACGGAATCTTAAGACTCTCAAAGCTTGTGGATGCAATCCAGGAAGCAGAAGGGGTAATTGATGTAAAACTCAGCAGTGCATCTCATCGCCCATCCGGAGGAAGCTGGCAACTGGTTGGCATGTCAGTTGAAAGCGCTGCCGGGTATTTTGAACTATTTTACAACGAATCAGATTTTACGTACCAGGACAATGTGGAAATCACAATTCTCGATTAACGTCGTCGGCCATATGCTTATTCCGCACAGGCACCGCAAAACGCGGTTCATTGCCTGGGTGAAGGTATTTCTGGCCTACCTGGCCAAGATCAAAGATGATCTTTACCAGTACTGGGACGAAACCATCCTCGATGCCTCGATGTCCCCTCAGATACTCTACCTGGAGCGGTTGCTGAATCTCAGGTACGATAGAACGGACATTTACATTGGAGAAGGATATTCGCACGGCCCGTGGGTCTTTACCATTGCACAACCCGGCACGCCTGAGTTCTACATGGACCAGGAGGATGATTCATGGGTTTACACCTATAACGATGCCTCGGGAATTGATTTCGTGGTGCACATACCTGCCTTTTTTTCATCGGTGGTGGATGTGCCCAGAATAGCGGCGATCGTGCATAAATATAAATTGCCGGGAAAACGTTTCATCATTCAAAAAGACTTATAATGAACAGACTAAGGGCATTGGACGGAGGACAGCAGTTAAAGGCAAACGACTGGGCATTTATTCAGGATGCAACCGCGCTCACAATCAAAAATCTTATTGAAGGGCTCAAAGGCGCCGGCCCCTGCATCGTAACCGGGCTCGATGTTGATATTGACCTGGATGCCATGATCATCAGTTGGAAAGATGGTGTCATTTTCGATGGCGATGAGTTGTGTTTTGTTCCTGGTGATGCAACCGAGTATCATGCTGATAACAATTCACGCGGCCCGGGAGATCCGCTGGCAT
>JAPLDG010000280.1:4632-13208 GCA_026391845.1 Bacteroidota bacterium | reverse complement strand
TAAGAATCCACTCAATCAGATTAATATCGAGATTTCCGATGAAGTCGGCGAAGGTATTTATTCCAACCTTGCCATCATCACACACTCACCGGCGGAATTCATCATTGATTTTGTCAAGATGATGCCTGGTGTGCCTAAGGCAAAGGTAAAATCAAGGATCATTCTTACCCCGCAACACGCCAAACGTCTCTACAAAGCGTTGAAAGAAAATGTGGCGAAGTATGAGGCCATTCATGGTGAGATCAAGGATTCTGAAGGGGAGATCGCTTACAATTTTCCGATGCCAACGGCGCAAGCCTGATCAGATTTCCTTTGCTTTATCTTCAAGCATCGGCACAAACCGGAAAGCTCCGTACTCTTTTTTATTAAAGGTGTTGTCTGAGTTTTTAGTCATGGTCGTCATGGTTTGAACATCGAATGCGCCAACCGGGATTACCAGAATTCCACCCGGTTTGAGCTGGTCTAACAATGCTTCAGGAATATACGGTGCAGCTGCAGTTACGATCATTTTGTCAAAGGGTGCATAAGCAGGCAGTCCTTTGTACCCATCACCGAAGAAAGTTTTAATCGTTGGATATCCAACAACAGGCAGGAACTTGCTGGTTCTGTCAAAAAGAGTTTTTTGCCGTTCGATGGTGAAAACCTTTGCACCCAGTTCTGCAAGGATGCATGCCTGATAGCCAGAACCTGTTCCTATTTCCAGTACCTTGTCGTTTTTACGGATTTGTAATAATTCGCTCTGAAAAGCCACGGTGAATGGCTGTGAAATGGTTTGGCCAGCCCCGATCGGAAAAGGCTTGTCTTCATACGCATATTCCAAAAATGAAGAATCGAAAAAGAAATGGCGTGGCACTGTTTCCAGTGCGCTGAGAACCTGCTGATCAATAATCCCTTTTTGCCTGATATTTTGTACCAGCAGTTTCCTTAATCCCTGATGTCGGTAGGAGTCAACCGGTTTAAGAATCGTCATGGAGTTTGTTGTTGAATTTTTCACGAAAATACTAAATTCAGTCAGGGTAATAACCTACCTTTGTAAAAAAAAATAAAATGCTGAAAATCGGAGTACTGGGCGCCGGACACCTTGGCAAAATTCACCTGAAATGCATCAAGGAAATACCTGAATTTGATCTGGTTGGATTTTATGATCCGGATGCAGCCAATGCGGACAAAATTGAGCAGGAATTCGGGATAAAAAAATGGGGATCTCTGGATGATCTGATCGACGCCGTGGATGTTGTTGACATTGTAACCCCTACCATTTCACATTTTGAATGTGCGGCAAAGTCACTCAAAAAGTGCCGTCATGTTTTTATCGAAAAACCAATCGTTACAACCCTGGAAGAGGCACGCGAATTAATTAAAATCGCCAGGGAGGCCAATGTGAAAGTCCAGGTTGGCCATGTTGAAAGGTTCAACCCTGCTTTTCTTGCAGCTGAAGCGGCTTTCGACCGGCCCATGTTCATCGAAAGTCACCGGTTGGCCCAGTTCAATCCCCGTGGAACTGACGTGCCTGTTATCCTTGATCTGATGATTCATGACATTGATATTGTACTGAGTGTCGTGAAAAGCAATATCAAAAAGATCAGTGCAAGCGGAGTGGCAGTTGTGAGCGACACCCCTGATATTGCCAATGCACGAATTGAATTCGACAACGGTTGTGTAGCAAATCTTACGGCAAGCAGGATTTCACTGAAAAATATGAGGAAATCCAGGTTTTTTCAAAGAGATGCTTACATCTCAGTGGATTTTTTAAAAAAGGAACTGGAAGTTGTCAAGATCGATGAAGTAAGCAATGATGCCCCCCCCATGGGGTTTATTCTGGAGCTCGGTCCTGGCAGGGGCAGAAAGCAGATTAATTTCGAAAAACCTGAAATTAAACCATTGAATGCGATTAAAGCCGAACTGGAGAGTTTCAATGCAGCCATCATCAACAATACAATCCCAATGGTTACCATCAATGATGGATACAGCGCGTTGGAAGTGGCTTATAAAATCATTGAAAAGATAAATCTGAACGCGGCTAACATGGCCTGATAAATTATTTGTTTCCTGTTCATTACTTTTTTCTCCAATGAACAATATCGGCAATATCCGACCGTTAAACTTTACAGAAATCATTGATTTCAACGCATCATGACCTTATGATCTACCGGAGACTCTTTCGCTATATCTGTTTTTTGTCTTTTCTGCTCATCCTTGCATCTTCCTGTGAAAAATTTTCTGGCGATCAAACCATTCCAGCTTATGTCAGCATTGATTCGATCTGCATAAAAACGGATTATTATACGCAGGGTACTTCTTCCCAGCGAATTACGGATGCATGGGTATATGTCGATGATTATTTTCTCGGGGCTTATGAGCTTCCTGCAAGGTTACCTGTTTTAAAATCGGGGAAACACAATCTTAAAATTTTTCCGGGAATTAAAAAAAACGGAATTGCTGCTACACGTGTGATCTATGATTTCTATCGTCCGATTTCCAATGATGTAATTCTGGGGTTGGACAGTACAACCAAGGCAGGTGTATTACAAACGACTTATCAGACCTCAGCTGTATTTGTATGGAAGGAGGATTTCGAGGATGTATCTCTGACTCTTGACACAACAAGCGCCAGTATTGCCAATTTACAGCGGACACCGGCAGATTCACCCCTCGCATTTGAGGGAGTGTATTCGGGCATGGTTATTTTAGATTCATTGAATGGGTTTTTTGAATGCCAGACCCATGCAGAATATAACATTCCTGCTGCACCGGTTTTTCTCGAATTGAATTTCAACACTTCGAATACAATTGTGGTCGGTTTGTTTACATATGGCAGTACAATCCTTTACCAAACCCCGATTATCACACTCCATCCCACTAACGGCCAATGGAAGAAAATCTATATTGACCTGACTACAACTTTAAATGCCTATTCAGGAATGACAGCATACCGGGTATATTTTAGTGCACATAAGGATTCAGGATTAACGCAATCCAGAATTCTACTGGATAATTTTAAGATAGTGACACGACAATCATAGATTGCGGAAGACGAAGTCAACACAGAATATTTGAATTATGAATAAACGGCTACAGGTTGTAAAGTATATTGCTGCAGATTTTCTTGCGGCTTTTATGGCCTGGACCCTGTTCTTCATCTATCGGAAATATGCAGTTGATCATCAGGTGTTCAGCCATCTCAACGATATCATCCTCGATAAAAAGCTTTATTACGGAATTACCATCATCCCCTTGTTCTGGTTGATTTTTTATACGCTGATGGGCACTTACCGCAAGATTTTCCGTAAAGCAAGACTTCGCGAATTTGCACAAACCATCCTGATAACCTTTATCGGGGTAACAATCTTGTTTTTTGTACTGATCCTGGATGATGTTATCATCAACCAACATACTTATATCGAGTTCTTTTTCATTCTTTTCACGCGTCACCTTTTTTTTACGGGTTCATTCCGGTTTCTCCTTACATCACGCGCAGCTTATAAGATCCACCACAAGATAATCGGATTTAACACCATCATTATCGGCAGCAACGGGAATGCGGTATCAATTTATGAAGAGATTGAAAATCAGGAGAAATCATCCGGAAATAAATTTGTGGGTTTCATCAATGTTGAAGGTTACAGCAAGTATAAACTGGCTGAATCGATCCCTCATCTGGGGGGATTAAAGGACCTGAACAGATTTGTCAAAGAGCTGAATATTGAGGAGGTAATTATTGCGATTGAGCATTCTGAAAATCATACCATCGAAAATATCATCACACAGCTTGAAGATACAGATGTGGTGATTAAAATCATTCCGGCTATGCAGGACATACTCATGGGTTCGGTTAAGACAACTTCCATTTTCCACGCCCCGCTTATTCAGATTTACCCCGACCTGATGCCAGACTGGCAGATGTCGCTTAAACGCATTCTTGACCTGGTCATTTCAATTATATGTTTGATTTTGCTGGCGCCATTGATGATCATCACCGCCATTATCATCAAGCTCACATCTCCGGGTCCTGTTTTCTTTTCCCAGGAAAGGGTTGGCATCAAAGGAAAGCCGTTTAAAATGCATAAATTCAGAACGATGTACCGGGATGCTGAAATTACCGGACCTCAATTATCTTCAAAGAATGATCCCCGGATTACGCGGTTTGGAAAATTTCTCAGACAGTTCCGGGTGGATGAAATCCCACAGTTTTACACGGTGCTAAAAGGCGATATGAGCCTGGTAGGACCCAGACCCGAACGTCAGTATTATATCGACCTCATTACACAGCGTGCACCTCATTACCGTCTTCTGCATAAGGTGAAACCCGGGATTACCTCCTGGGGCCAGGTAAAATATGGCTATGCTGAGAATCTCGATCAGATGGTCGAACGTTTGAAATTTGACATCCTCTACATCGAGAATATGTCGCTTGCCATGGATTTTAAAATTTTAATCTACACGATCCTGATCATCATTCAGGGGCGCGGGAAATAATTGCTTTTCCAGTTTCAGCATTATTCCGGCCGCTTTACCCTGTAAAAAAATATCCGTAATCCTATCTGTATAAGCTGATGGTTCGGGGTTTATTTCGATGATGGTGGCCCCAAACTCTTTCGCGATAAAAGGTATCTGGTTTGCCGGCATCACTTCGCCTGTGGTTCCAATGATCAGCACTACATCCGAAAGCGATGCTGCTTCATATGCTTCAGCCAATGGCAATTGTGGTATTGCTTCCCCGAAAAAAACAAAACCCGGTTTAAGGATTCCGCCACATTCGATGCATGTCGGAGGAAAATGATCCAGACTGATATGTCCGGCATGGTAGTCCCGATGACAGATGAGACATGTAAGTTTTTTGGAATTCCCGTGAAATTCGGAGATAATGGTTGTTCCGGCTTCCTGGTGCAGGTTGTCTATGTTCTGTGTGATGGTTCTTCCCAGCATGCCTTCCTTTTCCATCCTCGCCAGGATCAGATGTGCAGCATTGGGTTTGGCCATGCCGAAGAAATCGTAAAAGATCTGTTTGATCACCACCCATGATCCGGCCGGGTCATTCAGGAAATGCTGCAAATCGAGTATTTTGGGATCATATTTTTCCCACAGTCCCCCATTTCCGCGAAAAGAAGGGATTCCGCTTTCAACCGAGATTCCAGCACCGGTAAAAGCGGTTGTAAACCTTGAATGTTTAAGAAAATCAGCGGCCTCTTTTATTTTATCTTCCATTATTTCAGCCAGCGATCGAGCCAGTTATAGAATGTACGTTGCCATAGAATTCCGTTTTGCGGTTTCAACACCCAGTGGTTTTCATCCGGGAAATAGAGGAATTCGGCAGGAATACCGCGCAGAATCGCTGCATTGAATGCCTGCATACCCTGTGTGGCAACGATCCGATAATCGAGTTCTCCGTGAATGCACAGGATGGGCGTGTCCCAATTCTGTACGAATCGGTGGGGTGAATTGGCAAAGGAATTCTGGGCGATTTTATTGTTTTTATCCCAGAAGGGACCTCCAAGATCCCAATTAACAAACCACATTTCTTCCGTTTCAAGATATTGAGCTTCCAGGTTGAACATGCCATCGTGGGCAATAAATGCTTTGAAACGCTTGTTGTGGTTGCCTGCCAGCCAGTAAACCGAGAACCCGCCGTAACTGGCGCCGATGCAACCCAGTTTATCCTTGTTTACATAGGTTTCTTTGGTCATGGCATCAATGGCGCTCAGATAATCTTTCATGTTCTGTCCGCCATAGTCTCCACTGATTTGTTCGTTCCATGCCTGGCCAAAACCGGGTAATCCTCTTCGGTTAGGTGCAACGATGATATATCCATTTGCGGCCATCATCTGAAAATTCCAGCGGTAAGACCAAAACTGGCTGACAGTACTTTGAGGTCCTCCTTCACAATACAGCAGGGTCGGGTATTTTTTTGTCGAATCAAAATGAGGCGGATAAATGATCCAGGTATGCATACCCTTGTTGTCGGTGGTTTTGATCCAACGCTGTTCGATCCTTGCCAGGGTCAGTTTATCCAGTATATCCTTGTTTGTTGTGGTAATCCGGGTGTCTTTTCCCGTCGCCGGGTCTACCGAATAAAGTTCAACCGGCATTGACATCGACATGCGTGAAGCGATCAACCTGTCTCCGGCTGGAATCACTCCTGTGTAATTGTGAACTCCTTCCGTGATTTTCGAGATCTTGCCATCAGCCACGTCAAGCCTGTAGATTTCATCAGTTGCATGATAATCACTGATGAAATAGATCGATTTATTGTCATCGGCCCATGCCAGGCCTTCGGCATTCTGATCGAAATTTTTCGTGAAGTCAATTTTTGTTTTTGCATCAACATCGTAAACAAAAAGGCGGTTTTTGTCCGATTCATACCCGTCGCGTTCCATACTTTGCCATGCGATCATTTTCCCGTCTGGTGAAAAAACCGGTGCAACATCATACCCCATCATCCCTTCGGTGATGTTGGTGGTTTTTCCACCCTCCAGTTCATATAAATAGATGTCGGAATTGGTTGATTTTGCGTATTCGACTCCTTTTTTCTTCCGGCAGGTGTAGCCGATCATTTTGCTGTCGGGACTCCAGTTGATCTGCTCCATTCCTCCAAATGGCATCAACGGGGACTCGAAAGGTTCATTCAGCATGATATCAGTTCCTTTTGTGATAAGGGAATTGGTGAGATCGGACACAAAAATGTGACTGTATGCCTGAACCCAGGTATCCCAGTGACGGTACATCAAATCGTTGTAAATCCGACCACTGGCCTTTGGAAGGTCGGCATAGAGATCCTTGAACTGCTTTTCAGGGAAGACATCGGCTGTGTATAAGATTTTCTTCATATCCGGAGCGTATTTAAACCCATTGATCCCATTCTCAAGGTTTGTAATCTGTTTGCGGTTATTTCCATCGGGCCCCATTTCCCATGCTTGCATAGAACCGGTTTCTGAGGACATAAATACAATTTTTTTACCATCAGGGGTCCACATCGCCTGATATTCACTGAATTTCGTTGTCGTCAGGCGCAGGAGGTTTTGTCCGTCAGTGCCGATTGTGTATAATTCACGATTGCCTTTATTCTGTGCGATATCATAGTAGGTGACTCCGTAAAGAATGGTCTTTTTATCGGGAGAAAGTTCTGGTTCACTCAATCTGCCGAAACTCCATAGGACCTCGGGTGTCATGATGTCACTTTTCATCTCCATGGTTGGTTTTTCAATCAGCGGGGCTTCATCAGCTTTTTTTTCTGTCGGCTTACAGGAAAACATCGCCGTAACGAAGGCCATCAAAAGGCAAAGGGATAATTTTTTCATGGGTTATTTGTTAGAATTTACGAATTAATTGTTCTGTGAAGTGGTATGTATCATGTCAACCGCGGTAAAAAAATAATAAGTCCGACAATTACGGCTGCCACTGCGGTTAAAAGAACGGCTGCAGCTGAAATATCCTTTACAACTCCTGCTTGTACATGAAAGCCCGGAGATACAAAATCCACCAGTTTTTCGATGGCTGTATTGATAACTTCCATGGCAAGAACCAAAAAAATAACAGCGATGATCATACACCATTCAATGGCATTTAATCTCACAACTATCCCGGTCGCGATGACCAGGCAGGCTGCAACAAGATGAATCCGGAAATTAGGTTCGGTGCCAATCACATTTATTAATCCTTTAAAGGCATTTCCGAAACTTTTAAATAGCCTGCCTGTCTTGAAGTTCATCTTTGATTTTTTAAAAGTATCTGCTCACTCTTGCGCTGTAAATCAACCAGTTTTTTCCGAAACGTTTGGAAAGAAAACTTTCTTCCTGTTTGATAATCCTGTGATGAATGTAAATGCCATAGATTGTAAATGAAATATTGATCAGGTCAGGGAAGTAGATACAGGAGCCAATGGAGATCAGGTAAACTCCGACGTACAGAGGATTTCGGCTAAACCGGTAGAGGCCACGGGTTTGTAAAGTCGTTTCTTCTTCTTCCGGCAAGCCTGCTTTTAATGATTTTCCGAGGTTAACAAGTGAAACTGACATGATGAAAACTCCGAAATAGAGCAAACCAACAGCAATCCAAGATGCATGATCAGGCAGATAAATGTATCCCAGACGGGGAATTATGGCTTTAAGGATGAATAGCACCCAGGTGGTGAAAACAGCAATTTTTCCGGAATAGAAATACAGTTTTTCAATGGTTGGGGTTCCTAATAATCCTGATCCGGATACCTGCAGCCTGATATACTGCACAGTGAAAACGATCAGAAGAAATGTAAACCCCAGCAATACGAAGTAACTGTGGACAGGCATCTTTTTTTCTGTAAATTTAGATAAATTTCTGTTTTCGTGGAAAAGGAAGCCGTATATTTTTACCATTGATATTGACTACCTTTGCCAATCATTCCTTTCATGCATGTCTACAATCCTTCAAGTTGAGAATCTGGCTCGTTCCTATGGCGAAAAGAACCTGTTTGAAAATATTTCATTCGTTCTGAGCCAATCTCAAAAAGTTGCACTTATCGCACGAAATGGAGCCGGGAAAACCAGTTTGCTTAACATTATCGCAGGACTTGAGCCCTGTGATTCCGGTACCGTTACCATGTT
>JAPLDG010000280.1:0-4610 GCA_026391845.1 Bacteroidota bacterium | reverse complement strand
TGAACCGGGGAATACCGTATTTGAGGAGGTTTATTCTCATTCCAATGATGTACAGAAAACGATTCTGAATTACGAACATGCAATCAAGGGAGAGGATAAACTGGAGATTCAGCAGGCCATTGAGAAGATGGATGCCATCCAGGGATGGGAATACGAAACACGGGTCAAACAGATTCTTACCCAACTCAAACTGCCTGATCTGGACCAGCATGTCAGGGAGCTTTCAGGCGGGCAGCGCAAACGTGTGGCTTTGGCAAAAGCACTTATCACGGAGCCGACATTTCTGATCCTTGATGAACCGACCAACCATCTTGACGTTGAGATGATTGAATGGCTTGAGGAGTACCTGTCGAAATCCAGCATCACATTGCTGATGGTAACCCACGACAGGTATTTTCTTGACCGGGTTTGTGATGAGGTGCTGGAGATGGAAAATGCTGCCATATACAAATACAAGGGAAATTACTCCTATTTCCTGGAAAAGCAGGCTGAACGAATTGATAACCAGAATAAGGAGGTTGAGAGGGCTCAGAACCTCATGCGTACAGAGCAGGAGTGGATGCGTCGTATGCCAAAAGCACGCACAACCAAAGCCAAGGCTCGCATAGACAGCTTTTATGAGTTGCAGGAAAAAGCTTCGAATAAAATTTATGAAGAGCGGATGAACCTCAATATTGAAGGGGCCCGCATGGGAAATAAAATTCTTGAGATCAATGATGTTAGTTTCAAATGGGGAGATCTGGCCATTTTGAAAGGGTTTACATATACATTCAAACGGCGGGAGAAGGTTGGAATTGTCGGCAAAAATGGCTCCGGAAAATCAACATTTCTTGATGTGATCACCGGCAGGATCAGGCCACAAAAGGGTCATATTCAAACAGGAGAGACGATTCAGTATGGCTATTATAAGCAGCAGGGACTGGTTTTTAACGACGATACCAAGGTTATTGATGTGGTGAGGGAAATTGCCGAAGTGGTCAGGTTGGGAAATGGGGATACCATCACTGCAGCTGCATTTCTGAACTATTTCATGTTCCCGTACCCATCGCATTTTCAGTCGGTTTACAAATTGAGTGGTGGAGAGAAGCGAAGGTTGTATCTTGTTACCGTGCTCATGAGAAGCCCGAATTTCCTGATCCTTGATGAACCTACCAACGATCTGGACATACTCACCCTGAATGTCCTTGAGGAGTATCTGGCCTCATTCAATGGTTGTGTAGTCGTAGTTACCCACGACCGGTATTTTCTTGATAAAATTGTTGATCATCTGTTTGTATTTGAAGGAGATGGAGTGATCAGGGATTTTCCCGGGAACTATACCCAATACAAGGGATGGAGCGACGAAAGAAAGAAGAAGGAGCAACTACAGAAACGGATCATTCAGCGGAGCGTAGAAGTACAAAAACCGGCAGCAGCTGCAACGAATAAGCTATCATTCAAAGAGAAGCGTGAATTGGAATCCATTGAAAAGGAGATTTCTATCCTGGAGACGGAAAAATCGGAAATTGAATCCAACCTGCAATCAGGGAGTTTATCTCCTGAAGCGCTAACACGGTTTTCTGAGCGATGGGCATCCATTCTTCCGGAAATTGAGCACAAGACTGACCGGTGGATGGAACTCAGCGATCGGGATACACAATAGTTGTGCGACTTTCCACCCGGGAAAGAGGCCAAAGGTCTGCCGGAATCAGACAAAACATTTTTTTGATTACCATGAATTAATGATTGCATTGGAAAATTAGTAAATTTGCATACCAAAAATGCGGTAGTAGCTCAGTTGGTAGAGCATCAGCTTCCCAAGCTGAGGGTCGTGGGTCCGAATCCCATTTACCGCTCAAAGATTTCCAGAGATTATCAGAGTGCCGGTTTAAACCATGTTTATACCGGCCACTTTTTTTTATAGAGTGGATGATTTTTTTGTCGTCTAGAATTCATGGCTATTATGTTGAACTCATCATTTCACCATTTTTCATACAGCTTCAAAGCCTTCCGATGCATTTCCTTTATCTCATCTTTCAGCGACTTCGGTGCCAGCACCTTCACCTGGTCTCCCCAGCCAACAATGGAAGTGATAAGTTCATAGGCGATGCACACCGTTAACCGGATCGTGAGGTAGTCCTTGGTCTCTTTTTCCACAACCTGGCTTTCATGAATGGGCTGGGTCAGGATGTAATCTCCCTGAGCTTTTGTAAACCGTAGCCGAACGGTGACCGGGTCACCCATACGCGCAATGATCCCGACACTGTTTTTGAAATATTCAACAGGATCGAAATACCCTTCGATATAACGCTTTTCGGTTCGCTCTTCGATGGATTTCACCCGGTCGAGTGCATAAGTGCGAAGGTCTTCGTATTCATCATGCCAGCCAATCAGGTACCACCGGTTCCGGTACTCCTTGAGGTAATATGGATGGACCAGATGCGGGATGGGTTTGCCCCTCGCGAATCGCTGATAATGGATCTCCACAACCCACTTATGGATAATGGCTTCAATAAGCGGATTGAGGAACTCACTGCCTCCACCTTTGGGAACCTTCTCAAAGCCGATAAAGTCGTATTTCGGATAATTAAGCCTCAGATGCCCTACCCGAATGGCGTTGACAACTTTTTCCACGGCTCCGATGTAGGTGTCAAAAAGTTCAATATCCCGGTATTGGTCCAGCAGGTTTGCCACAAACGACAACGACTTCATCTCCTCCTGGTTTAATGGGAAATTCGTGATGGAATAATGTGGGTCTTCATATACATAGCCCCGCTGATCCCTGTCGTAAACAATCGGGGCATTGAACCCAAGCTGCCCGCTATGACGCATATCGTCAATATCCTTGCAAATGGTGCGCATACCAATGGTCTTCCGTTTTGTTTCAGATGGCAGAGCCTTTTCGCAAGCGCTTACGAGTTCTCTGAGTGAGGGGAATTTTCGTTGGACCAGTTGCCGGTCGATGACCCTGTAACGGATGGCCGCAAGTTTGTTGGAGGGCATAATTGCAGTTTTAATTACTAATACGCACTTTCAATGCGTAGTTATATGGCTTCTTTGCATTGTAAATGTAGCAATTCTCTCTATTACCTGGGAATCATCCTGGAAAATGATCCAAATAAAAAAGGAATGCCACCAATAAAAAGAACCATGAGACTCAGGAACAAGGAATTTCGTTTTACCTTTACGTTATGAACCTGATGTATAAATATCGGCTAATTTTTCCGGCAAACCTCCTGCTGATCTGGACGCTTTTCCTGCTGATCGCGATACCCGGCAAAATCAGTGCTCAGGCATCCATTTACAAAGGCACATCAAATTACACCAGCGATATCCTCTGCCATGTGAAGGATGGCCGGGTTTACCTGAAAAACTCAAACTACACAAGCGATATTGCCTGCCATGTTGCCGGTGACCGGGTTTACAAGGGAATTTCTTCTTACACTTCTGATGTTCTCTTTACAGTTAAAGATGGAAAGGTCTACCGGGGCACCTCATCCTATACCTCTGACATTGTGATGACTATCCGCGAAAGCAAAATATATAATGGCACTTCTGCCTATACCAGCGATATCCTTGCTCATATCATGGATGGTAAGGTTTAGAGTTTGGTGGGTGAATTCAATGAATTGATCGATCATTATTTTGTTTATTCTTTGCTGATTACTCTTTTTCTTTCAGTGATCCATATAAAATTGATTTTTGTCATAACTTTGTAAACACAAGCAATCGTTTTCCCCACTTTTTCTGTTCCAATAAAACTTAAAATTACAAACAACTAAATCTAATATTATGTGTAAACAACGGAACAAACAACATGCTCATATTTATTATTATCCTATTAATCCGAACATTCAATGTCCGGTTATTTTCAGCTTTGGTTTTTATCACCGTAATAATTTTGGGGGACTGAATCCTTATGGATTATTCCCAATACCATCTCAAAATCTCTATACAGGGCCTTTTATTCCCAACTGGGCATTTGGTGTTAATTTGAGAGTTAGATGCCAGGGCTTTCGCAGATTATGTAACCAGAATATTCAATTAGCTAGGAATATCCATACAATTTGGCATAATTCAGCTATCTGGCAAACTCACCCGCATTATGTAAATGGTCCAAATGATCAGGGAGTAGACTTCATCGCCTCCTTGAAAACAAAGAAGGTGTATATTTATAAAGGAGCAATTGTTGATCAGACATATAAGGACATTGCAGATTGGTTTGAGGATGGCATAGCGCGTTATGGAATTGGAATCGAAGTTGAAAAAGTTGATGTTTTACCTGCGGATGGAATTGATATTGTTAAGTGGATCCTTGACCGAATTAACGATATAAATGATCTTGATCCGTTTCAAGGGTACTTGGCTCTAAACGGCCAGTCACCAATACCAACAACGATATTTTAGGAATGAATATTGAATGAAATTTGATATGAAAAAATACAAACATGCATTAGTAAAATTAATCATAAGTCAAATTGAATCAGACCATCATGAGGCCCTAAGATCAAAGGAGCTTGATAAATTAATTGAAAAAGGAGAAGATGGCTTTCGGATGATTAATGCCTTTCCTTATCATTATAGCAAAAATAGTGGAAAACATGAATATATATATTGTACTATGGAAAAAG
>JAPLDG010000121.1 GCA_026391845.1 Bacteroidota bacterium | reverse complement strand
TTGGCATCGTTTTCCGGCGATCCCTGATGTCGTTTGAATCTGTGTCAAAGCAGAGGAACCCGACCATCTCTTTCTCAACGGGGGTTGGATTACTGTCCATGTATCTTTTATACACTTTTCCTGCAATGTCGGAACCAATTCCGCCTAATCCGATTATCAATGTTTTTGGGAAGCTCATGTCTTTTATTTTTAATGATTTAAACCAGGTTGTGTGTAACTCAAATCAACGATTGTATCAATAAGAAACCGGAAGCAAAAAAGAAAATAGTAACTGCAAACATTAACAGGGCGAGGAACATTTTGAAAGATGGAATATCATCATGAACGCCCTCCTTGGAGTCATACTCCAACTTCATTTTTCCGTCATCGGTGATGTTTTTCCTGATTGTAAGGGTGTTGCCTGAACTAAACTGAACAAAAGGATCCTTGCTGTCTTCATCATAATCGGAATAACGCATCGTCTTACTGTCAAATGCTGAAACGGGAAATTTGATCCGGAACCTGGACCTGGTCGCAATGAAGTTGATTGATTTGCCGACTTGTTGAAATGAAATGAGTTTATTCTCACTTCCAAACGGGTTCAGCCATCTGTTCAGCCAATGGTTAAATCCTTTTTTCCTCAGGGAAAACTTGTAGGGGGGGTATTTGTTATAATAGTCACCGTATTCGCTTATAACGACACTCCCTCTTTTAAAACGATCTTTTTTGGAGAGCGCAAAAAGATAGATGAATAACAACAAGGCGGCAATCATTGATATAATAATCCATTTACACCTGCTGATCCAGCTGGATTTCAGAATCCCGACTTTTAATGGGATAATCCTGTTGGCATAAACTTTACCTCCTAAAGCAGCTCCGGGCTTTGGGGAAATTTTTGCCACCAATTGAAGGGTGTCGGGGAAAAAACAGTCACACCACTCTCCCCTTGGTTCAAAGCAAAGCAACAACTTATTGCCTGAGATTTTAAGTTCAACTTTCTTAAACAGCAATGGATAGTTATGAGAAACTTTAATATCGAATTTTGCAGGGTCCAAAGTTTCCAGGGTCCCAACATCCAACAGGATTCCTTCAACACAGTCTCCCCGCATGAGCTGGTTGAAACTGATACTGCCCATAACCTGGGATGGGAGGGTAGTGTCGGGCGGAGTTGGTGGAGTTTTCGCACAGTCCTGGTCGCGTACTATCCGGAATATTTTTGATGTACGTGTAAAATATCCTTTGCATTCACTCTTTGAATAATATAAAGTGGTTTCATCCGACAACGGTATGGTACATTCAAAACCTCCATTCACATAAATGGCGCGATAGGTTGAGTTATTGCTGATTACGTTCGCAGTAGTATTTTTCAGAATGGCTTCAGGTAATAGCATTCCTTTGTCGTCTGAAAGGTTGATTTTTATCACCGCGGTCTTGTTCTCCTTACAGATGCTAACTGTTGTTTCGTTGATTGTCTTTGCAGTACCGGATGAAATCTTCACCCCGCTGTGCGTAAGGCTGACATCAACCAGCGGAAATACTTTGATCCTGTTTAAGTCAACCGGCTTGTTGAAGCACAGGGTCACCGGCATCTTAGGCATGATAGGTATGCCTGGATGAATCGTCCATACATTTCCGCTGACCAGCTTGCTGGCAACAGGACTGATCAGGGAAGAATTGCTCGGGGAACCTTTGTGCTGAAAAGTGAGGGTTTTTCCGTTCTGTTTTACGAACAGCAATTTCGGCAGCTGGGCCTCCATTATTTCATCCTGAAAAAGCACAATCCATTTCCTGCTTGGGAGCAGTGAAGTAACATTCATACAAGTGGTTCCTGACCGTTCGACCTTAAGCGACGTGCTGCTCAAACCTAAAATTGTACTTGTAAAAATATTACAGTCCTCTATGATGGTTGATGGATCGATCGATGATTTGAGAATGTTGACGATCTTTAAACCCTCAAGGAAACTGGTAAAATCATTATGTTCCGCTTTGCTTGCACCCGTTTGCAGAAAACACACATGAACCTTTCCATCCGTGACAATGTTCTTAAACTTGTTGGTTATCAATGGATGAACAGGTGTATCCCAGATGCCGTCGCCCACAACAAAAAGCCATTGATCAACATCCTTTTCATCCTTGAATATCTGGTTAAATTCATCTATATCTTCTATCTGCGATTCCCGCTCACTGACTTTCCACTGTAAATGAATATTGTCATACCGGATCTGTATTTTTTTATAAATATCCGCTGTGCCTGAGATTTTTTCTGCGTGACCTAAAATGATCAGGTAAACCTCATCCTGTTCACACAAAGTAGAGATCAGTTGTGCTGTGTAATTTGCCAGGATATACTTGTCATTGTTCATGCTTCCCGAAACATCCAGGGTGATATAGACACGTCGCTTGTTAACCGCAAAAACAGCAGAGGCAATCAGGAAGATCATCACGATCAGGATCATTTTTTTCATCATGGCGGATCTTGGTAGCACGATCGAAGTGCTATTTAAGAATTAAAACTGACGTTTAACCTAATAAGGCTCTAAATTTAGAAAGAAAATGAGAGTTAATGGTAATAGCTGATAAAATAAATAAAAAAACAGAAACAAATTGTCAACCAATATAAAAGGACAGGAGCCTGTTTTATACCCAGATAGTTTTTTTTATATAAAAATACAGTAATCAATGTAATATTGTGCTAAAAGGTAATCGGCATCTTACTCATTTCTTAGTTTTTGATAAAGCCCGGCGATTAACACCCCAAGATAAATCCAAGAAATGAAAATCTGGGTATTCAATAAAATAAATATATTTCCATATACATCCCATGCTTTATTGGCATTTAAATAATCGTTAAAAATAATCGAGGGACCTTGTGTTAAGGATGTGGAAAATGTATTGAAAACAAGTTCGGGATAGGTGTAATTTCCTGGTAAATAAGCATGATATGCCCATGCAAAAAGGAGCTGAGTTGCAATAAGTAACATTAGAAATGTACTTAAACTGCTTTTTGCGCCAATTAGCATGTAAACTAATTTCAGTGGTTTATACAAAAAGAAAAGCACAATCACCCCTATTAAAATATAGGGGAAAACATTACTGAAAAACCATTGTGCAATAATTAATATAAGAACCAGCAATAAATAATACCATCCAAAATATTTCAGGAATAATTTTAAGGAATGCCATAATTGTATTAATGAATTTTGGATATTTCTTAGAGTAAGCTGAGTAGAAATATTCTGGAAATTGACAATTAAATAAGCTATAATCAGAGATATTGACACAATTGTTAACACCATTATCATTATTCCAGAAAGAGTATACAATGACGAACAACATTGACTTTCCATACTATTAATTTTATTTCCACAAACTACTGCCGAATCTTGTGTTTATTAATTCTGCGAGGGCAATGTCGGCAGCTTTAAACTGTTCTTTGTTCCGGCAAATGTGCCTTATATCATTAAAAACCTGAGTCAGGATATTCTTTTTAGCGTTGACATTCCCAACGCATATTCTGTCAACATGACTTCTAACGTCGCTAATTATCAAAGATATATTTTTAGCAATTCTGTCTTCTTCAACACCCAACGTGTTGGTTACTAAACTTGTTTCTGCAATTGCCCGTAGGTAAATTGACTGAAGCGCCATCATAAGATGAAACCCATTAAGTATTTCGTATGCTTCCTTCGCTAATAAAGCTGAAAGCATAAACAATTTCGCATCATAATACTTTTGGGATCTTTTAATCAGATTATCTGCAATATGAAAAGTAAAAGGTGAAACTGAATGACCGCCACTTCCATCTCTTTCGGTTGAAATCACGCTTCTACTCTCTTGAGCGGCTTCATAAACCACTTTTATTTCTTTGATTTCGTGCAAAGCATAAATACCACTGATTGGTTTTATTATGCCTTTTAAAACAGCATACTCATTACTTTTTTTAATTACTATTCCTGTTGTACTTTCGGCGATGTTTACCTTGAAATATAAATTGTCAAGGTATGGCGTTTTCTTTGTCTTATTTTCATCGAACCGTGTTACAAAATATGTATGGATTTTTGAATTACTATTAATAATATTTTTCCAGATACGATCTTCCTGAAACCAATAAGCCTCAATTTGCGATAATATCGAAATTATTGGCCCATAAGTTGAAGTGTTTTGTTTTTCTTTCTTCATTTTTATATAAAACTTGTAATATTCCTTTAATGTTACAAATTTTCCCAAATCTTCTATCATTGTTTTTGCTTCATCCGATACAATTAGTTCTCT
>JAPLDG010000226.1:16366-19240 GCA_026391845.1 Bacteroidota bacterium | reverse complement strand
CCCGCTGAGATATGGTCATTTTCCAGGGAGTAAACCGATGCAAGGTGCTTCAGGGTGCCATGCATTTCAGCGTCATAAATATCAAGTTTTCGCAATCCGGCATCTTCTCCCTCGAGCAGGTTAACATCCTGTTTCTTCATGTCAACTGCGTAAAAATAGACCTGCGAACCCTTGTACTGATCTTTGGCAGAATTAATTTCAAGGTTAGGATAGAGCGGTGCAAACCGAAAAGCTTTTTCTCCTTCGACAACATAGCGGCCGAGTCCCAAGGCTGCCACTGCAAATCCTTCCTCCGGTTTCATGTGCGCAAACGGGTAATAGTTAAAGGATTGCGCAACCCCGCTGATATGGGGATAAAAGACATCCTGGTACTGATGACCTACCACTTCCTGGATGACGACCGCCATCTTTTCCTGTTCGATGCGGTAATTCACTGCCTCGATGTAGCCTTTTGCAGTGGGAGAATAAACCGAAGCATATACCAGTTTGATGGCATCCATTAATTGTTCAAGCCTGATGGCGGGATCAGGATGATTATTTGGGATCAGGTAGGTTTCAAAAATTCCGGCAAAGGGTTGATTCTGTGAATCTTCAAAGAGTCCCGATGAGCGGATGGCCAAAGGTTTGGTGATATGCCGGATGATGAGTTTCAGCTTACGGATGAGCGTATCGGTGAGCCTTCCTTCGATGAACCAACGTTTTATCTGCTCATAATCAGATTCATACACCGCCCTTTCACGCAATTTATTCCGGTCGAGAAAATATTCAAATTCATCGGTACCGATGATGGATGTTTTGGGTGTACGGATATTGATATTGGGCACATGTTGCGCAAAATCATAATTGTAAATCAGGGTGTTGACAAAAGCAAGGCCCCTTCCCTTGCCTCCCAGCGCGCCTTCCGTGAGCGCCAGAATGTTGTGTTCATCGGTGATGCCCGACTCCTCAAAAGGGATCACTTTGCCGATATTCTGTTCGTTCCTGAAATTCTGAATGACGTTATACAGATATTCTCTCAGGGAGGCCGGATCCTTGAAATCGGTGACTTTGGCAGGATTGAGGATTTTTGCTACCTGGATCTCTCCGCGGGCCATCAGCCAGAGCGAAAAATGATCTTTACGGGCATGGTACAGCAACGACTCTTCCGGGATTGTTTTCAGCAGGTCTTCAAACTCTTTGAGCGATTTGGCCACAGCGATCTGCCCTCCCTCCTTATCCCGGTATATGAAATTTCCGAATCCCAGGTAGTGTGTGATAAAACTCCTGAAGTCAACCACAAAGAGTTCCTTACGGGTCTGTTTGACCAGGCTGAATCCCGCGGTATCGTTGAGTTTTCCATCTTTTTTGAACTTCACGTCAGAGATCAGGCAAAGGATGTTGTCCCGGTATTTGTTGAAAATATAAATGGCTTCCTCGTAGGTTGAGGCAAGCAATATTTTCGGACGGGCTTTCAAGCGCAGGATCCGGTATAGTTCATCGGTCGTTACATCTTCGATGATGTTTTTTGTCTGTTCCAGAACGATGTTGTACAGCATCGGCAGGTACAGCGAGTAGTATTTCGATGAATCTTCCACCAGCAGGATCACCCTGACCATGCCGATGGTGGTATCATTCTCCACGTTGATCTTATCCTCCAGATAATTGATCATGGCGAAGAAAATTTTGGAGTCGCCGTTCCATACAAAAATGCGATCGATCCATTGTTCTTTCACCTGTTTGCTCAGTTCCAGCGGAAATTGTTTGTCCGAGCCGATCATCACAATGATCAGGTCATAATGCTTTGTGTTGAGCTGTTCCAAAACCTCTTCAACCGTGGAAACCCCTGTTATGCGAGGCATGGTGGCCAGGCTGAGCGAATAAAATTCCCCGAGCACATGTTCCGAAAACCGCCCCTCCTTTTCAATGCTGTAGGCATCATATAAATTCGCTACCAGCAATATCTCTTTCACTTTAAAAGGCATCAGGTCATGGTAGAGATCGCGGTTGTAATTGGTTCGGTTCAGGAAGGTTTGTAAAAGCTGCCGGCTATACTTCACCCGGATGGAGGGATCTTTTTTGGGTTCACTGACCTCTTTGTGATCCGTTTTACGTAAAATGGCCTTGCCTTTTACCGAATTAAGATAGCCCGTTATGAGATTTGCCAGGTTGATAATGAGGTGGCGTTCCTCTTCGAGGAATGGTCCCTCGAACGAAGGCTGAAATGCCTTGAGATAGCAAATCTGAATGTATCCATGCTGATTATCAATGGTTTCAAAATCCTGTTTTTGCGACCATTCGGTTTCACGAAATGCCGGGGTTTTCACCTCAACATTCCCGTATTTGATGCGGCAGGCGGTATATTCAGGGTACTGCCATGCCTTGGGCAATATGAGGCAGATCTGGTGCAGGGCCTCCTCAATCGGTTTTCCCGTCCGAAGGATGGCAGTGGTATGGTTGATCGCCGTAAGCTCTTTCAAACGTTCGCGGGTGATGTACCGCCCTTCTCTTCCTTTTACCCCGTTGATGTAGCCCTCGATCAGGCTGGCCAGGTTAACAATCAGACTGCGTTCCTCCTTCAGGAACGGTCCCTCCTCGTAGGTTCTGAACTCTTTCAGATAAAAAATCTCAATGGTACAGCGTAAATTATCAATGGTGTCAAACGACTGTTCCTGTTTCCATGGAGTTTCAATGAATCCGGGGGTCACAAATTCCATTTCCTCAAAGCGAATCCTGGCAACCGTAAATTCCGGATACTGCCATGCCTTAGGCAATACCTGACAAATTTCGGAAAGTGTTTCGGGAATAGATTTGCCGGCCTTGATGATGGCCGTGGTTTCGTTAATTGCAGCTAATTCTTTCAGGCGTTCCTGGTTATTATAAACCAGTTGTTCCAAA
>JAPLDG010000226.1:0-16332 GCA_026391845.1 Bacteroidota bacterium | reverse complement strand
CAAAATTAGCACAATCTTTTCATCTTTTCAAAATCCTTTTTTGGGTCCACTCCGAAAAGTTAAAAATCTATTTAAACCGCAGAGGCGCAGAGACGCAAAGACGCAGAGACGCAGAGGCGCAGAGGCGCAGAGACGCAGAGACGTATATCATCGTTCACAAATACATTAATAGGCCTTAAACTCTGTGGTCCTCATTGCCTTCTCTGTGGCTCTCTGTGTAGCAATAAGGTGTGTAAAAAGAGTAGCTTTGGGGAGACGGGGGACAGGGGGATCGAGTTAAAAGGCAAGAATGCCAGAATAAAGATTATGGGCAGGTACATGCCGTATCACGATTACGTGTATTACTTATAAGGGGCTACGTATTATTCTTATTCCATTGGAGGTTAAATAATTATCAAAAAAATACGCATATTTGCAGCTTGCGTTTAAGAAATTTTGTTTAATATTGTGAATTATTTCACATACCATTCAATTCCAACACTCAATCATTAATTTAATACAACAACTATGAACAACGACATGTTAAAAAAACTGCTGGACGAATTCATGGCCAAGGTTATTGCCAAGAATCCGGGTGAAAAAGAATTTCATCAGGCTGTAATGGAAGTTGCTGAATCATTGATTCCTTTCATTGAAGAAAATCCCAAGTACAAACAGGCGAAAATCCTCGAGCGGATGGCAGAGGCTGAGCGGATTATCATTTTCCGGATACCTTGGTTGGATGACAAGGGTGAAATCCAGATCAACCGGGGTTTCCGTATTGAGATGAACAGCGCTATCGGCCCTTACAAAGGCGGCATGCGTTTCCACCCGACAGTAAATCTTGGCATTCTGAAGTTCCTTGCCTTTGAGCAGGTTCTGAAGAACAGTCTGACCACGCTTCCCATGGGCGGCGGCAAGGGCGGCAGTGATTTTGATCCCAAAGGAAAGAGCGATAATGAAGTGATGCGTTTCTGCCAGAGTTTGATGACCGAGCTGCAGCGTCACATTGGCCCTGATACAGATGTTCCTGCCGGCGATATTGGTGTTGGCGGTCGTGAAATCGGCTTCATGTTTGGCCAGTACAAGCGTCTTCGCAATGAATTTACCGGTGTTCTTACCGGAAAAGGTCTGGAATGGGGTGGTTCATTGATCCGTCCTGAGGCTACCGGTTACGGCCAGGTATATTTTGCCGAAGAGATGCTGAAGACCCGCGGTCTCGATTTCAAGGGCAAAATCGTTACGGTTTCCGGTTCAGGGAACGTTGCCCAATATGCTACACAGAAAGTTACACTGCTTGGTGGCAAAGTTGTTACGTTATCCGATTCCGAAGGTTACATTTATGATCCCAAGGGGATTGACGCCGATAAACTGGCATTTGTCATGCACCTGAAAAATGTGAAACGCGGACGAATCAAAGAATATTGCGATAAGTATCCGGAAGCCAAATTTGTTGCAGGAAAACGCCCATGGGAAGTGAAATGCGATATCGCCCTCCCGAGTGCAACCCAAAACGAAATTGACGGAAACGATGCCAAGGCCCTGATGGCCAATGGTTGTTTCTGCGTTTCAGAAGGCGCCAACATGCCTTCAACCCCAGACGCCATCGAAATCTACATTGAAAAGAAGATTCTGTACGGCCCAGGTAAAGCTGCCAATGCAGGGGGTGTTGCCACGTCAGGTCTGGAAATGTCACAGAACTCCATGCGTTTATCGTGGACCCGTGAAGAGGTTGACATGCGTTTGCACAACATCATGATCGATATCCATAAGAATTGTGTGAAATACGGCACTGAGCCCGACGGATTCATCAACTACGTGAAAGGCGCCAACATCGGCGGTTTTGTGAAAGTTGCTGATGCCATGATGGCACAAGGACTTGTTTAAGAACCGACCAGTTCATTTTGATCAGGAAGGGCCCGGGAAACCGGGTCCTTTTTTTATGCCGTTAAGTTTTGGAAAGGCGCTGACCGAAGATGTAGGAAAGAACTATGATAAAACCGGAATAAAGCAATGAGGTCAGCAACAGGATTAAGGAAGATGCCATCAACCCGTAGTCCGGTACAAAAATCAGGTTCAGCAGCAGGTTCAGCAACACAATGACCGCAATTGCAACAAGCAAATATACCGGTTTTAAAAAAAGTTCAAGAAACCGCTGAAAGAGCAGTCCGATATGCCAGAAAAAAGCTGAAAAAACCAAAGGCAGATAGATCAGCCAGAGATCCATTTCGGGAATTTTCAGCAGGTCTGCGACCAGCCATTGTTTGAAAACCATGAACAAGATAAAGAATATAATGAAGATGAGTAGTTCAAAACTGAGCGCCTCTTTGATGGCAACCCAGGCATCCTCCCGGTGACGTGAATTCCAATAATCCAGGATCTTGGTCTGGTAGGATATATAAATCGGGAAACTGGCAAACATGATGCTTTTGTAAAGCAGGTCCTTCATCGCCGAGTACATCCCGGCTTCGCGATAACCCAGATATTCCATGATGATGAAACGATCCATGGCCATCAGCAGGTGTGAAAGAAACAGCCAAAGGGTTATGCCATAACCGAACTCGACAACCTTGGCTGAGAAGCGCGAATCCCAATACAGATGCTTCAGATCGATGGTGAGAAGACCTTTAACCCGGATCAATGACCGCAATATCAAAACCCCGGCCAGTGCGATGACCAGTGATGCAAACAACAGCATGGATGACTTCCATTGAAAAAAGAAAAGACCTACCAGCACGCCTATCATAATGATAAGCTGATCAGAACCTTCCAGAATCGCCGAGCGGACTGATTTGTTGTAAACCTGTAAAATTGCCTGATGGAAAAGAAAGAAATGGTTCAGAAAGGCAAAAATCGCTACCAATGCCAACTCTGTCAATGACAAATCGAAATACCATTTACCGATCACCACAACGATGAACGTGGAAACCAGCGCAGTGAAAACGGTCAGGTCAAAAAACCTGCTCATCACGACGTTTGTCTCCCGGGGCATTCCTGCAAGAAATCGCAGAATACTTACCTGAACCCAATGAAAACTTAAGGTGATTACCAGCAAAACAGTATATAACAGCAACGAGTACCGGCCATATTCAACCGGGCCGAGAAAACGAATGGCAAGCACAATAACCGCTACATTTACAATGGCAGGGATAAATCGTCCGGCAAGATATTTAATAACTTCTCTATTCATTGCAGCGCAATGCCAGTCGTCAGGTGCAGGTTACTTCTTCGACGCAGCTTCTTTCATAAAAAACGGCCTGGGCCGTAAAACTTTATCAAACGCAAAATACTGAATGATGGTAAAATCCCGACCGTCATTTACCGACGCATAGAGCCTGTCGAGATCATAAGGAAGGGGAGTCCCATTGGGATCTGTTTGTCCATCCGGCCCCTGCTTATGGTAGGTGGTTATTTTTTTGCTTACACCGGCGGTATCGGTCAGCGTGATGATGATGAATGGCTGAGATTTCAGGATCGAGTCTTTGCGTGACTTGTCCATGTCATTCAGCAAAGCCTCGTAATTCAGGTTTCTGAATCCCGATAAAAAATTCAGCAGTTTCAGCGTATCATAATTCACCATCTCGCGGTTATCAGAGAGAGAGACCAGCGAAAATTTATTATGGCCATTGTTTCTCACTTCATACGAATAATCAGGCGTTTCGGGAATTTCCACCCTGACTTTTGCAATTTCGGGAATGGCTGTTTTGAAAACATTATAATCCCTCCAGTATTTTTCAATGGGGCTATAGCGTGGCGATACAAAGCCTCTGAATCCCGGGAGAAAAACAATAAAAGGCTGAGAAGAATTCTGCATCAGCATAAAACATCCCTGATTGCTTTGAGTGGCTCCCCCTACATAATAGACTTTGGTTAATTTTTCGTGCCGGAACCAACGGATAATCCCAAAAAGATCGATGCGGTAAACCTGCTGGTAAATTTCAACCTTAACCGCGTTTACGGCGAGTTCTTTCACAATATTATTGTGTGCCGCATTCCCGACAGGTTGTCCTACCTCGAGTTCCACCATGGTTTTCAGCAGCAGGTCAACACTCTGTTTTTGAGCGGGATATTTTTCGTTTACAACCCAGGCGTCTGGTGCCTTTCTGACAAGGGTAACTGTGTTGTTGTTTTTATCTGCAATGAAAATTCTGGTCACATTGGATGAATCGTTGAGTTTGAAATCGCTCATCGATCTCTTGAACGTTGTGGTTGATTGGGTAAGCCACAGCGTCAGGGCTATCGCGGCCAGCAGGATGAATACAATAAAAATGGTTCTGTTTTTTTTCATACTTGATTTTTTCGAACAGGGCCGGCATAAGCTCGTTTGCGCAGTTTGTATTTTATAAAACCGAACCCCGAGATCAGCAGGATTGGCAGGAGAATGTTGATCAATTGCCAGAATAATCGTTGTTTTGCCACTTTTCCCGTATCAAGCATTCTGAGTTTCAATTCACGGGATCTGACTGAAATCAGGCCCGAATCATCGCACAGGAAGTTGACGGCGTTCAGCAGCAGATCTTTATTCCCGAATGTTTGTTTGGTATATTGATCAAATCCAAGCGGCAACGGATAACCTTGAGAAAAATGAAACTGATTTTTAGCCAGGTCTCCGTCGGCAATAACGATCATCTTTGTTTTTTTACTCTTCGGTTTAAACCCCAGGGAGGCGTTGTCGGCGAGTTCCGGGGGAATCCGGTAAAGGAACGCTGATACAAATACACCTTCCAGCAGCACAGCTACAGGAAGAGGGCCTTGATTGAACATTCGCTCATTCGGCTGCTGCTTAAGGATTTCGAGGTCGATCAGGGCAGGCGCATTGACAGTTCGCGCGTAGGGCGAAGTTTCCAGCAGGATGGTTTTTTTCACACCTGGCGCTGAAACAGTATCGATGGTACTCAGGAATTCCGTTTTAATCGCATTCAACCCATTTACAATCGGATGGTTAAGGGCAGGCAGCAACACCGGGAAAAACCACCATTTAAAGTAATCAAACTGAGGCTGGTTTCCGATCATTCCGGTTTTCACAGGGATGGGCAGGGCATTCAAGTCCTGCACAAGATTGACGTTTGCCCGAACCCCGTAATAGAATAGTATATCCTCAAGGTTGATATCATTCGGAAGGCCCATGGTCGAATTATACTTCTGAAGGCTGTCCATGCTGGCAAACACCGGATCGAGAAGCCATAGCACCTTCCCTCCGCGCATGATGAACTGGTCGATCAGGAATTTATCCCGTTCGTCGAAGGGCTTGGTAGGCTTGGCAATGATGATCGCCCTGAATTTATTGATTAATACATCATGCGCAGTATCCGTTTTAATCCGAATCGCAAGACTTGTGATTTTATTATTCAGGACAACCCTGTCAACGTTATAGAATTCAGAGAGAGAATTCTGGAGGTCGAAGGTCTCCATCCGGTTGAGTTCCCCCTGCCCGTCGATGATGGCGATCCGTGGTTTGATGGCGGTCGTCAGATTTTTTATGGCGCTTGCCAGGTTATATTCCAGCGATTGTATGCTGTTGTTCAGCACTTTATTGGGATCCTCCTGCAGTTGTGCCATTAAAAGCTGCACCGGGATCTCTTTGCCATGAAACGACGCCATCGCCCCCGGAAAAATAATCAGTTGTGACGACGCTCCTTTTTTATTTACCCTTAAATCGGTTGGCTGCAATCCCCGTTCAACAAGCAACCGGTAAGTGTCGTTCCGGTCTTTGTCATTGGGATTTTGCGACGGGTTTACAAATTCGTATTGAATATTGTCGCTATATGCCCTGAACTCATCGAGCATTTCCCGGGTTTCATTTGATAACCGCTGGAAACCGGGAGGCAAATCACCGGAAAGATACACCTTGAAAAAAACTACATCATCGAGCTTTTTCAGCAATTTTTTGGTCGCAGGCGCCAGAGAATAACGTTTTTCGGCGGTTAAATCGATTCTGGCATTGATAAACGCAGCGATCACATTAACCAAAACAACAATGGCAATACCAAGCAGCAGGCCGGCAATGTTGGATCTTTTGATATTTTTCCTTTTTACGGTAGTCATTCTATGGGTTTTTACCATTTTCTGGTTTCCAGTGATAATTTGGTCATCAGGATAAAGATGGTGGTTACGCTCATAAAATAGATCAGGTCGCGGGTATCGATCACGCCACGGCTCATGGAGGAGTAATGTGCATTGAGCCCCAGCGACTGGATGATCAGACCGATTTTTCCGGATACCAGGAATGAATAGATAAATTCAAAACCCATATACAGGATAAAACTGATGAAAACAGCCAGGATAAATGAGACGATCTGGTTATCGGTAAGGGAGGAGGTGAAAATCCCGATTGCCACAAAGCTGGCTCCCAGAAAAAACAATCCGACATAGGATCCCCAGATGCTGCCGGAGTCAAGATTACCAGGCGGCAGCCCCAGCCGGTAAACCGAAAAATAGTAAACCAGGGTTGGCAGGAGTGAGATGATCACCAGCGCTACCCCGGCAGCATATTTTGCCAGAATAACCTGAATATCAGTAAGAGGCTGGGTCATGAGCAACTCAAGCGTCCCGCTTTTTTTCTCATCGGCAAACGACCGCATGGTGATGGCCGGAATCAGAAAAAGAAAGACAAAGGGAGCGATCACAAACAACCCGTCCAATCCGGCGAAGCCAAAATCGAGCACATTGAACTCCAGGGGAAACACCCAGAGAAAAAGACCCGTCATCAGAAGGAAAACAATCATGACGATGTAACCGATGAGCGAGTTGAGAAAACCGTTGATCTCTTTTTTGAAAAGGGTCAGCATTTGCTTGTTAAATAAAAGGGTGCAAAATTAGCAATTTTCATGCACCGAATTGCATCAGGTAAGAACATTTCCGGGTATCTCCCTGGAAACATAATGCGAATAATCGATCAGGCGGGGTTCGTAGGCTTCTTTCAGCAGGTGCGAAGATATCATGAAATCGGCGGTTGACCTGTTGCAGGCCGTGGGGATGTTATACACAACGGTAATCCTCAGAAGCGCCTTTACATCCACATCGTGTGGCTGAGGCTGCATGGGATCCCAAAAAAAGATGAGCAGATCGATTTTACCTTCCGAAATCAAGGCGCCCAGCTGCTGATCACCCCCCAGAGGGCCTGATTTCAGTTTGACGATATCAAAGGTGATCTTCTCCTCCTCTTCCAGTTTGTGCAGGATCGTTTCTTCGACCAGTTTCCCGGTTGTTCCTGTACAGATCAAATGATGCCCAAGCAGGGTTTTGTAATTGAATTCGACCCATTCAACGAGATCTTTTTTTCGGTTATCATGGCCTACAAGCGCAATATTTTTCGACTTTTCCATTTTCAGTAAAATTAAATGTTTGTCACGTGTCACGTGTCACGCGTCACGATTTTTCAAAGGATTTCCACCGTAACCATCTGATCCATCTTCAGTCCGAGCAGACTTGATGCCATCCCCTCCCGCATCGCAATTTCGATGTATCCGCTGGTGGAAAAAAGTGCAAGCATTTCACCCAGACTCACATCCTTGTAGGATTTGCTGATTTCGGTGATGCGATAGTTCGGTGACCGGAACGTGATTGCAAATTTACGGTTTTTCACGGCCGATTTGAACAAAGTCTCGGTGATGTTGGTAAATACGTTTTCGTAACTGTCGATGTAGATTACCTTTCCCTTGATCAGGTCTCCCTGGATCACAGGCTGGAAAGCAATCCGCTGCAGGATATTCTCCTTCGGGAAGCCAAGCTGTTCAATGGGCTGGCCACCAGCGATATGGCAGGCCACTTTTACAAACACATCCCGGGTGGAAAATGTAAAATAGTCCGAATCCTGGATGATATCCAATTCGATGATTTTTTCGGGTTTCTCATCAAACAGCAATGAAAAAATGCCATTGTCGGCACCTATGAAATAGTGCCCCCGGTGAAAAACCAGGGTGTGGGGTGTTTCAACAGCCGCCTCCGTGTTGATGGCAAGGATGTGAATGGTTCCATCAGGGAAATTCGGGTAAAAATTCCGGATGATGAAGGCGGCCTGATTGAGGTCGAAGGCAGGAATGTCGTGGGATATATCGACAATCTGCGCCCCGGGTAAAAGCCGCAAGATGGCGCCTTTTACGGCGCCTGTATAGTGATCCTTAAGTCCCCAGTCGCTTGTCAGCGTGATAATAGCCATGAAAATATTTGTACATTTGCGTATTCAAAGGTATAAATATTTCATGAGCGAAAAGCTAATTAACATTGAATCCTTTCATCCGCTTGATATTTTTGGCGCCAATGACCAGAACCTGGATGTCATCCGCAATTATTTTCCCAAGTTAAAGATTGTTTCCCGGGATAATTTTATCAAGGCTTTTGGGGAAGAGACTGATCTGCTTGAATTTGAAGAGAAGTTCGGTTTTCTGCTTCTCCATTTCGAGAAATTCGGCCGGCTGACCAAAACAGATATCGGGCTGTTGCTGAACGCCGATTCAAATGGCGCTGCGATGGCTCCCGAAGGGCAGAATGACGTGCTGGTTCATGGTAAAAACGGACTGCTGATCAGGGCCAACCAGCGCAAACTGGTTGAAAGCAGGCTGAAAAACGACCTGGTCTTTGCCATCGGCCCGGCAGGAACCGGGAAAACCTATACCGCGGTTGCATTGGCTGTAAGAGCCTTGAAAAACAAAGAGATCCAGCGGATCATCCTGACCCGGCCAGCCGTGGAGGCTGGTGAAAACCTGGGTTTTCTTCCGGGGGATTTAAAGGAAAAGCTTGACCCGTATATGCAGCCGCTCTATGATGCACTGGGCGACATGCTGCCAACGCAAAAACTCCTGCAGTACATCGAAGAGCGGGTGATCGAAATAGCCCCGCTGGCCTTTATGCGCGGAAGAACCCTCAACAATGCCTTTGCCATCTTAGACGAAGCCCAGAATACCACGCCGGGCCAGCTCAAGATGTTTCTCACCCGCATGGGCGCCTCCGCGAAATTCATCGTTACCGGCGATATCACCCAGATCGATCTTCCGAAAAACCAGGTCAGCGGACTACTCCACTCTCAGAAAATCCTGAACAACATCCCGGGGATAGATTTTATTTATCTCGACAAATCGGATATCATCCGGCATAAGCTGGTGGGGAAGATTATTGATGCGTACAGCAGTGACCAATAGTGAAATTTAACCAGCGTCCTGTTATACCAGGAAATGTTTTATGTTGTATCTTTGTAAAATACCCTTAGAGCAGTGACCTATACAATACACATTCATGACAAGAGCAAGAAGGCAAAGAGCATAATTAACATGCTTAAAACCCTTGAAGAAGATTATGATTTCATTGAAGTAATTAAAGAGCCATCTGGAGTTTATCCCCAGACTGAAGAATTGCTGCAAAAAAGATATAAAGAATTCCTGGATAACCCGACCGGGAAAGACTGGAATGAACTAAAAAAACAATTAGGGAAACTGTGATTTCCGGTAAACTTATTTTCACATACGGAGCCGAAACTGATATCAAAGAATCTTATCTCTGGTATGAAACTTATCGGCAAACTTTAGGTGATAAATTTGTTAATGAAATTGATGCTCTTTCAGTCAGAATCCAGAAAAATCCCGATAAATTCCCTGAAGTTTTAAAAGGTATCCGCAAAGCAAATCTTAAGAAATTTCCATTCTCTGCATTCTTTGTTATCTCTAGTGAGGATGTATTTGTGATTGCGATATTCCACAATAGCAGGAACCCTCAAATCTGGAAAAACCGAACATAGAACAAATGAAAACCGATTCTCAAAAGGTGAGTACATCTGTAAGCCCTTGTTTTATCCTGACCAACTCTGATTCAGTTACTGCACCTATCTTCCTGACGAGTCGCTTTTTTGCAATAACCCTTACCTGAAAAATCAGGATTTCCGAATCATCTGAAAGCCCGTTTTGCTTATTCTTTGATATCACCACTGATCCGGGGTAATTTTTAATCTTCGTGGTCAGAGGACAGATGATGCATAGTTCCGTCATCTCATTCAATGCATCGCCACTGATGATCACCACCGGCCTTACTCCCTGCTGTTCGGTTCCAATTGCAGGATCTTGGCCGGCCAAGTATATATCGCGCTGCCTCACCTCCCGTCCCTTTCGTTCTGCTGAATAATATCTCTGTAATCATCCATGCCACTGTCAGCCATCGTGTTCATTTCCGGATCGCCTGCTGCGCGCCTGAACCCTTCCTGAAAATCACTTTTTTTCAGGCTGAAAAAAAATTGTCTGAGTGCTTTTTCCATGACCTGATTTTTCGAGATGCTTGTTTTTTCAGAATAGTCATTGACCAAATCAAGAACATCCTCCGGTAAAGTGCTTGTATAGGTGACCTTCTTTTTCATTTTCTATATTTAATTTCACAAATATAATAATTATTTAAATAATATAAATATAATTATATTCATAGACTGTTTAAATTTTTACAAATTCCTTTCTAATAATGGCCTCTCCCCGTCTGCCTGGAGGCTTCTCTTTTTGCACATCTTTTTCATCAGAGTCTTGTTAATCCATTAAACCGTTTGTGCCATTTGCCTTTGTACAGAATATGTTCACATTTTAAAATCAAGAAAAACAGATTCGACCGATGTCTTAACTCAATGCTCGTGTTAAAACTATATGTATAATTGCAATCAATCAAATAATTTACTTTATATAATTGGGCGGAATCCTTCCACCGATAAATTTGGACAGCCATCAGCCACGAAGTGTCATTTTATAAATAACCGTGGGTGAAGCCCACGGATGTTGTAAATCATGACCAACTTTAGCCCTGAAAGGGCGGCATATTACTGATAATGTGAGATATATCGCCCCTTCAGGGCTCATGTTGGATCTTTTCATGGTTCCCGTGGGCTTCACCCACGGTTAATAATATTACGCGCTTTCAGCGCTGGTTCTATTTTAAATGCCTCCAATATTCCTCTCTATTATATTCCGATTTGCCTTATCTTTGAGCGTCAAAAAAACACCACATGACCAACGTTCTGCTAAAAACCAACTTCAATTTTCCCGGCCAGAAAAGTCTTTACAAGGGAAAAGTACGCGATGTTTATAACATCAACAATGAATTCATGGTGATGATCGCCAGCGACAGGATATCGGCATTTGACGTCGTTCTTCCGAGGGGTATTCCATACAAAGGACAGGTTCTCAATCAGATCGCTGCGAAATTTCTGGATGCCACGGCCGATATCTGCCCCAACTGGAAAATCGCTTCACCCGACCCAAACGTAACCATCGGGCGGTTTTGCACGATTTATCCGGTTGAAATGATCATCCGGGGGTATCTCACCGGAAGTTCGTGGCGGACCTATCAGAAAGGCTCCCGTGAAATTTGCGGCGTGGCGTTGCCCGACGGGATGAAGGAACATCAGCGGTTCCCGGCGCCGATCATCACCCCAACCACCAAAGCAGCCGAAGGTCATGACGAAGATATTACGGAGGCTGAACTTCTTGCCAGGGGGGTGATTCCCGCGGAGGAATACGCCCTGATTAAAAAATACACATTTGCCCTGTTTCAGCGTGGAACGGAGATGGCAGCCCGGAAAGGGCTGATACTGGTGGATACAAAATATGAATTTGGCAAAGGCGCCGATGGCCGGATATACCTCTGCGATGAGATTCATACGCCCGATTCCTCCCGCTATTTTTATCTTGAAGGATACGAAGCGCGTCAGGCCAGCGGAGAACAACAGCGGCAGCTCTCAAAGGAGTTCGTAAGGGAATGGTTGATGGCCAATGGTTTTATGGGCAAGGAGGGGCAGCAGGTCCCTGAAATGAGCGATGGCTGGATCAAAGAAATTTCAGACCGGTACATCGAACTCTATGAAGGAATCACAGGCGAAAAATTTGTCAAAGCAGATTGCAATGACATTCTGCAGCGGATTGAATCGAACGTTTTAGCGTTTCACGATGAACCTTCCGGCTTCTCGATGTTGCCCCGATTTTAACACACACACATAGGTTCCCGATGCCAGGTTACCGGTTGGATAGCTGATTTCCTGAATTCCATCCGTTGCAGGGTGCACGATAATCGTATCCACCAGATTTCCGCTCATATCAAAAATTTCGAGCCTGCAGGTGGCGGAAGGACCATGAACCATCACGGAAAACCATGCAACTTCATTGACTGGATTCGGGTAAATGTCAAGCGAAAACGGCGGTTCCACACTCCCCTGTTCCTCAAGTGCAACGGGATACATGACAGGACTACCTGCCTGAACCCATGCAGTATAGATCAAATCGGCCAGGATGCTGGAGGCATTCTGCATCATCAGGATGGTAAAACTCCCCGACCGTGCCCACAATGCCTGATAGTAGGCGTCGGAACTTGTGTTTCCGGCAATACCTTTGGCATAGGTATCGGCCAGAAGCAAGCTGTCAACATATTTGTAATTTCCATAGATATAATCAAACACATATTGATTCACATTGTCAACGAAGTGAACCGAATCGGCCGGATAAACAAGCTGCCCTTCATAACGGCTGACCAGCGTTGACTCGTACCGCGAATGAATCCCGGTCTGGCCGGTCAACTGCCCGTTATAGTTTTTTGTAATGTGCAATGGCATGTGACCATCCCCGACGTAGTGACCGAGATCAGCGGCAAAAATGTCTGCCCTGTCCCAATTTCCTCGCTGAAAACAGTTTTTCAACGAGTCAAAGGTGATCAACGTTGAAAATGGCAGGATGCCCTGGTCAATTACAAAGGCATATCCGTGTAACAGGACTACAGAATCAAAGGTTTGCGGGATATGGCCGGTTTGGATGAATTCGGGGTAGTTGTCGATGTCGATGTAATGGCGGGGCGCTTCATCGGGATCCTCATTTTTACGGATGTCGGCATCGGATGCATGGTTCATGACAAAATTGGTCCATGTCGGCTCCAGGAAGGACATTTGACCCGGCAGGCAGGATGAGAAATTCCGACTGATTATCTTATGTCCCTTTGAGCCCCAGCTTGACAACACAAGACAAAGAAGGACCAGGGAGACAGTATAGAGCGTGTTTTTCATTCGTATGCGGTTAAAAGGGTTTCTAAATCTTCGATTTTTTCGTGCTCCCCAGATTGATTATAGGAGAATATCAGGTTTTTTATCAGCCTGCGGATGATTTCGGGGTTGCTGCATGGTGCAAAGAACGACTTTTCCGGATTTATTTTCATCTGGCCGATAAATAAATCAATTTCACGGCGTGTAAATACCGCGCCATTGTTAAAGGGATTGATGTAAAAAAGCACATCGTCCGCACCGGGATTTTCAATGCCGGGGGCAGACAGGTAAGCAAGGATAAAATGTTGGGGCAGATTCACGCCATACACCGGTAATCCAAGTTTTTGCGAGAGGATGATAAACAACATTCCCAACGAGAGCGGGCTTCCCTTCTTAGTTTCAAGCAATGAATGGATGTAACTGTTTTCAGGCAAGGCCATGTCGCTTTTATTCCCTTCGAAATGATGAATATCAAAAACAATGTGATTCAGCACCTTAACATTCTCAAGGGCCGTCAGATTTTCATGCAGTTCAATCCAGATATCCATTTTCAGCTGTTCAATGCTGATCACGATATCCCGTTCATCCAGGGATGGAAAATGTGTTTTAGTTACCAGGATAAATCCGGTTAGCAGATCCGAGGATCCGATATTCAGCCAGTTTGAAAATTCGACATAGAGGTTATCCTGATGTAATTTTCTGATGATCGGCTGAATCCGATCCCGAACCATGCTGTCGAACGTGTTGTCAAGACATTTTTCAAGGGGACCAATGGCATCCGAACCCAGCAACAGGATCTGGTTGCGGACCAGGTTGAATGCCGTTTCATCGGGGTCATCCAACAGTTTGATCAAGGCAATCAGGGTTGTATTATTCGCGGGTTTTAACATCATTCGGTCGTTTTACTTCATGAGACGCACAACGGTGCGTTTCGACCTTAAAGTGTAATGTGTTCAAGTACCAGCGCAATCAGGGAGTTGACCACTTTTTTATGATCGGGATTATAATCACCTGTTGCGCGGTTGGCGATCAGGGTGCAGATGGTAACCATTTCATGTCCCATCAGCGCTCCAAGTCCATATAAGGCAGAGGTTTCCATTTCAAAGTTAACGATACGGTGTCCCTGGAAATTAAAACTTTGTAGTTTTTTAATCATATCCGGGTCGGTAAGCGGTAATCTCAGAAACCTGCCCTGTGGGCCATAAAAACCCGATGCGGTAACCGTGATGCCGGGCACTGTAAACGGCCTGAACAAATTGACAAGTTTTTCGGAACCCTTGACAAAGTAAGGTTTGGAAAGATCTTTGGGCCACAAGGCATGTGCTGCAAACGCTTCGGTCATCTCTTTGGCGATAATTCCGGGGGTTCCCTTGTAAAAATGCAGCAGGTTATCGAGACCGACTGCGTAGGTGGATAAGCTAAAACTGTTAACGGGCACATCGGCCTGTATGGAGCCGGAAGTCCCGATGCGAATCACATTCAGCGACCTTAGAACCGGATTCTGGATTCTTGTTTTCAGATCAAAATTTGCCAGCGCATCCAGTTCATGCATCACGATATCGATGTTGTCGGTACCAATGCCGGTTGACAACGCGGTAATCCTTTTGCCATGATAGTAGCCTGTTGCGGAAATAAATTCCCGATTCGAGGCACGATGGTCGATTCCGGTGAAATGTTCCGAGATTTCATGAACACGCTGCGGATCACCGACAACGATGACGGTATCGGCTAAATCTTCGGGTTTCATACAAATATGGTAAACACTGCCATCAGTATTTACAATCAGGTCTGGTTCTGCAAGTAAGGGCATGATATGTCTGTTTTTTTGCAAAGGTAATAAAATAGGCAATCACTTAAGTATGTTTGCCCGATTACACTTTTCCTTCAGGAAGCGTCAATTTCACTAAATTTGCAGAATGAATGTAGAGATCATCAACATCGGCGATGAATTGCTCATCGGGCAGGTCATCAACACCAATGCTTCATGGATGGCAGCGCAACTGAATCTTTCCGGATTCCGGGTTTATCAGGTTACCATAACAAACGATTTTCGCGGGCACATTCTGGAAGCGCTTGCCGAGGCCGAACGACGGGCAGAGGTTGTGCTGATCTCCGGGGGCATTGGTCCCACGAAAGACGACCTGACAAAACAGACCCTGTGCGAATTTTTCAACACCCGGCTCGTATTCAATGAAGAGGCCTACCGGGATGTGGAAGCGCTGTTTGCGCGTCGTGGTTATCCGGTGACAGAACTGAACCACCAGCAGGCCGAGTTGCCTGAAAACTGCACCGGCATTCCGAATAAGCTGGGGACCGCACGGGGCATGTGGTTTGAAAAGGATCGCCCGGGTGGCGGAAAGACGATTTTTGTCTCCATGCCCGGCGTTCCGTTTGAGATGAAGGCAATGATGACCGACCACATCATTCCGCGGCTGAAACAAGTGTTTAAAACCCCGTTCATATACCATAAAACGGTCTTAACGCAAGGCGTCGGAGAATCATTTCTCGCCGCACAGATTGAAGCGTGGGAAAATTCGCTGCCATCAGGCGTCAGACTGGCCTATCTGCCGCAACCCGGAATGGTCAGGCTAAGGCTCTCGGGAGAAGGCGCTGATGAAGAGATCGTCCGTCGCCAGGTTGATGCAGAAGTTTCCAAATTGCAAACGCTCATTCCTGAGCATATTTTCGGCTATGATGACGAAACGCTGGAGCTGATCGTCGGGAGACAATTGCTTGAAAAACAAGCAACGCTCGCTACGGCAGAGAGTTGCACAGGAGGCGCCATTGCACAGATGATCACCGGCATTCCCGGATGTTCCGCGTGGTACAAAGGATCGGTGGTTGCTTATGCCAATGAAATCAAAGAGCATATCCTGGGTATAAGCGCTGAAACCATCGAAAAATATGGCGCTGTAAGCAAACAGGTGGTGATGGAAATGGCCGTTTCGGCACGAACAAAATTCCGGGTTGACTATGCCATTGCTACATCCGGAATCGCCGGTCCCGATGGTGGCTCACCTGAAAAACCGGTTGGAACAACATGGATTGCCATCGCTTCACCGGGTGAGGTTTT
This sequence comes from Bacteroidota bacterium, assembly GCA_026391845.1. Classification (GTDB taxonomy): domain Bacteria; phylum Bacteroidota; class Bacteroidia; order Bacteroidales; family FEN-979; genus CAIVAT01. Next base: position 292 of record JAPLDG010000226.1, on the reverse strand, counting down.
CGCCATGCAATACCTGTTCGGCGACAACAGGGAGCGCAATATCCGGAGAACTTCCCTGCAGGCGCTCAACCTTCTGAGGAAAAAAATATCCCTCGCCTTGTGATTTTGAGCGTCTATGAAATATTTCGGGTTAAACTGCTATCTTTGCAGCAATGAAAAGCTTTTTCAAAATCTTACGTTATGCAGGCCCCTACTGGGTTTATGCCATGCTTAACGCCATTTTTAACATCATTTCAGTTCTTTTTTCGCTGGTCTCTTTCGCGTTGTTCATCCCGGTGCTGCAAATGCTTTT
>JAPLDG010000335.1 GCA_026391845.1 Bacteroidota bacterium | reverse complement strand
ATGGAAGGTGAACGGGAACAATGTATCCGGAGCGACCAATTCGACCTATACATATGTACCGGCGCACACAAATACCGTTCTCTGTGTCCTGACATCCAGTTTGCCCTGTACAACCGGGAGTCCTGCCACATCCAATACAATTACCATGACGGTGCACGATTACTTCAATGTTAGTGTAGGCATTGCTGCATCAGCCAACCCGGTTTGTGCCGGAACTTCCGTAACTTATACCGCTACTCCGGTCAACGGAGGCACCACTCCTGCCTATCAATGGAAGGTGAATGGAACAGCCGTAACAGGTGCAACCAATTCGACCTACTCATATGTCCCGACTCATACAAATACCATTCTCTGTGTCCTGACATCCAGTCTTCCCTGCACAACCGGGAGTCCTGCCACCTCCAACACCATTACCATGACGGTGTATGATTATTTTAATGTCAGCGTCGGGATAGTTGCATCTGCCAATCCGGTTTGCGCCGGAACTTCTGTAACTTATACTGCCACACCGGTCAACGGAGGCACAACCCCTGCCTATCAATGGAAGGTAAACGGAACAGCAGTTACAGGTGCCACCAATTCTGTCTATTCATATGTACCGACAAACGGAAACGCCATTCAATGCGTGTTAACTTCCAGTTTGCCCTGTACAAACGGGAGTCCCGCCGCCTCCAATACAATTGCCATGACGGTGTATGATTATTTCAATGTCAGCGTCGGGATCGCTGCATCTGCCAATCCGGTTTGCGCCGGAGCATCCGTAACTTACACCGCCACTCCGGTTAACGGAGGCACAACCCCTTCTTATCAATGGAAGGTAAACGGGAACAATGTATCCGGAGCAACCAATTCGACCTATTCATATGTGCCAACCCACGGAAACACGATTCTTTGCGTTCTGACCTCCAGTTTGCCTTGTACAAACGGGAATCCCGCCACCTCCAATACAATTACCATGACCGTGCACGACTATTACACCGTCAGCGTAAGTATTGTTGCAGCTGCCAACCCGGTTTGCGCCGGAACTTCCGTAACTTATACCGCTACACCGGTTAACGGAGGCCCAACTCCTGCCTATCAATGGAAGGTGAACGGAACTGATGTACAGGGAGCGACCAATTCGACCTATTCATATGTGCCGACAAACGGAAATACAATCCTCTGCGTACTGACTTCCAGTTTGCCCTGCAGGTACGGGAGTCCTGCCACTTCCAATACAATTACGATGACGGTTAATCCGCTTGAGCCGGTCAGCATTTCGATTGCTGCATCAGACAATCCGGTTTGCGCCGGAACTTCGGTAACTTTCACAGCAACGCCGACAAACGGAGGAACCTCCCCGGTATATCAATGGAAAGTTAACGGGACACCCATTTCCGGCGTGAACAATCCATCTTACACCTATGTTCCCACCAACGGCAACGCTATCACCTGTTCATTGACATCCAATGCGACTTGTCCGACCGGAAATCCTGCAACATCGAATACCGTGAATATGACGGTGAACAACTATTCAGGTCTGGTTGTGAGTGTTGCCATTACGGCCTCTGCAAATAATGTTTGCGCAGGAACTTCCATAACCTTTACAGCCACACCAACCAATGGAGGTACATCACCGGGATACCAATGGAAAGTGAATGGAACAGCAGTTACAGGCGCCACCAATTCAACCTATTCCTATGTTCCGGTGAACGGCAACTCAGTCACCTGTGTTTTATCATCCAGTCTGATCTGCCCGACCGGAACTCCTGCAACTTCGAATGCCATCGTGATGATCATCAACCCAATTCTTCCTGTCAGCGCTACGATTTCAGCATCCGCCAACCCGGTTTGTGCCGGAACATCGGTTACCTATACTGTCACTCCTGTAAACGGAGGAACAAATCCAACCTACCAATGGAAGGTAAATGGGTCGAAAATAACGGGAGCAACCAATACGACCTATACCCATGTTCCAACAAACAACAACATCATCAACTGCACACTAACGTCGAATGAGGTCTGTAAATCGGGCAGCCCGGCAGTATCCAATTCGATAACCATGTCGGTGACCACAAACCTTGTGGTGAGTGTATCGATTGTGGCCTCCGCCAATTCAGTTTGTGCCGGAACATCTATCACCTATACGGCTACACCAACGAATGGCGGAACAGCACCCACCTACCAATGGAGAGTAAATTCAACAAATATGACCGGAGCAACCAATTCAACCTTTACCTATGTTCCGGCAAACGGCAATACGATCAACTGTGTGATGACTTCCAGTTTAACCTGCAAAACGGGAAGTCCTGCCACCTCCAACACCGTGACCATGATCTTATTTCCGATTGTTCCATTGGGTGTAACGATTGTTGCCTCCGCCAACCCTGTATTCCCGCTGACATCGGTAACATTCACCGCCACAGTCACCAATGGCGGCTCGTCGCCCACTTATCAGTGGCGGGTTGATGGCGTCAATGTCGGAACCAACAGTTCTACCTACACCTTTGTTCCACCGTTCACTGTTTACGTAGATTGTATTGTCACCACTACGGCCTCATGCGTTACCGGAAGTCCCGTAACTTCGAATCTCATCACCATGGTTGTCAACTTCGGCGTTCCTTGCACCTCCACTCCTACGGTTGTGCATGGCGGGAAAACGTACAATACGGTTCAGATAGGCACCCAATGCTGGTTAAAGGAAAACCTGGACTACGGAACAATGAAAAACCACACAGTCGTATCAACGAACAACGGGGTGATAGAAAAATACTGCTATAACGACCTGACTTCGAATTGCGATATTTACGGTGGCTTATACCAGTGGAATGAAATGATGAACTATGTTACCACACCAAAGGCGCAAGGGATTTGTCCGACAGGCTGGCACGTACCTGATAGTCTGGAATTTGCCACCTTATCAACATTTCTTGGTGGCAACATTGTTTCCGGCAGCAAGATAAAGGAGGCAGGAACAACTCATTTTCAGCCGACCAATACAGATGCAAATAATGTCAGTGGATTTACAGCGCTGCCCAACGGATATCTTTACGGCAATGCTACTTTCGCCAGTCAGACTAGTCTGGGCTACTTCTATACCTCAACGACTAATCCTCTTGACAATACCTGGGCCTATTTCCGTTCTGTCGGTTATAGCACTCCTTCGTTTGGCCTTGGCAACAATTATAAAACCACTACTGCCGCCGTGCGCTGTTTGAAAAATTAGAGCAGATCAAGAATCCCGTTGATAACGGTGAGTGGATGAGGCGGATTTCCGGGGATGTAAAGATCTACGGAGATCCGCCTTAAAAATTCCCTGTTTAAGGCGCTGCTCTGACTGAATATCCCCCCACTGATGGCATCGGAGCCGCAAAGGATGATCATCTTGGGTGAAGGAACCGCATTATAACAGATCTGAAGGGCCTCTGCCATGTTTTGCGTGATCGGACCGGTGATAACGAGGCCATCGGCATGGCGTGGCGATGCAACGAATTCAATTCCATATCGCCCCATGTCGAAGTTCACATTACCGCAGGCATTCAATTCCATTTCGGCCGCATTATCACCCCCCGCCGAGACCTGGCGCAGTTTAAGGGCATGTTTGAAGAGAGAACGGATCTCCCTGCGCACGAGCAACGGATCAACACTCACAGGTTGTTCAAGACCTGAAGAAACGATAAGCCGTTCGCGCACATTCGAAGCAATTTTATGATCGTTGGTAAACTGAATCTTTCCCGGAAGGGAAAATTCACACTCCCGGCAGAAAACACATTTCCCCAGATCAAGACTGCAAACCGCCTGATCACTCCTGTTTTTTCCTGAATTTACGGCAATCGCACCAACCGGACAAAGTAAGGCAACCGTTTCGGCTTCAGCTTGTGTGATATCCCCACTGATTACCGGCCTTCCCCGGAATATCCCGGGCAGAACAGCGCTGCGCAAATCGGGAACGAATTGTTTGCCATGCCGGCGCAGGATGTTGATTTCTTCAAAGATCATTGCCACAGTATGACAGGTTAAAACTCTTATTGCACAGCGGGAAATCCGAGATCTCCTGGTTTCTCACGGCAAGCGCCAGCGCCATCCAGTTGTGCAGGGAAGGATCCTTGGCCTTGTAGAGAACAATCCTGCCTTCATCATCGGTTATCGCAACGTGACAGATCTCACCCCTCCATCCTTCAACGAGCGAAACAACCATAGATGATGGAGCAAGTTGAAGATCATAATTCGGACTTACAATTTCATCGTTCGTAATTCGTAATTCGTAATTCGTAATTTCTTTTAGCAATTCCCTGATCACTGCCATCGACTTTTCAACTTCCTTTTTGCGCAACATGGCCCTGGACCAGACGTCACCTTTGTGAAGCATCACCGGTTCATACAGTAAATCGCCGTAAGCAGAGAAAGGATGTGACCATCGGATATCACGGTACATTCCGCTGCTTTTTGCAGCCATTCCCACGGCTCCGATAAGGGAGGCCTGCATGGTTGTTACCTTACCCGTTCCTTCAAAACGACCAAGAACACTGGGCAGGGAAAAAATTCTGGCTGTAACCTGCAGGTATCGCTCTTCCACCTCTTTCAGATTTTTCAGAACCTCACCGATGACAAGAGGCTTGAGCGGATAATTGCTCCCTCCGGGCCGGATCAGCCCCTTTCCAAACCTGTTGCCACACCATAATTGGGTGGTATTGATGATTATGGTCCGAAGTGCTTCGTTCACAACCTGGCCGAACTGGTATGCGATGTCGGTACAAAGGGCAGCAGTGTCGCCGATATGGACCGCAATCCGTTCGAGTTCGAGGGCGATGATCCGCTCTACCGATAAATTTTTTGAAACCGTAATCCCCGCCAGTGATTCGATCGCAGCTGCATAAGCCAGGGCATGACCAATCACCGTATCACCCGCAATGCTTTCAGCCAGGACCGACTGCTGCAGGATGCCCGATCTTTCGACAAACAGACGTTCAATGGCCCGATGCTGGTATCCCAGTTGAATTTCAAGATGTAAAACCTGCTCGCCGTGGCAAATGAACCGAAAATGTCCCGGCTCAATGATTCCTGCGTGAACCGGGCCAACTCCAACCTCATGAAGTTGTTCTCCGTCAATGGAATAGAATGGATAATTATTCATGACCTGAGATTGATCAGCTCTGTCAAAAGGATAACGGACAGGTTTCAACCACGGATGGCCCGCGAAATCAATTCCGAAATTTTCGTGCATCTCCCGTTCAAAAACATGAAACTGAAAATGCTTCGCAGTGATGGAAGGCAGAGAAAGTGCGGGATCTATATGCTGGATATGTGAAAAGACCAGGAGTGCATGATTCTCATCGGCCGCCATGCAGCAGATAAAACGATAGTACCCGGGCTGTGGCAGTACAAAATAGGCTACACAATGGGTTCCCTCCTCTCCCATGACTAAGTCGAGAAACGTCACGAAATCAGTGTATTCCAGTACCGGAATATCCTCCAGTTTCACCGTTCCCGGATTCGTCACTATTTCGATGTATCTTTTGTCTGTCATTATTTTGGCAATGCCTGGATGATTGATTCAATGAGTTGACGAAATGGCACCGGCTGAGCAAAACATATGAAAATGACCAGACCGAATAAAACATATTGACTGGCTGATTGCCACGGGTTGACCTTTTGCAGCTCGTGAAGGGGCTTTTCACGCGGCCGGGAATAGACGATATGCAGCACCCTGGTGAGCAGCGCATAGAGCACGAAACACAGCAGCAGGGCGGTGATGGCCAGCAACCAGTAATACCCGGAACCAACCATCGCCTTCATGAGGTAAAGTTCAGAAATGAACATTCCGGAAGGAGGGATGGCCGTGATGCAGAGAAACCCCAGCAACAATGCCGTGGCTCCGGCAGGATACAGCGACATGTAATTTCCAGATTCATCGAGTTTATAGGTCCCCATCACTTTGTACGACTGTCCCATCTGGTAAAACAACCCGGCTTTGGTAAAGGAATGCAGAACGATGTGAAGAATAGCTGCATAATACCCGATTCCGCCAACGCCTAACGCAATGGCGACTATGCCCATATTCTCGAGGCTGGAGTACGCAAGCATGCGTTTGTTGTGTTTGGCCGTCAGCATGTACCCTGCCGATACCAGCAAAGATAAAACCCCTGACAGGATCAGGACATGGTTCATGAAAGGCAGGATGGTGGTGGCCGAGAAGAGTGCATAAATCCGGAAAATAGCCAGAAACCCCACATTCATCAGCGTTGTAGAGATAAATGCACTGATCGGGGGCGGTGAAACAGTGTGGGCATCCACGGTAACGGTATGCATGGGAAAAAGTCCCATCTTGGTACTGTAGCCAACCAGTACAAAAACAAAGGCGATTTTCAGATACAGCGGATTGGCCATTCTGGCGATTTCGGTAATGCTGTCGAACGAGAGGTGCAGCAAGCGTGCATCGCGTACGGTAAATCCGAGGAACAGGATACCGAGATATGCCAGTGCGATCCCGACAGAACAGACAAAAACATATTTCCAGGTCGCTTCGAGCGCCATCGGGGTCCGGTCGTGGTATATCAGTGCGGCCACAGCGAGTGTGGTTGCTTCAACGAAAATCCATACCGTGGTCATGCCATTGGCCAGATACGCCCCCGACATGGCTGCAACCAGAGCTATCAGTGCGGCATGGTAGATGGAATACACTCTGGCTCCGGCATCCTTCACATAGATAAACCCATGATAAACCGTTGTGATGGTGAGGACGGACAGGATAGACAACAACAATACACCCAACGGATCGAAGGTAAAATAATCCAGTACAGTTTCCCCAAGATGAAGCCAGCAAAAACCTGAAAAGAGTATGTGAACAGCCACATAGGAGATGGTAATGGCCCTCGCCAGCAGTTTGTGATGTACCAATCCCACAACAGCCCCCATCAGCAGGGAGATTCCAAAAAAACCAATTAATATGTAGCCGGATCCGGTCATTTATTTATTGCTGGTTTTGAGGACGTGATGACGTGACGGCGTGACGGCGTGACAAAGTAACAAAGTGACAAAGTAATAAAGTGACAAAGTAATAAAGTGACAAAGTAACAAAGTGACAAAGTGACAAAGTAACATGGGTACCTTTAACATTGTTTGCATTGCTTACATTGTTTTCATTGTTTTCATTGTTTTCATTCATTTTTAATCATCCTTCAGCATGGTCAGTTCGTGTGCGGTTTGTTTCAGGCGCATGACAAATATGCCAAGGATCAGCACGCTGACGAAAATATCGAGCAGAATACCAATGTTGATCAGCATGGGCATCTCACTGCCAATGGCCATGGAAAGCAGTAAAACCGCATTTTCAATAACCAGAAATCCGACCAGGTGAGAAAATATCTTTTTGTGTGAAATGATCATAAAAAGCCCGGTATAAACTGCAAAAAAGGCCACAATGAAATAGATCATGTTTTCCGGTGTGGTGTTCATGGAAAAGGAGACCACAATGCTCAGCAAAAGACCCAGCGTGATAAAGAGGAGGGAGTAAAAGCCCGGCAGTGCCTTGTCATGTACCCGTGCCTCCCCGGTTTTGCCGATGATCCGGAACAAAAGATAAGGAACAACTACCACCTTGAACACCAGTGTTTCCAGTGCGACAAAAATCAACGTAGCAAGGGTAATCGCATGCAGCTCAAGGAATGACAACGCAAACAGCAACACACCCTGAAAACCGATGAGCCCGGCATATATCGGAAAACGTTCCGTCATGCTGAGATAGATCAGGGTGATAGCAAACATGATGACGAGCAGAACATTCATTTATCCGATCATTTTAAATGTGATCAACAATACCAGAATGAAGGCAACAAGTGCAATCGAGGTAAGCGTTACGATGAATTGCGGGTTCCTGACAAGTTTTTTCCGGGCTCTGAATGATTCCATGAATCCTATCAATCCCGCAAATATCACCTGAATCAGGTAATAAATGCCGACCTGCATGACCATTAACCATCCTCCTCCGGTATTCCCTGCGATGCCAGGATCAGTGCTCATTGATATGTGTTGATCATTCATTATCAGTTGCCCGCCATCCACCGGTACCAGGAAATTTGCAATGAGGAGACCATACATCGCAAATTTCAAGGCAGTACCTGTTTGGATCAAAGCAAGGTCAAATCCACTGTGGTCCAGGATCATCACCTCATGGATCATGGTCAGTTCGAGGTGTGTTTTGGGATCATCCACAGGCATGCGGCTGTTTTCGATCATGGCGATTTGGATCAGCAGATAAACCGCGATAAACCCGATGATGAAGGAGTTGTGTCCTGCAAACTGAAAAGATTCGAATATTTGTTGCATGGATGTATGACCGGTCAGCAATGCCAGGGTACCGAAAAGAACAAAGAAAGCCGGTTCAGCCAGCATGGAATAGAGCGCTTCGCGGTTGGCGCCCATTCCTTCAAAGCTGCTACCGGTATCCAGCGCACCGAGAATGAACAGGAATTTTCCGAGAGCAAGAAGGTAAGCAAAAAGCACAAAATCACCGTCAAAACCAAAATAAGATGGCATTCCCGGGAAAGGCAACAACAGCATGGCACAAATAACCGTTGACAAATAGATTGCCGGGGCGATGCGAAAAACAAAGCTCGTAGTGGGGCTGAACACGCTTCCTTTGCGAAAAAGAACCAGGATATTTCTCCATGGTTGCAAGATACCAGGCCCTTTTCGTCCGCTGGCAATACTTTTAACCCGCAGGATGATTCCGGGGAAAAAAAACGCAGTAACGATGGCCAGCAGAAATCCCATTACAAGAGGTTCATATAAAGCAAAATGAAAATGAGCAGTATGAATACGAAAGCATACAATATATAATGCTGGATGTTTCCGGTTTGCAACCGCGCAATCTTCTTCAAAGCAAGCATGGAAAAATCGGTGACTTTACCAAGTGTTGCACGGAATATATCGACCGGGAGGAGGGAGAAGGATCGCTTGCCTGGAAAAATGTCTTCTTCATGAATTTCAATATAGTCAACCTTTCTGGCAAAAACCGGATTTGCAAGTTCGGCAAAATTCGCAGCGTAGGATGTTGCAGTATATTGCTGGCGGGAGGTTCCTGCAGTATAGCCGCAACCCCAGGTCGGTCCGTAAGCCACCCTGGATGGTTTCAGCGCCCTGTTCCTCACAATCAGGATTACAGCAATAATCAGAATCAGCAGGATTGCCATGAGGCTCATTTTCGAAAACGCGTGAATCAGCGGCTGCATCACCTGGTCTGTATTCACCTGGAACAGTGTTCCGATGAGGCCTGTCAGAGGGGATAAAAACAACATGGGAGCCAACCCGATCAGCAGAATGACGGCAGCAATCAGCAATTTCGGGAACAGCATCCCCGGGCTTACCGCATTTTCTTCCACATGAATTTCCGAACGGGGGGAGCCAAGAAACGCAAGTCCGAAGGCTTTTGAAAAACCGAAGAGGGCAAGTCCGCCAATCAGCGCCAGCGCAATGACCGACAAAAGCATCGACATGGTCTGAAAAACCGACCCGGCCTGCATGCCGGCGAAGAGACCATAATAGATCAAAATTTCCGAGATAAACCCGTTGAGCGGAGGCAATGCACAGATGGCCATGGCTCCAAAAAGGAACAGTGCGGCCGTTCGTGGCATTTTGTGAATCAACCCGCCAAGCATTTCGATGTTCCGGGAATGCGTAGCTTTGTAAACCGAGCCGGCGCAATAGAACAACAAGGACTTGAAGAGCGAATGGTTCAGTGCATGGAACAATCCTCCTCCAAATCCAAGAATAGTTAGCACAGACCCCAGTCCGATGGTACCTAAACCCAGGCCCATCCCGATTATTCCGATATTTTCGATGGTTGAGTAGGCCAGAAGTTTCTTCAGGTCGGTTTGAACGATCGACATCATGATACCGTATAACCCGGTGAAGCTTGCGATGATCATGATGATGATGCCAATGAGATAAGCATCCGACTGTACGTAGGTAACCATGCGGACAATCCCGAAGATGCCCATCTTGATCATCACGCCCGACATCACGCCCGAAACGTGCGACGGGGCAGCGGGATGAGCCTCCGGTAGCCAGGTGTGGAACGGGATAAAGCCGGCCTTCACCGCAAAACCGGCAAAAAACAGGAAAAAAAGCGGAGCGTTTGCGTGGTTGACAAAGTACCTCTGTACTCCCTGAAAACCAAATTCTCCGGTTGAATCTTCCGCCAGAAGGAATCCGATAATCAGCAGGACCAACCCGACATGCATCTGAATCAGATAATTGACGGCAGTTTTCAACGTTTCCCGTTTCTCTGCTTCGAAGAGGATCAGCATAAACGACGAAACGGCCATCAGTTCCCAGGCAACCAGGAAGGCTGTGCCATCGCGGAGCATCAGCACACACAGCATTGTGATATGCAGCCAGGAATAGCTGAAATAATGCAGTGCAAACTGGGCCGGAGTTTTGCTTGTTCTGTATGACCGGAGATACCCGTTTGAATAAAGCAGCCCGGTGAGAACGGTAAAATTGGTAATCAGAATAAAAAAGGCGCTCAGGCCATCGATGGTAAACGTTATTGTACCCAGAAACCCTCCGGCAGTAAAGGTTTGGGGGAACCCTGCCGGATGAAGCAAAACCCCGACAGCCGGCACTGAAGTTAACAGGATGATAAACGATGTGACCCCGAGTGTATATATAAACCGTATCCAGGAGGGCATAACCAGGATGAAAAATGACAGGATAACCGGTGCAAGAATGGCAGTGTTTTCCATTTCAACCTGCAAAGTAACGGAAAAAAACGTGACGCGTGACACGTGACGCGTGACGGGAAAAAACGTGACACGTGACACGTGACGGAGGAAAACCATGTCACGATTTTTGTCACGCGTCACGCGTCACGTTTTTCGTCACGCGTCACGTTTTTCGTCACGCGTCACGCTTTTCGTCACGCGTCACGCCTTTAGATTACCGTGTCCTTATCAACTTGATCGTTTCAACATAATCATCGGCTACAACCCTTACAAAGTAGAGACCAACAGGAACGTCGGTGAAGCGGAACTCATGTTTCTGCTCACCAATCATCTGGTCAGTCATCACCCTTTCGCCGCTCATGGAGTAAACCTCCACTTTTACGGTCCCGTAAACACGATCGCCCTTCTGGACGAGGGTAAAGTTGCCGTTGGTCGGGTTGGGGTAGATGGTAAAATTGGTATGTATGAAATTTATCTGAGGTTCATCCTCTCCGGTCATTTTCGAAACGACAGGCGGCGGCGCACCTCCGCAATAGGTTCCGGTGGAAATAGAGCCTCGCAGATAACCCCCGTGCTGAACCGTGGTTCCTGGAAGGAAACTGATTTTCACACCGGCGATAAAGGTTGCCCTGCCTCCGGTTTGAACCTCAAAGGTTGTCGGAGTGCCTGCCACCGTGATCGTGCTGGTTGCATTGTAGCAGGTATCCAGCGTACCGGAAACGATTCCAGTCACATTGATATTTCCCGGGAGCGGTGTATAGAATGAGTAATCGGGTGTCCAGTCGCTGTAGCTTCCGGAACCACAATCCGAGCGAACATACACATGATAGGTTACATGATAGTGCAAGCCTGAGATTCCGGCAGATAACACACCTGCTGCAGTAGTGCCCGACGCAGTCAACCCCGCTGATCCGGTTCCCGGACCATTGCTGGTACGGACTTCATATTGATATCCGCTGGCTGGCGGCACTGATGGCGCTGTCCATGAAATGGTAGCAGTGGTCGCCGTTACTGCTGAAGATGAAACACCCGATGGCACTTCACAGGCATTCAGCGTTACCGTGACAGGATGGCTGTCTGTACAGCCGATCGAAGTTGTGGCTGTTGCAATATAAGTCGTAGTTGCCCGTGGTTTGGTGTAAACGGTTGATAAAATCTGTCCTGTGTAATGAACCAAAGTATCGGCAGTGGCATACAGGTAGGTGAAGGGCGACCAGGTAAAGGTGGCCGTTGGGTCACCCGGAACGCTGACAGTTAACATCTGAACATTGCCTGCAATTACGACCGGAGCAGAAGGGGTGATGGTTGGCGTTGGCTGGGCATGAATGACAAAGTTTACCGGGGTTCTGCAGGCTGAAGTCGAGGAACATGCAGCATAATAGGTAGTCGTACCTGCCACACTGGTATTTATTAAACCTGAACCCGCAACTCCTACCGGGTTAAACGGACTTCCCGTTCCAATGGCACTGCCGCCTATAGCAGCAGCATACCATTCAAGCGTTCCGCTGCCCGGCAACATGATCTGGCCACCTGCCGGAGGGGTGATGGCCCAGCTATATGAACCGGTATAAGTACCGGAGGTTGTTGAATAGGTTGTAGAAATCAGCTTATAGTTAACTCCTGCCGTTAAAGTGGCAGTCATTACAGGTTCATTCCCCGATCCGCTGTCATCATCACCAATGATCCACGTACCGCCGCCCAGACAATTCCCGGGAAAAAATCCGGTTGTGACAATATAGCCCATGCCATCATAAGCGGTGTTATCATTCATTTCAAATGTATAGCTGCCCGTTGTACTTACCTGGAAGTTTATTGAGTCATAATTTCGCGTAATGGCCGCATCAAAAGAGCAGGTGGAAGTATTGACAATGGAAGTTGTAGGACGCAGTGCTATGCGATCCGTGGCAGCATTAAATGCGCCGTTTAAGGTGGTTCCGGAATTCACATATCCTGTACACCCGCTGGAAGACACTGCTTCCATCGCACCGGTCCCGTTTAGACAGACATGCGCATCTGTGCCGGTCATCGTTCCTAAAGGTGTTTGAATCGTTACCACTGCACTGCCTTCAGTTCCCCAGCATCCCAGGGCTGATTTTGCCCTGAAATAATAGGTCCCCGAAGCGGTGATCACTTCTGAAACAGAAGGAATCGCCGAGGATGTTCCACCAGAAGTGGTTCCCTGGAAGTAGATGATGCCATCACTGCCGTTGGCTGCCGTGATCGTTGTGCTGGTACAGAAAGTACCGGCTCCCGTAACCGTTACAGCGGCAGGCGCTGGATTGATTGTGATGGTAACCATGGTTGAATTATCGCTGCTGACATTGGTTCCGCAGGTTACCCTCAGCCAATAGTATGTCGTTGTTGAAACCACGCCTGTTGAGAGGGTAGCGGGATTGGTCTGACCGCTGACCAGGCTTCCCGAATTCGGATAATCACCCGGTGTAGTGGAATGGATCCATTGATAAGTACTGCCTGAACCCGATGAATATCCTGTTGCGGTTATGGCTGGAGTGCCTGATGCACACAAGGTGGCACTTCCTGAAGCCGTTCCTCCGATGGCAGTCACACAATTTGGGGGCGAAAACTCATCGGCCCCCATGTCAGGAGTTGCCGCATGCCGCGGGGTACAGTCGATATCATCGCCAACAGATACCGGTGTTCCAAGATCATTCAAGGTCGTATTGCTTGCGGGTATCAGGTGCAAGTCGGCGGGAAGGACAAATACCGGTAAAATGGCTGCAGAATGTGCGTCTTTACCGGTGGCTGTCTGCCAATTCGATAAGGTAACACTGTTCGTTCCGAGAACAACCGTTCCTGTTATACCCGTTGCATACGTACCCGGTCCGGCTCCTGCACTATACAGGTCGTTGTAATCGGAAGTTAAAGTCGTATAAGTATTGTAGCCAAGTGCGATGGCTGCGAATGTTAAGGTAGCTCCGCTGTTTCCATGCTGTGTATTGGTCAATATGTTATCCCTGAGATCAAGCACGGGTGCAACAGAATTGGTAACGACCAAACATGCCGATGTTTGCGTTGCAGAAGATGTGCCGGTAATTGTTCCCTGCATCGAAACAGTGTTGTAATAAACATGGGTGGTTGAACCTGCTCCGCCGCCCAGCACAATACCTCCTGAAATATCTGGACTGGTCGCGTTTGCCGCAACACCATAAATCATGTTGTTGGCAATCAATGTCGTTCCTGATGCAGCAGCGCAAACGCCGATGCCATAGGATGAAAAGGTTCCGGAATTGATCACATTGCCGATTACGTTTTTAATGATCGTGGCGTTGGTAACTTCATTTCCTGCAGAAGTTGTAGCGGCAATGGCAGTACCAAAGCCACAGGTAATTCCGAACACATCCGGGGAAGCGGTTTGATTGATTCCATCAATTATATTGCATGATATGGTGATATTGTCTTCAAAACCGGTCCAGATCCCGCCTCTTGCAACATTATTTGGCGATGCTGTATTGATCAGGTTCATCAAAATAAGCGTACCGGTATTTTTAATGGCAGCGCTTGCTCCCTGCGAATAAATGCCATACTGGGTTTTGCTGATGTTGTTGTTCACATAGGAGTTGCTGTTATTTCCTGTTCCCAGACTTGTTATACTGATCGAGGAACTTCCGGAACCCACGCCGAAAAGGGTAGTCGTATTGCTGTTGCCGGCAAGATTGCAGTTCTTCACGGTATTATTGGTAGCGCCATCCGTTCCGTTGGTTTGAAACCATATCACAGCGCTTGAAGTACCAGCATTTGTGTTTGTAATGGTCAGGTCTCTTGATGCAGGGGTTGAACAACATACATTCACGGTATTGCCGATGGAACCATCAATGATTACATAATCAGCGCCGTTAATAATAAGCACCGCGGCTGTACTTCCGCCTGTAACGGCTATCGTCGTATTTGCAAGCGTCGGTTTAATGGTCAGCGTGTTTACAGCGCTCGCACCAGCATTGGCATTAATCGTCATGGCTGCAGCTTCGGTATAGGAAGCATCTGTCAACAGGAATGTAACCGGACCCGTCAGACAGGATGAATTATACGCATTGACCGCTGCCGTTAACGTAGTATATGTCTGTGCGGATCCAACATTGTAGATGCCTCCGATGGAGTTTTGCACTGTATAGGTTAGCGGAGTAGTCGGGGGTGTGGTTATCGTGTTTACATTGGTAAGCACAAGTCCGGCAGAAGGATTGCCGCCAACGTTCCCCGGCACATCCTGTGCAACGATGAAATAATCAATCACATTCGGGGACACAACCCCGCCCAAAAGGGAATAGTCAATGATAAATGTCCAGGTTCCGGCATTTGAGTTTCCTGATGTCAGTGCACCAGCTGTGGAAAAATAGGCGCCGGCATTTTTACGGAAATAGATCCTTGGCAGGTATGGTGCTCCGGCAACCCCGCTTGCATCGCTGATCACAGCCGTCACATTGCGGCTTGACAGGTTGCAGGCATTGCCAACCAATGAAATGGATGCGACAGAAGGTGCCTGCAGGTCAATGGGAATGCCATTAAATTCATCGGCACCGATATCAGGAGCTGTGCCTGTTCCGCTGTAGCTGGCATCTCCGTAACGGTAATTGCCATCAAAATCCGTTGAAGTTGTAGCAAGAATGGCGCCTCCGCTTTCAACCTGGGTAGCAACAGAAGCGTCGATATGAAGGAAATATGTATCACCGCAAACCGTACTGATGAACTTCGAAGTAAGATCCTCCGTTACCGAAGCAGCATCCCGCGAAGCAACGCGTGTTTTGTAGGCAGACAATGTCTGATCAGAATTGGTTCCGTCATAAAAGATCAGATTAGAGGCCGTGGGTATCCCTGCATAAAATAAATTATTGTTGGATGTTGCTCCATATGATGTCAATGCAGTGGACGACCTGCGATAGGCAACGGTCAAACCGGCTCCTTTAACACCTGAGGTATTGTGGAAGATATTGTTGCGAAGGGTTACCGCAGATGAGGTGGATACGGAAACAGCGCTTGAACCAAACAAGGCACCGGTACTTTCCGTCAGAAGATTCACTGTATTGTAATAAAGATTATCTGTCGTTCCTCCGGTAATGTTCATGCCGATCACCGGGTTTGCAGCATTGGCAGCGGTGGCCCTCAAATCGCCGATCATATTGTTATACAGGTTATTGGTAGTTCCACCCCCGATGGCGATACCCGTAACCAATGGGTTGGTGCTTGTTGAAGAGAGATTGCAGATTCTGTTCTTATGAACGTTATTGGTGACACCACTGGTAACCGTAATCCCTATAATTGAGCCACCTGTACCGCCTGTAGTACCTGTACTGTTCAATGCATAAATCTGATTACCACTGATATCATTGGTCGAACCCTGAAGTTCGGAGATGCCGGTAAAAGAAGCACCACCTGCGCCGCCTGCAGTAGTAAAGAAGTTAAAAACCTGATTATTCTGAATTGTTTTAAGTCCTGAAATCCCATTTTCTAAAATCCCGATGATCGTCCCTGTTAAGGGGATTGATAAATTACGGATGATATTGTCATTGATCGTCACGTTCACGGCGCTTGAAATTCCATAAACAGGAGATATACTTCCCGTGGATGTCAGGGCTGTCCAACTCAATCCGTCAATGGTATTGCTGTTGACGGTAATGTTTGTCGGACTAGTCATTTTGATGATCCGCCATGATCCTGAGAGGCCGGACCTTGTAATGTTTGTGATCGAATTCCGGTTTGCACTAGCTGTGGTCGGGGAGCCGGTTTCGATCATCACGTGGGTCCCGGTACCTGCCAGGACAAAGCTGGTCATGTAATTGCCATCGATATTTACAATGGCAGCGGTTCCGCCGTTTTGAATACCGGTCCACACACCGGTTGTTGCAGTTGCATAGGCGCCACTTACCGTATTGTCGGATATCGAAATGGTGTTCGAGGCCGCCGTGGATCCACTCTGATTATCAATGGCGGTACATGCCGTAGTTGTCCCTCCCGACCTGAGCGTAACCATATTATTATTGATCGTTGCATTCGCACTGGTAGCGGTATTCAGGTAAATTCCCCTGAATGTGGTGGCATGGTTGGTATTCGCTCCGGTATTGTTGTTGACCGTATTGAAAGAAATATTGATGGAATACTGTGCCAATGTTCTGATACCCGCGGATGGGTTTGTTGAAGCGCCTCCGCCAAAATTCTGGATGGTATTTCCGGTGGAAAGCACTGTACCACCGATATCGTTGTTAAAATCACATGTCGTGAAAGGTGTCGCTCCGGCATAACCGATGAGGCCCATGCCGTAGTTGCCACCGTTGATGATGTTTGTATAGAATTTATTGTTGGAGTTTGCTCCGGATGCAGCAACAGGTGTCAAAGCAGTGGTAGCTGCAGTGGCTGTTGCATTGAGCATCAGAATGCCGACCGAGCCGTCAATCATGGGCGATGTCGCCGTGGCATTGTTAATGGTCTTGACCGTAATCGTGCAATTCTGGATCGTGTTGTTCTGTGCGCCATCCGACAAACTTGCTTTGAAAAGGCCGATGCCGAACTCCATCGTAGCAGGATTTGCTGCGTTCCCGTCGACAAGGGTGAGTCCGTCGATGGTAATATAATCGGCGCCGGCAATGCTGATCATCCCGTCGGGTGCGGCACTCGAAGGAGTTGCCGTTCCAACACCTGCATTGATCGTAACCACCCCGGCTGTAATGATCCTGACATTGTTGGTTGCATTCAGCAACGGATTGAGCGTGGCGCTTCCGATAACAAATCCGGTTGGAGGGGCAGTTTCTGAACCACCCCCGGCACAGGTAAATATGATTGTGCCAGGATTCGTAAAAGCGGTAACGCTGTTCAACGCAGCGAGAGCGTCGGCCAGCGAAGTATAACTACCTGCCAGGGCAGGGCTGGTAACCGCTGTGCCTGAAACCGTAACAGGAATGAACGCCTGTGTGTTTTTTACAAACAATGTTGCTCCAAGGAACATTGCAAATAGAAAAAGTAAAAGTTTTTTCATGGTTGTTTGGGTTTTGGTTTACGAAAAGAGGGCAAATGTAGGCCATTTTATATTTAAATCTTTAAGTACCGAAATGTTTAACACTTTTTAACAGTTGAAAGGCGTGACGGATATCGTGACACGTGACTTGTCTCGATTTTCTGTCACGTAACGCGTCACTCTTTTTCCGTCACGCGTCACGAAAAAAAACCGGAACCCCTTCAATCGGGATCCCGGCTTTTTCAATCTTAGTGCCCGCTTCCCCCTCCCTGTTTGGGGAGGGGGTCAGGGGGAGGGGTCTATCTCGTCTTAATCAACTTAATGGTTTCGACGTAATTATCAGCAACCACTCTTACAAAGTACAGACCAACAGGAATATCGGAGAAGCGGAATTCGTGTTTCTTCTCGCCAACCATCTGTTCGGTCATCACCTTCTCCCCACTCATCGAATAAACATCGACTTTTACGGTTCCGTAAATGGCTTCGCCCTTTTGGATGAGCGTGAAGTTACCGCTGGTCGGGTTTGGATAGAGGGTGAAATGGGTATTTGAGAGGTTCATGGGCGACTCTGCTGTTCCGGCAATAACTGCAGCGGGTAATGGAGCGCCAGGTGCAGGACAGAAGGTGTTGGAAATTTTGCCCAGCATTTTAGCGCCAGACTCGACTTTGGTTCCCGGTTCAAACAGGATGTTGTGACCAGCGATGAAGGTCACATCGCCACCTGGCGCCTGAATGAGGTAGGTGGTAATTCCGCCGGCAACCGTAATAGTGGCAACGGCATTGTAGCAGGCCGGGCCGTCATCTTTACCAGCAACGGCAATGGTGTTGCAAACCGCTGATGCTTGTCCGACAATCCAATTATCGGACTTCGGACAGCTATTGATATCGGTTACCGTTACCGTATAAGCGCCAGGATTAAGACCGCTGAGATTTTGTGTGGTAGCTCCGTTGCTCCATGAGAACCTGTAAGCGGGAGTTCCTCCGGAAACACCCAGTGTGATGCTTCCATCTGCACCTGTAGGGCAGCTTGCATCGGTCGGAACACCAGTCAATACAATGCCTTCAGGCTGGGAAATTGTCCAGCTGTGGATGAATATCGTACTGTTTGCATCGGTTACCGTTACTGTGTAGGGACCGGCCATCAGGCAGCACAATGAAGAAGTGGTGCTTTCGTTGCTCCACAGATAAGTATAAGGAGTCTGCCCACCGGTTACAGTTGTGCTGATTGAACCATTGGGGGCTCCATAACATAGCGCATCCGAAGATACTCCTTCAACCAGAAGCGGAGCAGGGTCATAAACAGAGGAGAAGTTAAAACAATCAATTCCCATGGAAAGTCCTCCCGATGCCGACAAGGTCATCTCATGCATCCCCGGAATGGGAATTCCACCCGGATTAAAGTTACACACGGTATCTCCCGGATTGATTGTCACACTGTATACCGAACCAAGCAGGTTAAGCTGGAGTATACCCGGAGTCGTAACATTCACCAGGTCGATCGTCAGGTTCATGTTGCTCCACCATACATTGGGAGTGGTTTCAAACTGGATGGTAAGATTCTGAACACCATCGGTTCCCAAAGAACTTAACCTGGAGGGGAAACCTCCCAGTGAAGAGCCATCATTATATAGAAAAACATGATTGACCCCCGTGATGGCACCAAATTCACAACTTGGAAATGGTCGGTTTCTACAACCCATGTTCATCATTGCATAATCATTCTTGTTTCCCGGAGAAGTGGGGGTTACCGGCACTTCAAGGATAAGGTCGAACTCCATTCTTCCATAATGGTCATCATTGTGGATGCAATAAATTTCCGGAGAATTGCTGTCATTCCGGATGGTACGCCAGCGCCCCGCCCAGGGTGCATACATCGGTGGGCGCGGTGGATCCCAGTTCCAGTTCCATTGCAGGGTTGATAACCAGGTGTGGCTTGTTTTATCCCATCTCATAACATCCGTATTGCCGCACCACGACACATAGGTGTAATGGATTCTCAGGGTTGAATGAGGCGGCACCGTCACTGTTATGCATGAAGTAAAAGTGGGCAGGATAACATGGCGAACACGGCGGATAACAACATTATGTGTGGTTCCTAATCCGGGAACGATGACCACTTTTCCCATTTCAAACGACATGGTTGCCAGGTTGTTGAAGGTAATATACACCTGATCACCCGGAACAGGAGGAGAGGTGAATTGAGTGATATGCACCGTGTAGGTGCCAACACCCCCCACCACAGCATAGGTGACCCCGCCATTCAACGTACTGAGCGTATCATTCGGATTGCAGGGGAGGCTGGCCTGGATATACATGTCTGACGCTAAAGGAGCAACTCCGAGTGAATCGGTAATGGTGCCTGAGATAACAGGCAACGCCAACGGCCCCTCTTCAACAACGATATGGTCAATCCCGGCCTGAGCGCCATCGGTGCCAACATACTGCCAGGCAAGCTTTACAGATGGCATCCCGGCATAGGCAGCTAGGCTGAGTGTATCTCTGTACCATATAAAGTTGGTGAAAACACCTTCAACGGCCTCCGACCACAAGGAAGTCCATGTTGCTCCGCCATCAGTGGTGATCTTACAATTGAGATCATAATTATTGTTAGGACTTACGCTCCAGTAATAACTCATCATCCAGTCAAAACTGACCCGCGGATTTGTCAGCCCGGTAAAATTCAGGTTAGGCGTAACAAGCCATTCGTTCTGCGGAGCCAAAGCAACATCGTAATTAACAGTGGCATAATAAGGAGACCGGCCATCATAGGTCCAGTTAGAATCGGCATTTGTAATAATTTCCGACCAGCAGTAAGGTGAATCGGGCGGAACCACACCACTGGTAAAACTCTCACTCAATGGAAATGAGTTCACAGTTGATGCCAGGCATGAGGTGCGGAAGGTTTTGGGTCCCGACCAGCTGCTCTGTCCCGTGCCGCCGCCTGCAGCGCAATCGGTGCGCACATACCAGTCATATGAGGTAGCCGGGGAGCCGGCGGCATAGGTATAGGTATTTCCATTTGAGGCGCCGTCATAGTTGTCAACTGTCGGAATAGTGCCTGCATCAGGTGGATCTGCACCTGCTACTTCAAGAAAAATGTCGAAAAACGAGTCAGGGCTTGCCCAGCCCAGGTTGCCACCGACCGGTGTAATGACTGTGGTAGTCATTGTGGTAGGCACCAGGCAGGCATTGCTCACCTCAAGAGTGATGTCATCAATGGAAGCTGGTGGTTGTGCGCCGACACTATTATCATTCCTCCAGCTGAAAACAAGACGCTGGGTTCCTGTGAGTGATGAGGGCAATGAAATTGTTGCCTGAATATAACTTCCCTGTAGGTTGTAAGTAATCCCTACCTGGCCGGCGGTTAACAAGGTACCTGCGACAGGAATTACAGATGGATCAACGACATAGGCTCTCAGGTAATCGTAATAAGTTGTACTGCCTTCCCCCTGCCCTTTCCACCAGAATTTCAGGTCATAGCCGGCTGATCCGCCACCGGTAAAGACGATATCCCGGTAGAAATGAACCACACTTGTGGATGTTATGGTATAAGCATTGGTCACGCCGCCATCATTGCTGATATAGGCAGAATTTACCCCGCTGTGAGCTGATGCAGCTGTTCCGAAATACCACTGATTTGTCTGGGTTCCGTTTGCAACAGACCATCCATCAGGCCATGTTTCAAAGGTTTCGCTGTAAGGAAGGGTGGCCGGTACCTGCGTGGTCGTGAAGCCTTTCGGGCCGGCCCACGGACTTGTCAATGACCCTGGACAATTTGACTGCACATAGTAGTCATAACTGGTATTGGGTGACAGTCCTGAAAGGGTAAAAGGATTGGTAACATGCTCGAACCCTGGTGTCGGGCTTCCTGTAGGCGAAAATCCTGCCGGACCATACTCGATGGCATAGTCGGTGGCTCCGGTGGCCGTCCAGCTAAGGTCAGCTGATACGCCGGTGAGATTTGCACAGGTGGGCAGGTTGGGAGCCGGGCAGGTTGGGGTCTCTGCCAGCTCAAAATCATCAAACCCAAGATACCAGGGGGTATTGGTGGGATTGCTAACCCTGACCATGAAATAATATGTTCCTGTTGAGGGCGGCGTGAAACTCCTGATTGCAGGGGTGCAAACGGCTGTGGTAGGGGTTGTGATCACCACAAAAGATGGTCCCAATGCGGTGGCGCCCGTTCCGGTTTGAGCCGTGTTCACCATCACATCACCCAACCAGCCGGTGGTTCCGTCGCCGATCCAGTTAAATTTGAAATCGTAGGAGATGCCTGATACCAGTGTAAAGCCGGGGGTTATCAGGAATTTATCGGATACCGTCGGGTTCCAGCTTGCGTAAACGTAATTTGGCGCTGTACAGGGATCATTGTATGTGATGGAGGCCGCATTCCCTGAAATCCAGGATGTTCCTGCTGCAGATATCGCTTTCCAGCAATCGGGAAGGATGCTGACACCAACACTTGCCATGTGATCAAAATTCTCCGACCATGGCAACACATACGGGTCGCATGGTGTTCTGACACTGGCCCCGCCGGTTGCTACCGAATAATACATGTATGCATCAACCGACCATATCTTGTAAAAATAATCTGTATTGGATGTCAAAGAACCATCTGTCCAGGCTTCCAGCGGGCCTGAATATGCAACGGTCCCTCCACCCGTAAGCGGATCACCGATAACATAAGGAACTCCGTTTACCGGTGTTCCGAAAGTATTGGTCGTATTGCGGGCGATGACGACGTTGTCAGGCGAAAGGTTCCGTGTCCAGGTCAGATTGACTGACGAAGGAGTGGCGGCTGTGGCGGTAAATGCAGTGGGTGCATCGATATTGGTTGTAATGCTGGCAGTAACACCAACTGAGTAAGATGAGCCATCATACGAAAATGCCTTGTAATAGTATAGTGTCCCCCCTGTGAGACCGGTATGTGGCTGCGGAGAATTTGCATCATTGGACACAATGGTTCCGCCGGCAAAACCTCCGGATGCGGGAGGAGGTCCGGAAGGAGCAGTGAAAACACCCGTGTAATTCCAGACGATCACCACCTGGTTAACCGCTGCATTTTTAGTAAACGTAATGCTTACCGACTGTGAATTTACCACAACCACCGCCAGCCCAACCGGAGGAAGAACCGGAATCCCGGTGAAATTGTCAGCGCCGAGGGTGTTACCATAGTGATCACAATCCATGTCATATGAAACCCATGACTGGGGTGAAAAGCCTGAAACGGTATTCAGACCGGGCCATGTCGCATGCAGATCGGCTGTGAATAAGGGATCGCCGCTGATGGAATTGGCATCCTGTGAAACACCTGTTCTCCAGTTGGCAAGGGTTTGATAGTTCGTTGTATTCCCTCTTCCGATATTGCCCGATGCATCGCTGGTAATGGAAACATACAGGTCATTGTAATTGGAAACCGACCCTGTGCCGCCGATAGCCGTTGCGCTTACCGAGTACCAGCAAACATGTTTCGCTGTTGCACCTTGAGGGCCAACTCCGTTCACAAACACATTACCGCGAACCTTATGTACGGCAGTACTTGCGTTGGCATTGGCAAAACATGCAAATGAATAAGTCGGAGTTCCCGGAGCGCTGAGATATACACTGTTGTTGTCAATTTCAGAAACCGTAGCCGTGGAGGTATTGTTGCAATAAATCCCATAGGCATAAATCGATGCAGTAGCCGAACCGGTAAAATTGGTTTTAATATCATACACCCGGTTGGTGTACACCCTTGCGGTGGGGGTACCGGTGCTGTTCTGGATCTCAATACCCACGGCTCTTGTAGTGGAAGATGGCCCGATATTGGATATCGTAGCTACCTCATTATTATACACATCGCAGGTTCCGGCAAAACTTGCCAGCATAATCCCGGCAGCAGGAGCCTGATTGCTCGAAATACCCGTAATTTTATTATTAAAGATCTTGGCGCCGCTCAATCCGTAAGTATAAACCCCGTAAGCTGAACCGAAGGTATAAACGCCGCCCATGTTGGTGATGATGTTTTGGGCCATCTGGCAACCGGCGCCTGCAACACCTACTTCGATGGCTAAATCAGGATAAGAGGTATTTCCGTAGAGATATAAACCAGTCTGGGCATTTTGCAAAGTCAGGTTGTAAAATTTGTTATAACTGTTGGCACCCGTTGCATTGGTAGGCGTTACCCCGCCCTGTGTTGACGAAACCGAAGAATAGATGCATCCGCTGGCAGTAGTGGCAACAAAGTTTTTATTCAGGGTTACCGCACAGTTTTTTATGGTGTTGTATTGTGCGCCATTGGTGGCAGAAACATTCCGCACCAGATAGCCAAACTCAATGGCATTTGCGGTGGTTGTGGCAGCCGAAGCATCAACATCAATCCCGCTGAAGGTGATGTAGTCACCTCCGGAAATACAGAATCCGTAGTCATATGGACTGGAGGATAATGTTCCGGCAGGGGTAAGTTTCGGGTTTGCCAGCGCTCCGTTCTTCTGAAATAAAATTTGATCTGTAGCGGTGCCGGTTGCCGTGATGCACGGAGGCTTTTCATTAAAAACAGCGCCGGAGGCGACATTAAAGGTAACTCCTCCAGTCCCGACGCCATTCATATTCAAATAGTTGATTGCATTCGTGAATGTCGTAAAATTCGTACTGGGTTTCCCTCCGGCAGGGTCAATGGTCCATACGCCGGTCATCGGAATAATCGCGTCGGTAGCCTGGTTGCCTGTAATACCCGGGGAAGAGGCTCCTTCATGTGCCGCACAAATTTTGAAAAAATAGGTCGTTCCCGCAGTGAGACCTGCAACAACACTGCTATAGGGTGTCGAGGTTGTTGCCGTTGTCGTTGATGCCACCGTTGAGATCACGACTCCGGTTGTAAATCCGGCATCCAGCGCCCGGGTGATCACAAAGAAGTTTTCGTTGGTCGAATT
The DNA here is from genome assembly GCA_026391845.1 of Bacteroidota bacterium. Lineage (GTDB taxonomy): Bacteria > Bacteroidota > Bacteroidia > Bacteroidales > FEN-979 > CAIVAT01. Next base: position 814 of record JAPLDG010000335.1, on the reverse strand, counting down.
GTCCACCCAGTTCAGGGTCATGCCGGTTTGTCCAACAGCTGTGAATGTCAGGTTCAAAGGATTGGCAGGAATTCCTCCTCCGGGAGGGGTGAATGCGTAAATCTGGCCTTCAGCTGGTCTGAGGGATATCGTGGTCGTTTCGGACGTTGAACTGATTGCAGGTGAGACGCCTGAAGAGGCCAGTGAAAGAAAATTCCCCGAGCCGCTTGCCATTGCGGTGATGCCGATGGAAGCGCTGGGTGAAATTAATGATCCGGCGAGTACATGATAAACAAATTCAACTTTGCCGGTGGCCTGATAAAGGTTAACCTGGAATGATATGCTGCCCACAGTTGCCGTGTAATTCCAGTAAACATTCGTCCACTGGGCGGTGAATACCATGCTTCCGCCAGCGCCATTGGTCTTATAGGTAATATCCGTAGCGGCAGCCAATTCTATATCATCCCACAATGGCGCAATAAAGGGCCTTGGAGTGCCTGAGGTGAGATTATTGGCTGCAATTGAAGTAGTTAATGTACCCCCTAATACAAGAAATCCATTCGTTGAAACGGCGCAGGTTGTGTATGGGATTCCCATATAGGTAAAAGAAAACCCAAGTGGTATGGCACTGGCATAACCATCATCGAGGGTGCCGGACAGCGTGGGATTTACTCCCCCGACGAGGGGAGACCAGAGGCCCGTAGTCGCAGTAAACGCGTAGTTCGTAATGTTTTGCCCGATTGTCCATAGACTGAACATCAGGACACAAATGATCAGTAACAGTTTTTTCATAACAGCTTGTGTGTTTGTGGTTAGTAAAAAATCAGGTGAATTC
>JAPLDG010000025.1 GCA_026391845.1 Bacteroidota bacterium | reverse complement strand
GCAGGGACAACTGGGATATACTTTCTGTCAGGTTCCCATTATTTACAGTGCTTCGTTCGAGGATAAAATGGTCATAACATCCGTAGGCGGACAACAGGTATTGATAGCAAATCATACCATCGGACAAGAAATGAGTTCCAAAATATTTCAGCGTACAGGTGAAGTAATTTTGATTGAAGTTTCATACAGGAAATTAGTCAACTAACTTTTTTTCACACAAGTTAACCAGGAGAGAAAATCATTATGTCGTTTAGAAGTGACTACATACTTTCGTTGGCCGGCCAGGACATTACGAATAAATCAGAATCAGATTTGCGATCCTTGTTTACCGAGGCGCTTGACAGGGGCATGCATGGTATTTGCTTCAGCCCCTACCTGGAGGGCCAGGAGCCGGGTTCTTTAATTACGGAGGAACAAATCCGCAAAAAAATTGAAATCATCAGACCCTATACCAAATGGATTAGGACGTTTTCGTGTACCGATGGAAATGAAATGATTCCGCGTATTGCCAAAGAGTATGGTTTAAAAACGATGGTTGGGGCCTGGCTGGGTGAAAACCAGACCATCAATGAAGAAGAAATAGCCAATGTTATCCGATTGGCAAAAGATAATTATGCCGATTTGGTTGCTGTGGGAAATGAAGTTCTATACCGGGAAGATTTGACGGAGGAAGAACTGTTAAAGTTTATCAGACAGGTGAAGCATGAATTGCCGGGAATTCCTGTGGGCTACGTTGATTCCTATTATGAATTCTGCAACCGGCCGGCTGTTACGGAGGCTTGCGATATCATTTTCGCAAACTGCTATCCCTTCTGGGAAGGCTGTCATATTGATTATTCACTGCTCTATATGAAGGACATGTATCACCGGGCTTTAAAAGCCGGGAATGGCAAAAAGGTCATCATCTCCGAAACCGGCTGGCCAAACATGGGAACCGCTTTCGAAGATTCCGAAGCTTCCCTGAACAATGCCATCCGCTATTTTATCAATGCCCAGAATTGGAGCAAAGAAGATAATATAGATCTGTTCTACTTTTCATCGTTCGACGAAATGTGGAAAATGAGTGGTGAAGGAGATGTGGGAGCGTACTGGGGCCTTTGGGATAAAGATGGAAAATTGAAATACATGAAATAGCGGATACCGGATGAATCTATTTAAAACATTTGGTCTTGCAACAGGAAAAGCAATCTGCTATTCAGGATACAGGGATGGGCAAAGTCCTGAATTGGGAATATACCCTGCCTATGAGCAAATAAAGGAAGACCTGTTGATCCTTCAGAATCACTGGTCTTACATTCGCCTGTATGATTGCAGTTTACATGCGGAAACGGTTTTAAAGGTAATCGATCAGGAGAACCTGAATTTCAAGGTCATGCTTGGTGCATATATCGGCGCTGAGTTAAACAATTTCGGATGTCCCTGGGGCATCGTATTCTCCGAGGAGGAACTTAAAAAAAACGCTAAAGACAACCTGACCCGGATCAAAAAACTAATCAGCCTTGCCAATCAGTATCCGGATATTATTTTTTCGCTGTCTGCCGGAAATGAAGCGACTGTTGAATGGACCGATCACTATGTATCTGTTGACAAGGTAATCACCTATGTGCGGATGATAAAAAAAGGGGCCAGGCAGCCGGTTACCTTCTCCGAAAATTATGTTCCCTGGTACGACAAGCTTAAAATGCTGGCTGATGAAGTTGATTTTATCTCCATCCATACCTACCCGGTTTGGGAGTATAAAGGCATCCATGAAGCCCTGGAATATACCAAACAAAATTATTCCGGCATTGCCGGTAAATATCCTGATAAACCGGTAGTGATCACAGAGGCCGGCTGGGCTACTGTTTCGAACGGCCGGGGAATAAATCGCGAAAACGCAGGACAGGAATTTCAGGCAAAATATTACCATGATCTGAAAAAATGGACTACCGACAGCGGAATTATGACATTCTGGTTTGAAGCTTTTGATGAGCCATGGAAAGGATCTCCTGAAGCAATGGAACCTGAAAAACACTGGGGATTATATACCGTTGACCGGAAGGCTAAAAAAGTAATGCAGGAGTCTTAAAACCAGTAAAAATACGATTGATCAAATGAAAAAAAAAAAAAAACCATCCATATAATGTATTCGTATTAAGTCCAATCTCTAAACCCAACTCTATGGAACATTACAAAACAAAACCAGAAGATATTGTACCGATGGGGCAAAAATTTGCATTTGGTGCAGGAAATCTTACAAATCAGTTATTGCCAGCTGCACTGGGTGTATTCATGTTTTTCCTGGTGGTGGGATTTGGTATGAGCCCGTATAAAGCTGGTATTTTATCCGCAATTCCAAGGTTTATGGATGCAATTCTTGACCCTATTATGGGTTATATTTCTGACAATACCCGTTCAAAATGGGGACGCCGTAAACCTTATATTTTTGGCGGCGCTATTGTAGTTGGAATTGCTTTTATGTTGATGTGGCAGTTAAAGGCACCGGAACCAGGAAACAGCCATGAAACTTATAACTTTATTCACTTTCTGTTGATGTCTGTAATTTTTTATTTAGGATATACAGTTTTTGCAGCTCCTCTCATTGGATTAGGATACGAAATGACCCCCGATTATAATGAACGTACGCGTCTTATGGCAATATCTCAATTTATGGGACAAATAGCATGGATGATAGCTCCGTGGTTCTGGTATCTGATTTCACGTCCTGAATTATTTCCAAATGCACCGGAAGGAGTGAGGATTTTATCTTATTATGTCGGATTTATTTGTCTGGTAATGGGTATCATGCCTGCATTATTTTGTAAAGAAATTGACCAGGCACATTTAACAGGGCAATCAAATTTGTCATTCAGGGGTATTGTTTCGAATGTGAAGGATTTTTTCAGAGATGTGAAGCAGACCATAAACAACAAACCATTTCTTCGTCTTTGCGGAGCAACTTTCTTAGTATTTAATGGATATCAAATAGTTGCCTCCTTTGCTTTCTACATCGTTATTTTTTATTTATTCAATGGCAACCAGATGGCTGCAGGACAATGGCCGGCATGGTTTGGTACTGTAAGCGCTTTGATGACTGCTTTTTTGGTAATTCCGATTATTACCGTCATGTCCTCCAAAATTGGAAAGAAAAACGCGTTTATAGTATCTACACTCATTTCGATTGTAGGATATGCCCTTAAATGGTGGGGATTCTCTCCGGGTCACCCCTGGCTGATGTTCCTTCCATTACCACTCATGTCGTTTGGAATTGGTGGTTTGTTTACTTTAATGATGTCGATGACTGCCGATGTATGCGATTTTGATGAATTAAAGAACGGAATGCCAAGGAAAGAAGCATTATTCGGGGCCGTTTACTGGTGGATGGTTAAACTCGGAATGTCGCTTGCATTATTCTTTAGCGGAGTAATTTTGAGCGTAGTGGGTTTTGACGGGAATGTTCAGGTACAAACACCACATACCATTACAATGCTTCGTCTGGCAGACATTTCTATTCCTTCATTGGCTGGGATACTCGCTATCTGGGTCATGTGGAAATACGATATTACCGAAGCAAAGGCCCGTGAAATCCGGAACACATTGGTTGAACGCAGAGGTGAGTTATAATCGAAGTAACTATAAAGAAATTTTTAAGATAAGATACGGCATCTATTAACCCTTAAATAACAATAATATGAAAAAAGTTTTACTACTATTGGCTCTTTTCTTGTTTACAACAACCATTATTTTCGCACAGGGTGACAAAGTATCGGTGTTTAATAACAATGAAGGCGCTAAGCTACTGGTCAATGGTAAAAGTTTTATGATCAATGGCATGAATTGGGACTATTTTCCGATTGGCACGAATTATACATATAGTTTGTGGAAACAATCGGATGATTTTATCAAAGCTGCGCTCGATACAGAAATGTCATTGTTGAAAAACATGGGGGTAAATGCCATTCGGGTATATTCCGGTATTCAGCCGAAGTGGATTAAGTACATCTATGAAAAATACGGTATTTATACCATGATAAATCATTCTTTCGGGAGATATGGCTTGACATTAGATGGCAAATGGGTTGCGAATACTGAATATTCAGATAAGCGCGTACATGATTTGCTTCTGAAGGAGGTAAATAGTATTGTTCAGGAGTATAAAAACACGCCGGGCTTACTATTATATTTATTAGGCAATGAAAATAATTACGGACTTTTCTGGCAGGGAGCCGAAACGGAAGATATTCCAATTGAACAAAGAAAATCGACCGCTGGTGCGTATGCATTGTATAAGCTTTTCAATGAAGCAGTTTTGGCTATGAAAACGGTTGATAATTCGCATCCGATAGCCATATGCAATGGAGATCTGCTTTTCCTTGATATCATTGCCAGGGAATGTAAGGATATTGACATACTGGGAGTTAACATGTATCGGGGAGCTTCATTTGGTGACGCATTTCAAAAAACAAAGGACATACTGAAAAAGCCAATCATGTTTACCGAGTTTGGCGCTGATGCTTTTAATGTTGCTACCAGTGAGGAAGATCAAGAATCCCAGGCTTTTTATCTGACAAACAACTGGAAAGAAATATATCAAAATGCCGCTGGTTTAGGTAAGGCTGAAAATTGTATCGGTGGATTTACCTTTATGTTCAGCGATGGATGGTGGAAATATAAACAAACTGAGAATTTAGACATTCATGATGTAAATGCCTCCTGGGCGAACGGTGGTTATCTCAATGATTATAAGGCAGGAGAGAATAACATGAACGAGGAGTGGTATGGTATATGTGCGAAAGGTCAGACCGATGCAAGAGGGCACTATCAATTATTTCCCCGTGCTGCGTATTATACAGTACAACAAGCACATAAACTAAATCCTTATGCCAATCATTTAACAGGCGATTCGATAAATAATTATTTTTCAAATATCCGGGTAACAAACGATGTTTTGCAAGCCAGAGGCGATAAAGCCTTATTGATTGGCGATGTATTACAAAAGGTTCGCATTAGCGGCGTAAGGGCGGAAATTACTACGTTCAGTACCGGCGGTAATATGATTACCACACCGAAAGAAAATAATCCAGGTGTTATAACGCCGACCTATCCGAGTTATCTTGGTTTTGACCATATGGAGTCCTTTTACATCGGTGTTGAAGTGAAACCTACTGAAAATGTGAAAGCAAATGTATCTTTCAATATTCTTGGAAATGTAGCCGATAATCCTATTGATGAAATATTTTATGAAACCCGCGGTCGTACCCAGGAGGTACAAACCAATCAGGGCACGCTGGCTATCAGATCACTTAACCGGATACAATTGTATAATTTCGATTTCACCTGGTACGATAAGTGGTTTAATATCAAAGGTTTTTATCGTACGGGGCATTATCATTGGGGATACGAAGGGGACTTTTTCGGATTATATCCGGAAGCAAATTATGGCGCAAACATAGATATTTATAATGGCGACGCACCTTTTGGTTTTGAGTTCGAGGGTAAAAAATCGCTGGATGGTTTAAAAGTTGCTTTTGGCCCTCAGCTTTGGTGGGGCGCTAATCCGGCTGTATTGGTAAAGTATAGTCGCACATTGGGCATCTTTGATATTACCGGTATTTACCATGACGATATAGCCCAGAATACTTCGGCGCAAAGTTCTTATGCGATACCAACACCGAGAACGCGCCGAGCTTCACTTGGCGTGAACACAAAGTTGGGGAAAGTAGGTTTCGATCTTGGTGTTTTATGGTCAGGTCAGCCAAGAATTGGTGATTCTTTTCAGATTGCTGATGGCAGTGAAGGAAATTACAAAGTATATACAGACGAAATAACCTTGAAAGACACGTGGGGAGGTAAAGCAAAAATTACCGTTTCAGCCGGACCGGTCAACTGGTACGCACAAGGAGCAGTGATGGGTTTGGTTGCCAATGGCGGAGCAGATTATACAAAAACATTTACCGGATGGCGTCTGAAAGATAGCGGAAGTGGCAACCAGTATAATTTTTTAACTGGATTAACCCTTGGGATAGGTGATTTCCAGATAGCTCCAAATTTCCTATGGCAAAAACCCATTGTCGGACCCATATCAAACACTGTTCCCGCTCCCGGAAGGCCAAGAAACATTCTCGAAGACCCGTTTGCCGTTCGGCAAAACAGAGAAACAACAGCCGGGGAGCTGTTAATCGCGTATGATCCCACACCCGCCACCTGGATGTGGGCCTGGGATAGCGATGAAATTGAAGATGCGCCATTTGCAATAAGCGCCGATTTTGTTTATCGTCATCAAACCACAACACAGGATGCTGCCATCGGCATTATGGCAAACGGACGTACCATTTTTGCATTCCCCGGCGCACCTCCTGCGCATGACCTGTGGGAAGTCAGTTCGCGTATTGTGTCAAAAATAAATCCAAAATTTGGCTTTATTGTTAATCTTTACGGGGGTAATGCGCAGGCCAATGGAAGTGATACAAGATTAGTTCACCGCTATGGTACTGATTTCAGAATCATTTATAAAAAAGTCAAACTCGTTTCAACTGCCAAAGTGAATGACTGGGGACCTTACGATTACCATCGCGACTTTAACCTGACCTTTCCTCTCCAGTTGATGGCAGATTTGTCATATTCTGTTGACATGCGCAAATGGTTTATTCTTCCTGAAACACGAGTTGGAATACGTGGCACCTGGCGATCGCTTGACCAATATTCTCCACGATACTGCCCGACAAGAACGTT
>JAPLDG010000324.1:8192-19157 GCA_026391845.1 Bacteroidota bacterium | reverse complement strand
CCTCTGGTTTAATTGACCGTATCCGGGAAAATGACGAAGTAACATTCGACCTGACCGAAGGTAAAAAAGGATTAAATGCTGTAAATGTTAAACTGGTATAAGCTTAACCAAAAACGATTTTAATCTTAGAGGCTGTCCCAAAAGGACAGCCTCTTTTGTTTGAAGATTGCTCCGGATGCTTGCCAGTTTCATGCAGAACTTCAAATAATGTCCCTCATTTTTTTGAACGCACTATTCCAGAGTATCACAACATTACCCTGAATGTTTTTTTACCGCATGCTATTTTATAGCGTTTTATTTGTTATTTTTGTTCGCAGAAATTTTCAAATTTCCCCAGCCAACCTTTTTTATTAATCTGACAAATTCAACAAATGAAAGCAAAAACCTACCTTCTTCTGGCACTTTTTATGGCCATGACAGCCGGCGCCTTTGCCGGTATAAAAACCGTTAGCAACAACCCTTCCAGTCCGGGACAATATACAACCCTGCAGGCCGCCATCGATGCTGCCGGACTGGGCGATACCCTTATGATTGCAGGATCAGCAACGAATTATGGGAGTGTGACCATTTCCAAACCGCTGGTACTCGTGGGTGCCGGCTACAACAACCCCTATGGGAGCAACACCTCCGTTGATTATATCTATCTGAACAGAACAAGCCAGTTCTTGGGCGCAAGCGGAACAAAAATAATGGGAATTTCACTTACAAACTACCTTTACTTTAATGGAAATTATTCGGGCGGGAACAGCTCAACACAAAATATCGACAATGTACTGGTTGAAAGATGCCGGATCAGTACCATTGGATTTCAGGGCTACTACTATCACAATGATACAGTCAGGAATTGCCTCTTTAATAACGGTTCATATATATATTTTAACTCAAGTACCCTGGTCAATATTTATATTCATAACAATATTTTTGACAATGCCTCCATTCAATCGGGCGCCTCAAACATTTTAAGTTCAGTATTTCTACGCAACAACCTGTTCATCAACAGAGTAACCGCCACTTTCTACACAGTAAACTCTTTGATCATTGAAAATAATATATTCTATGGTTCTGAACCGGCTGGATGCACCAATTGTGCCTTCACAAAAAACATCACTTACCTTTGCTCTGCAGTTCCCGGAGCCGGGAATGTGGGAAGCGGCAACCTCAATGCCACAAACCCCATGTTTGTCACATACCCTCCTTCAGGGGGAGCCTTCGCTTATACATATGATTTTCACCTGCAAGCCGGTTCGCCCGGTAAACTTGCCGGGACGGATGGTACCGATATCGGCATCTATGGCGGAATGTTGCCCTATAATGTAGGCGCACACCCCCACTACCCGCAAATGATGGAACTGACGCTCCCCAGCGGAAGTTCGGTGCCAGCGGGCGGTACGCTCAATGTTCACTTCAAGGCCAAAAAACAGAACTAAGATTTTTCACATGAAAAATCGAATCCTTCGGGTTCTGCTGCTGCTATTCATGGCAGCCGGCACGTCGCATGCACAGGTACTCACACGAGCGGAGTATTTTGTAGATGCCGACCCTGGTGTAGGCCTTGCCACACCATTGACGATTTCACCCGGAGATACGGTATTAAAAGATTTCAGTTTTTCTACCAGTGGCCTTCCGCCAGGGTACCATTTAATCATCGTGCGGACCCGGGATGCGGTCGGGCGATGGGGGGTGGTGATGACAACATCGTTCTACATCTATGGAATACAACCACAACCGGTGATCTCACCAAGATACTTTCCAATCACAAAAGCTGAATATTTTTTCGACACTGACCCCGGCCAGGGCATGGGAACCTCCCTGCCACTCATCCGGGGAGATACAGTCGATGCAACCCGTTATCTCAGGGTCAATGGTCTCGATACGGGGTATCACTACCTCTACATCCGGGCCATGGGCGAAAACAACCTGTGGGGACTGGCACAACGAGCCAAATTCCACGTGGACACTTCCACCTGCAACATGCCGGTGGCTAACTTCACTTTCGATACGGTCAATTCAGGCAGTCCCTGCCATTTCACAAACCTTTCCACCAATATTACAGGTGGTACACAATACAAATGGGACATCAACAATGATGGCACGATCGAATATACTACTCAGAATATCAATTACACATTTGCAGTGCCGGGTTATTACAAGGTCAAACTGATCGTAGAAAATTCTCCAACCTGTAAAACGATGATCCTCCGGGATGTGGTAACAGGTCCCATGCCAAGCACAGTCGTGCTGATAGCAGGCGCTACGACCTTCTGCAAAGGGGATTCGGCTGTCCTGACCTCCAATAACTATGCAGCAGGGACAACCTTTGACTGGTCAACCGGGGCAACTACCCGGGCGATTACGGTGAAATCCAGCGGAGATTACTTCTGCTGGATAAAAAACAGTGCCGGAATTTCGCGCCGTTCTGCAACCGTGCATATCCAGGTAAATGAAGTTCCGCTCGTGAACCTGACATACCACAATGCCACCGGGGGAGCCGCCAATGGATCTGCCTGGGTAGATGTGAGCGGAAGTACCGGCTCCTACACTTACCGTTGGAGCAATGGCGTAACGGTTTCCTGCCTGAAGGGACTGGCAACCGGAAATTACTCAGTGACTGTTTCCAATGGGAGTTGCCCGGTAATTAAAAGTTTCACGATTGTCAATCAGGCATCAGCTGCCGGAAATATCAGCGGAGCGGAATATTACTTTGATACAGATCCGGGTATTGGGAATGGAACACCCGTAATCACCTGGGCTTCCGACACGGTCGATTTCCTGACCATCGTCTCATTTCCAGAACTGACCAGGGGCTACCACTACCTTTACTTTCGAACCCGTGACACCTATGGAAGATGGAGCATTGACAAAAGCGCCGTGGTTTATATCCGCGAGCCGGATGTCAATCCGCCTCTGGTTGTACAACCCCAGGTTACAAAGGCAGAATATTTCATCAACACCGATCCCGGAGCCGGGAACGGGGTGAATATTCCTGTCACTGCGGGAGATGAGGTTACCAAAGATTTCACCATACCAACCACCGGGTTTACTACCGGATTCTACAATCTGTATGTTCGAGCCCGGGATGCCAGCGGAAAATGGAGCATCTATGCCAGGTCTCCGATCTATATTTATGATAACCAGCGATCAGACCTCTCAAAAAAATACAAGTCGATCGCAGGGGCGGAATATTTTTTTGATTCAGACCCTGGTATCGGCAATGGTACCAAAATCAAGTCAAACATATACGACACCATTGACCTGACGCGGGATATCCGGACCGCCGGATTAAACCCGGGTTCGCACTACCTGTACCTGAGAGCTTATGATGACAAGGGTTTTACCGGACTCTGGCAAAGAACCAGCTTTCTTGTGAGGTATGTTACCTGTACATGTCCTGTCGTTGACTTCTCAGTCGATACGGTTCGTGTGCTTGGGAATCCGACCCATTTTGTGAACCTCAGTTCTTCAATTGCGCCTGCGGCAACTTATCAGTGGGATGTAAACGGCGATGGAGCGATCGACTACACGACTGCGAACGTGAACCATACCTATGCTGCTTATGGCCTCTACAATGCCCGGTTGACGGTTAAAAATGCTGATTCATGTTATGCTTCCATCACAAAACAGATTGTGGTGAGCCCGGTAATCGATACAACTCTCACCATAACCGGCGCGCTGACTTTTTGTGAAGGCGGCTCTGTGCAACTCTCCGCCCAATCTGGTTACAAATATTACTGGAGCAATGATGAAACCACACGTACCATTGTGGTGAATCAATCGGGTGATTACGCTGTGCGGCTTACCAATACCTATGGCGTCCAGGCATTTTCGCGTATTGTCCATGTTGTCGTATATCCGCTACCTGTTGTTCAGATTGTTACCATCAACGCTTCCGGCGGAGCTGCAAACGGCACGGCCATTTGCAATGCAACCGGAGGAACCGGGAACTACACCTATCATTGGTCAACAGGAAGCGCCCTGTCAATCATCAACAACCTCTCGGCAGGAACATATTCGGTAACCATCAGTGATGGTCGATGCCCGGTGATCCGCAGCTTTACGATCGGAAATGATCCTGTAAATGCGGGAGACATCGTGGGTGCAGAATACTTTTTCGATACGGAACCGGGTGTTGGCAGCGGAATCCCAATGAACATCGCTGGTGGCGATACTGTATTTTACGCTACCTGTATGCCGATGGGCAGCCTTTCTCCGGGATTTCACAATATCTACATCCGTGTGCGTGACACCTATGGCCGCTGGAGCCTGATCCTGAACAACCAGTTCTACATTTATACCGTGAGTCCGGTAACCATTGGTTCCCAGCCCTCCATCGTCAAAGCCGAGTACTTCCTCAACGCAGATCCGGGTCCGCGAAACGGAAACCCTGTGTCACTGACCAAAGGAGACGAAGTTACCAAAGATTTCACGGCATTGACCACCGGTTTGCCAATAGGTTTTCATAATCTGTCGGTACGTGCCATGGATAGTCTTGGCAAATGGAGTATTTCGGATGCAGAGAAGATTTACATCTATGCCGTTCCGGGAATTCTTCCTGCAGTCGTGCAACCCAAGATCATAGCAGCCGAGTATTTTTACGACACAGATCCTGGCCAGGGATACGCAACCGCTATTCCTTTCAGCCCGACCGGAGATTCCATTACCATGGATCGTTTTCTCCCTGTTACCGGATTGACCGTCGGGACGCATTATGTATATCTGCGAACCAGGGATGAAGGCGGCAAATGGGGCATTGCCAGCCGGTTAAGCTTTACGGTGAAAAATACATTGTGCATAACGCCTACGACTGATTTCACCATCGGAACAGCGGTGGCGGGCTCACCGGTTACATTCACCAATACCTCCGGGAATCTTGCCGGTGGTGTAACATATCAGTGGGATATTAACAACGATGGCACCATTGAGTACACTTCGAAAAACATTACTCGAACATTCGCTCTATCAGGTAATTATGATGTTAAACTCACGGTGATCAATTCCGATACGTGCAAGGCTTCCATCCTCAAACAGGTTATCGTAGGCCCGCTGCCTCCTGCAACGTTAACGGTTACAGGAAATACTTCACTTTGCCAGGGTGATTCAGTGAAACTTCAGGTTTCAGCGGGGTACCTCTATAAATGGTGGCCAACCGGTCAGACAACCCAATCGATCTGGGCTAAAACTACAGGCACTTATTATTGCTGGCTCAGGACAATTACAGGCCTGGAAGTCAAATCCCAGGTTGTTGTTGTTACCAGCTATCCGCGCCCCTCGGTTACCGTAAATAAAACGGATGCAAGCGGAGGGAAAAACAACGGAAGCGCGTGGGTTGAAGTGTCAGGTGGAAGTGGAACCTATTCATATCTTTGGTCTTCCGGGGCAACAACCATGTTTGCCAATAGTCTGAGTCCGGGGAGTTACACAGTACAGGTTAGCGATGGCCACTGCCCGGTAGTAAAAAGTATCACCATAGGCACACATGCGGTTGCTCCTGAGAATATCCTTACTGCCGAGTACTTCTTTGATACCGATCCCGGAGCTGGTCTTGGAACACCTATCAACATTGCGGCTTCGGATACCGTGGATTATTTCACAGGGTGCAGCGTAAGCGGGCTTACCCCCGGTTATCATTATGTGTTTATCCGTGTGATGGATACTTTCCACCGCTGGAGCATGCACCGGCAGGAGGAATTCTATGTTCATGCTATCCCGGCACCGGTGCCTGTTACAAATCAGCCTCCGCTTACCTCTTCTGAGTATTTCGTTGACCTTAACATCGACTCAAGGCCAGATCCCGGGATTGGGATGGGTACAACCGTTGCAGTAACACCCGGGGATCTGGTTGAAGTGGACTATAGCTATACCGTGGATACCCTTTTGCTTGGATTCCACTATATTTCCACACGAACCAAAGATCAGGGGAGAAAATGGAGCCACAGCATGTCAGAATCTTTCTTTGTTTACGATACGACACGCCGGAATGCAGAAACTTTTCAGCCACCCTTGCTGGCTGTGGAGTATTTCCTCGACACCGACCCTGGGGTTGGCAATGGCATTCCTTTTACTGTCACGCCGGGAGATGAAGTTACCTGGAATGGCGGGATACCGACGACTTCAATCTCTCTCGGAGCACACAATCTCTATATACGGGCGAAGGATTCCGGAAAAAAGTGGGGCTTGTACAAAAAGGTATCGTTTACTATTTTTCCGTGCACTCAACCGCATGCAAACTTTTCTTTTGTGCAAACCTGTATCACCACTCCGATCCAGTTCACCGATTTATCTACTTCAGTCGATCCCGCTGCCACATACGCATGGGATGTTAACAACGACGGAATTGTTGATTATACGACCCGTGGAAGCATTTCACACCAGTACACGATTCCGGGGGTTTATCAGTGCAAACTGAAGATCACGCACAATACCGCATGCGTTGACAGCATTATAAAAACAGTGGTGTTCCCCTTTGTGCGCCTGCCAGCCGATACAACCATTTACACCAACCAGTCGATTGTGCTTGACGGAGGTTCGGGATACACTTATCTCTGGAATACAGGGGCAACAACCCAAACTATCACCGTCAACGGTGCAACAGCCGGTATCGGATTGCACAATTATTCAGTGGTTGTTACCAATGGTATGGCCTGTACAGCCACCGACAACATCAACATCACTGTGACCCTGCCACCGCGTGACCTGATCGTTTTGTCAGCATCAATGTTCCATGATACCATACAGGCATCGGGAGATTCAGCAGATATGCGCTGCGTAATTAAAAACACCGGAACAATCTCTTCAACTGCCAGCGTGGTTCAGTACTACCTCTCCGCCGATAGTCTCAAATCGGTGTCTGACCAGTACATCGGATCCGGCGCTGTCAGCGCTCTTGCTGCCGGAGCATCTGTATCTGTTTTGACCAGGCAATTCGTACCTGCCGGATCTTCAGGGCAGATTTGGTACATCCTGTTCGTTGCCGATGGCACCGGCATAGTTGTTGAAAGCAATGAGGGAAATAACATCAAACCGGTTCCCTTCTTGTATAGTACCGGAGGTGTACCAACAACGCTCTCCGTGCTTGACCAGACAGTTTCTTCCGGGCAGGTGCGATGCTACAACGCGTTTGAAACGATAACGGTAGCTGGCGCCGGATCTTCCTTCCAGGTGCTGACAGGTGGCAGCGCTACCTTCATCGCCGGATCAAAGATCAGGTATCTGCCTGGAACCAAAGTGTTTTCGGGCGGCTATATGCGTGGCTATATCACGACAAACGGACAATACTGCGTTCCCGTGACTCTTTCTGTTCCCGGGGAGGTAATTGCATCCGGACAGGTTCGTTGCAACAATGCCACGCAAACCATAACAGTGGCAGGCAGCGGGTCTGTATTCCAGGTTCAGTCGGGAGGCAGCGCTACTTTTATTGCCGGTCAGAATATCAGATACCTGCCGGTCACCAGGGTGATTTCAGGAGGTTACATGCATGGATATATCACGACAACCGGGCAATACTGCATTCCTTTGCCCCCGTCAAATCCGCTTGTGGCTGTTGACAGCAGCTTACAGGATGGTTCCACCGGACTCGGGGACAACCCGGAACTTCCCGGCAGCAGATTTTGCTTCATTTATCCCAACCCGACAAACGGAGATTTCAATCTGGTGCTTTCAACTGAAAACCGTGACTGGCCGGTGACTGTGCGGATTTATAATGCGTATGGCGCACTGGTGAAGGAGACCATGCTCGTTGAAGGCAGATCACACCTGTTTTCGCTGAGAGAGCAAAAACCTGGTGTTTATATTCTGCACATCGGTCATGGCACAACCACCGAGGTTGAGAAAGTGATCCGATACTGATCGTATCCCGTTTTATTGATAAAAGCAGGCTTCGGAAGAGGCCTGCTTTTTTTTTCTCAATGCCACCTGAAAATCTTCATTCCAGCCACAAAGAAAATCAAGCCGGTTGATGCCAGGATGGCAATTGGCAATACCGTTTCGGCAAAGCCCGCCCCTTCGGTCATGATGCTTCTGATGCCGTCGGCCATCATCGTAAGGGGAAATTTCTGAATCACCGGGATACTCCATTCCGGAAAATTGTGATAACTGAAGAACACACCCGAAAGCACCATCATCGGCATGCTCAGGGCATTGATCAGTCCGTTCCCCACTTCAGTTTTAGCGGTATGTGATGAGATAAATATGGCGATTCCTGCAAAAGCAAAATTCCCGGCGATGAACAAGGCAAACAGAGCAGCAACATTGCCCTGTACCGTGATGTTAAAGGCGAGCCAGGCAAACAGGAAGAGCAAACCGGCCTCCACAAAATTCATCATTACCCGGACCGTAATCAGGGCAATCAGAAAATTCGACCGCTTCATCGGTGTTGCCACCATGCGACGCAATAGTTTCTTCGACCGGCGCTCAATAATGGCATAACTGACCCCCCACATACACGACATCATCACCCCCATGGCGATCAGTCCGGGAATCAGAAAATCTATGTACCTTGTCCCGTTGACTTTCAGGGGCAATATCTCAGAATTGGTCGCTTTTCCCAACGAAGTGGGTGTATTGAGTACCCTTGCCAGCTTCAGATAGGTTAACTGGGCATCGGGATTCATCGGGTCGAAATGATACTGTACCGCGCCGTTTTTCTCCTCCAGAATAAGATTCAGATTGCCCCTTTTTAGCTTGATCATCGCTTCTTTCCAGGTCAGTGATTGAAAAATAAAGGTATTATTGCCCAGTTTATCGTCGGGAACTGTGATCTTCCGGAAATGGGTTTGCCCGATCACCCCGATGTTGGTAACAACATCTTTTTTCCTCGTAAATGCGACGCCAAGCCCCAGCGACATCAGGATCGGAAATATAATGCCCCAGAAAAGCACCCCTGGCTCACGGATCAGCTCCCTGATGTTGGCTAGGATCAGTTGGAACAACTGGTTATGGGATATCCGTTCAATCATTGAGGTGGCGTCCGGTCAGTGAGATAAAAAGGTCGTCGAGGGTTATTTTGCGGATTTCCAATGGTTTGACGGGCAGATCCTGAATTTCGCCCAGCAATTCGGCAATGGATCCCTGTTTCAAAATTTTCCCATGATCGATGATCACGATATAATCGCATAGCTGCTCCGCCTCCTCCATATAGTGCGTTGTAAGCACAAGAGAGGTGTTCAGCTGATTTTTCAACTTGAGAAGAATGGCCCAGATTTCGCGGCGGGCATTGGGGTCGAGTCCGGTAGTTGGCTCATCCAGCAGCAGTACCCTGGGTTTGTTGAGCAAAGCGATCCCCAGTGCAAGGCGTTGACGCTGCCCGCCCGAAAGATTCACCACCCAGGCTTTGCGCTTTTCCTCCAGCCCGATGAGGTTCAGCGTCTCTTCGCACCGGTCTTTCCCGATTTCGAAAAAACTGGCAAAGAGCCTCAGGGTTTCCCATACACTGAGCTTGTCGATAAAATGAGTCTCCTGCAACGAAAGTCCGATGAGATGACGCAGATACTTTTCATTCCCCTTCCAGGTTTTACCCATGATGAAGATATCGCCAAAGTCGGGTTGCTGAATGCCCTCTATCATTTCTACCAGTGTGGTTTTACCCGCCCCGTTCGGGCCCAAAACCGCCACAAACTGACCAGGAGAGATGCAAAGATCTATCCCCCTGACGGCCTGAACGGTTTTGAATGATTTGTGAACATTCCTGATCTCGATAATTGGCTCGACGTTCATTTCATCTCCTTCCACCGGGCTTCAAGCACCCGGTAGGGATAGCGTGTAATAAGCTGATGTGCATTGGCGCAGGTTGTTTTATGAATTTTAATCCCCTGGGATACACTTACAAATGCAAAAATCGAATTGCCTGGCGCGGGGCTGCAGCACCGGGCGTACTGGTAGTGTAAAGACTTGATTTTCGGATCAATGATCACAAAATCTTCTTTCCCGGCCATCATACCGGAAATCCGTTCCGGGAAGGTCTCCTCCTTTTCAGGAACGGGTACAATTCCCGGATCGGGTTCTAAAAGCGCTTTTTTAATCTTGAGCGGGTCAGCCTTCCCTTCGCCGAAACGCTGGTAAAGCTCCATGATGCTGTCACATCCGAAATAAGCTGCAAGTTTGTTCACCAGCGGATCAGCAAATTCATAGCCCAGCTGCGACACTTTGTTCTTAATGATCTCCTTGCCAAAATCTGCCTCCTTGTAGGCCTCCATTTTAAGCGCGTGCTTGATCCGGGCAATGTTTCTCGGACTTTTCACTATTTCAAGCCAGCCGGGATTCGGTTTCTGTGTTTTTGAGGTCATGATTTTCACCATGTCCCCGTTTTCCAGGATGTGTTTAAGAGGAACCATCTTCCCGTTCACAATTGCTCCTGTGCAGGTAGATCCGATTTCGGAATGGATTTCAAAAGCAAAATCCAGCACTGAATACCCTGATTTGAGCTTTTTCAGATCGCCTTTTGGCGTGAATATAAAAATCTCGTCCGTGTAAAGCGCCTTTTTATCGCGGCTGATCGACTTTTCAAGAGAGCTTTGCGAGGGATTTTCAAGCAACTCGCGAACATCCGCAAAGAGGGCATCCCGGGTTTGAGCTTTATTCCCGGCTTTGTACTTCCAGTGGGCAGCCAGCCCCTTTTCGGCCACCTCATCCATGCGGCGGGTGCGGATCTGAACCTCTACCCATCTTCCCTCAGGCCCGATAACCGTTGTATGGAGTGATTCATAGCCGGTCGATTTCGGGAAGGAGATCCAGTCGCGCAAACGGCGGGGGTTCGGTGTATAAATATCCGTTATCAGTGAGTATATTTTCCAACAGTCTGCAGCATCATTTTCGATGGTCTTATTCAGGATAACCCGGATGGCAAAAAGATCATACACCTTCTCAAAATCAACTTTCTGGGTAACCATTTTCCGGTGAATGGAGGGGATCGATTTTACCCTGCTCTTCAATTCGCAGTCAAATCCACTTTCAACAAGTACCTGTTCGATCGGT
>JAPLDG010000324.1:0-8142 GCA_026391845.1 Bacteroidota bacterium | reverse complement strand
TCGCGATCAGCTTTGGTGTCCCTGAGTTTCGATTCGATGCCGGCATATCTGTGGGGATCGAGAAAACGCATCACACGTTCCTCCATCTCATTTTTAATCCGGTAAAGCCCCAGACGATGGGCAATCGGAATGTAAAGCGCCCGTGTCTCTCCTGTGATAACACCTTGTTTTTCAACCGAATAGTCCTCAAGATGCCGCATGTCGTACAACCGCATACCCAAACGGATCAGCAATACGCGGATATCATCGGAAAGTGTTAACAGCAATCCGATAAAATTTTCAGTATTTGTACTGTACTTCTTGGTATCGAGCCGCTCCAGCTTATTGATCCCCTCTACCAATGCCCTGACAGGCATTCCGTATTCGCTTTCAATTTTTTCAGGTGACAAGACTCCTTTGTCAGCAAGGTTTTTAATTATCAAACACTTAACTGATTCAGGTCCAAGGTTCATTTCATCCAGAATGATGGCAGCTGTCTCCAAAACCATCTGCGCGTAGCGTGAATCTTCATCCCGTTCCGACTGGTTCAGCATGGCGGCAAAAGCCTTTCTCAGGGTAGTCCTCTCCCCTTTCAACTGCTCGTATTCAAGCAGTTGTTCAAGTGTCAGTTCCTGAGAAACTCTGTCTGTATAAATGTTCACTATAACTTTATCTTTTTTTACCACATCAGACACAATAGAACACATTGGAAAAAACACATGGAAATTTTATGGTCTTCTATTGTACCTTTGAAAAACGAACGCAAAGTTACGTTGGATATTTTAGAAATAGTTTGTATAATTTAGAATTATTCTTAATTTAGTACGCGATATTTCCAAACGGATACAACTTTGCCTATTTCCGTTATATTTTTGTATTTCAGACACATACCATGTTTCGAATAGAAAGCAAAATCAATACCGGCAGCCCGGAATACCAACAAAACAGGAAAGAGTTTCTACAACTTCTTACCCGGTACAAAGATAATCTTGCCACCATCAGGCAAGGCGGGCCTGAGCCGGTAGTAACCAGGCACAAAGAGCGGGGTAAACTTTTAGCCCGGGAGCGCATTGATCTGCTGGTTGACAGGAATACGCCATTTATCGAGCTATCTGCCCTTGCTGCCTACGGACTATACGACAACGGGTTCCCTTCGGCTGGTATCATTACCGGTATTGGTGTCATCCATGGCAAGGAGGTGATGATCGTGGCCAATGATGCCACCGTGAAAGGTGGCACTTATGTCAAGGAAACAATCAAGAAACATGTCAGGGCGCAGGAGATTGCGATGGAAAACCGGCTCCCATGTGTCTATCTCGTTGATTCAGGGGGTGTATTCCTTCCGGAGCAGGCCAATGTTTTTCCCGACAAATATGATTTTGGCCGGTTTTTCTTTAACCAGGCAAGGCTTTCAGCCCAGGGAATTCCGCAGATTTCAGTAGTGATGGGATCGTGTACTGCCGGTGGCGCCTACGTGCCTGCGATGAGCGATGAAACCATCATCGTCCGCAATCAGGGAACAATCTTCATCGGTGGTCCCCCGCTGGTAAAAGCAGCCACCGGAGAAGAGGTTTCTGCCGAAGAACTTGGTGGCGCTGAAGTACATACTTCCATCTCAGGCGTGGCCGACCACCTGGCTGAAAACGATGTGCATGCCATCCAGATCTGCCGGAATATTTTTGAATCAATCCAGCGGCATGAATACCAGGCAGTGGAAACCCATCCTGTTGAAGAACCCGCCTATGATCCGGAAGAGCTGTATGGGATCCTCCCGGTGGATCTTAAAAAACCTGTCGATTCGAAAGAGATCATTGCCCGCATCGTTGACGGAAGTTTGTTTCATGAATTCAAGGAACGGTACGCGCCAACCATCACCACCGGATTTGCCCGGATCATGGGCTACCCGGTTGGCATCCTCGCCAACAATGGCGTGCTTTTTGGGGAAACAGCCCTGAAAGGCGCCCACTTTGTGGAACTTTGCACTTCGAGAAACATCCCGATCCTTTTTTTACAGAACATCACCGGCTTTATTGTCGGAAAACAATATGAACGTGCCGGCATCGCCCGTGATGGTGCAAAGTTTGTCCACGCGGTTGCGAATGCCAATGTCCCCAAATTCACAGTGGTATTCGGAGGGTCGTTCGGCGCCGGAAATTATGCCATGGCGGGTCGGGCATATGAACCCCGGTTTCTGTTCATGTACCCCAACTCCAAAATCTCCGTCATGGGAGGCGAACAGGCCGCCAATGTTCTGATTACCGTGAAAGAAGATCAACTCAAGGCGGCAGGAAAAACCTTATCCGTGGAAGAGCGGGAAAAAATGCTGCAAACGATCCTGAAAAAATACGAGGAGGAGGGTTCAGCCTATTTCAGCACGGCACGTCTGTGGGATGATGGCATTATCGACCCGGTTGATACACGTAAAATCCTGGGATTGGCCATCGCGATATCGCAGAACAGAAAATATGAAAAAACACAATATGGAATTTTCCGGATGTAATTATTTGGGCAACCGGGTTGCAATAACTTTTGGTAAGCCAAATTCATGAATTGAAACACGTATGCCATTTGTAAAAGTTTATATTCATTTTGTATGGGCCACCAAAAATCATCAGAGCATGTTGTTAACGCCATTTGTCAGGCAACAGGTATGGCAACATATTCGTGAAAATGCAAAAGAAAAAAATATCTTTATTGATTTTATCAATGGTTACTCAGACCATTGCCATTGCTTGGTTTCCTTAGGAATCGATCAATCTATAAGCAAAGTAATGCAGATGATACAAGGAGAATCATCATTCTTTATCAACAAACATAATTTATCTGAAGGAAAGTTTGAATGGCAGGATGAATATTATGCAGTATCAGTCAGTTCATCAATTCTTGACAGGGCAAGAGACTATATTAAAAATCAGGAAGAGCATCATAAACATAGGTCATTTCAAGAGGAATATGAGGAATTTATCAGAAAGCATGGGTTTCAGAAATTTGGCTAAAGCCAAAATTGCTAATGAATCCTGGGGACCTCCAGCTAAAGCTGGAGGCAATTCATCGGTTGGCAATTCCCTAAATGACAATTATTCTCCTGAATTGCAACCAGTTTAACCAGGGGGCTTGAAGAAAAGAATAAAAACAACCAGCGTTCGTAAAACATAAAACAATGAGCCAGCTCTATAAAAAATATCATCCTTTTGAATTGCCACCAGCTTTAGCTGGTGGTTAAAGAAATGCAGACAAACTATTGGCTTTAGCCAAACATTTATAATTATAACATATGAAATCTTATACGACCATTGAATTAACCCTCAACCAGCAGGTTCTTACCATCTGGCTTAACCGCCCCGATGTGCACAATGCCTTTGATGAAACGATGTTGCGCGAGCTGACCAACTGCTTTGAAACCCTCGACCCGTCAGTTCTTTGTGTGATCCTGCGGGGAAAGGGAAAATCCTTTTGTGCCGGAGTTGACCTGCACTGGATGAAAGCCGTTTCACAAAACAGCTATGAGCAAAATTACACCGAGAGTCTCCTGCTTTCAAAGTGCTTCCTGTCGATCTACGAATGTCCCAAACCTACCATCGCTGTCGTTCACGGGGTAGCGCTCGGCGGGGCCAACGGACTACTTTCAGCCTGCGACCTGGCCTTCTGCACCGATGAAGCGACTTTTTCCCTCAGCGAGGTGAAGATCGGCATCGTGCCAGCCTGTATCTCCCCATACGTCATCAAACGGATTGGTGAATATGGAGCCAAGGAGCTAATGCTCACCGGCAGAAGAATCAAAGGAAAGGAAGCCGAGCGGTTCAGACTGGTAAACAGATCGGTTCCCGCCGAAATACTTGAAGAAACCCTTGCAGATGCAATTACTCTCCTGCGCACAAGCGGCCCGAAAGCCATGAGCCAATGTAAAACGCTGATCCACCAGGTGGCGAACAACCTCTCCCTGATGGAAGCGTATGATTACACGGCCCGCATGATCGCCGAAATCAGGGCGTCGGAGGAAGGCCAGGAGGGGATGAACGCATTTCTTGAAAAACGTAAACCGAACTGGGTGAAATAACATGAACGCAATTCACAAAATACTGATCGCAAATCGCGGTGAAATCGCCGTACGGATTATCCGAACCACCAAAAAACTTGGAATCACCTCCGTGGCCGTTTATTCTCAAGCCGATTCCGACTCCCTGCACGTGACCATGGCCGACGAAGCGTGGTGTATCGGTGAAATTGAACTCAGCGAAACCTATCTCAACATTCCTAAAATCATAGCGGTGGCGAAGCAGACTGGCTGCGATGCCATCCACCCGGGATATGGTTTTTTAGCTGAAAATCCCTTGTTTGTTACAGCCTGCATCGAAGCCGGTATCATCTTCATCGGCCCCCGTCCGGAGGCAATGAGGATCATGGGAAACAAGATTGAAGCGCGTGCATTCGTGAAAAAGATCAATATCCCGATGACAGAAGGCGTAACCGGTTCAAAAGAAGAACTTGAAAAAAGGGCACATCTGATCGGGTTTCCC
Source organism: Bacteroidota bacterium (assembly GCA_026391845.1). GTDB lineage: Bacteria > Bacteroidota > Bacteroidia > Bacteroidales > FEN-979 > CAIVAT01. Next base: position 3,646 of record JAPLDG010000324.1, on the reverse strand, counting down.
GTTTTACTCAAAGCTGCAGCCGGTGGCGGCGGCAAAGGAATGTGCATCGTTTACAAAGAAACTGAACTTGCCGAAGCCATCGAGGCAACCAGCCGGCAGGCAAATGCCTATTTCGGAGACGAAACAGTTTATATTGAAAAATTTATTGAGGAACCACGCCATATCGAAGTACAGATCCTCGGAGATAATTTCGGAAACGTAATCCACCTTTTTGAGCGTGAATGCTCCATCCAGCGACGTTATCAAAAAATTATCGAAGAATCGCCCTCCCCGACCCTTACACCGGCCGTGCGTGAAAAAATGGGCGCTGCAGCTGTAGCCATCGGGAAAGCAATTGGGTACAACAATGCAGGCACCATTGAATTTCTGGTGGATCATGACCTGAACTTTTACTTCCTCGTGATGAACACCCGTATCCAGGTGGAACACCCGGTCACGGAAATGGTAACCGGGATCGACCTGATCGAAGAACAGATATACATAGCCGCCGGCAACACCCTGAGGCTTCAGCCTGAGGATCTGCACCAGAGCGGCCACGCCATCGAATGCCGCATCTACGCTGAAGACCCTGCAAACAACTTCCAGCCATCACCGGGCAGAATGACCTTTTACAAAGAACCGGATGTTCCCGGAATCCGTATTGATACAGGCGTTACAGCCGGAACAGAGATCAAAAGTTCTTTCGATCCCATGATCTGTAAACTGGTGGTTTGGGGCAAAGACAGGCATGATGCCCGATTGGCCATGCTGCTTGCGCTGGAGGATTATATCATCCATGGTATCAATACAAACATCACCTATCTCGTAAAATTGCTGCAGAGCGAAGCATTTATATCGAATACCATCACCACTAAATTCTGCGATGAACATACTGCAGCGCTGGCAAGTCACATCATGGGTGAAAAAAATGCAATTCCAGCGCATGTTCCCATGATCGGTTATCTGATGTACACCCTGAAGCGCAATCTGAAAACAACTCCGGAATGCTGCGAAAAGCCGAATCTCTGGGAGGCCATCGGTTATTGGCGAAACCAGATGAGCATCAGAATGCAGTTTGAAGAGGAAGAAATCACCGTTAAGGTACCCGGCTATTCTGAAGCCCGTTATGTATTTGAAATCCGGGGAATCCGGTATCATGCATCTCCGCTTTCATTTTCTCCCAACCGCATTGATTTTACGATCGATCATCACAATTATTTCGCCTGGATTTCCGAAAACGGTGAAAACCAGGCGTATGTGAGCACAGGCGGACATATATTCAGGTTGAGACGCCATGATATTCTCGCTGAATCGGTATTTGCCTCAGGATTCGATACCCATGGCCGCGACAGCAACCATGTTACCTCGCCCATGCATGGAAAGGTCATCCCTGCTGATCATTGAAGCCATGAAAATGGAAAACCTCATTGTTTCACCCCGCGATGCCACAGTGAAGTCAATCAACGTATCGATAAACGACCGGGTGGAGAGCAGTAAAATACTTGTTGAATTTGAAAATCTGAAAATCTGAAAATGAACTATCCAAAAAAAGTAACCATCGGCGACATCACTGTCAGGGATGGATTTCAGCATGAAGAGAACTTCATCCCGACCGATGCAAAGTTGTGGCTGGCAGAACAACTGATTCTTGCCGGATTCAGGCACATCGAAGTAGCCAATCTCGGAAATCCATCGGGGATGCCACAGTTCAAAGACTCCGATGAATTACTCAGGCGACTCCGCACCAGCAAAACGGTTGCATCCCTTATTGACAAGGTATCCATTACGGCAATTACCATCCGCGAAAAAGCCATTGAACGTGCCATTGCAGCCAGGAAAGAGGGTTGGGGACCCGACCGGATTTTACTCATGGTATCAACCAGCGAATCTCACCACCGCAAGAATTCCGGTCTCAGCCTCGACGACTACTGGAAAATGGCCGAAAAGTATATTCCAATGGCCCGGGAAGCCGGTTTGAAAGTTAACGGCACCGTCAGTACCATCTGGGGCTGCCCGATTGAAGGGCCGACGAAAATGGAAAAAGCGATCGAATTCACCAAACGCTGGCTCGATATCGGAGTAAACGATGTGGAACATGCAGATCACGATGGTTCGGCTTCTCCCGACCGTGTGTACCGGTACTACTCCATGTTGCTTGACTCGGGTGTCCGGGTCGAAAAACAGATCGTTCACTTCCATACGACCCGCGGATGGGGACTGGCCAACGTGCTGGCAGCGCTTCAGGCCGGCATGGTCAACTACGAATCGACGATGGGGGGAATCGGAGGACAACCTGCCAACTTTGTCAGCGGCGTTCCTGTTGCCGGCACCGGAAGCTATTATTACAAGGATCCGAATCTTGTCGGACTCGTCTCCACCGAGGACATGGTGGTAATGATGGACGAAATGGGCATCGACACCCAACTTGATGTTGATAAAGTACTGGAAATCGGATCCATGGTTGAGCGGATCACAGGAAGGCGACTGCGCTCCGAATCCATCAAAAACGGAAGGATTCCCAAATCCCTCACCGGCAAAGGATGATAAAAATCATCGAATCACCACGCGAAGGGCTACAGGGATTTTCACACATCATCCCCACAGGAGAGAAGGTTCGATATATCAACCACCTGCTGAGGGTTGGTTTTGACACGGTGGAAATCGGAAGCATTGTTTCGCCCAGGATCATTCCGCAAATGGCCGATTCACTTGGAATGCTTAAGAAACTTGACCTTCAAGGCATAACCACCAACCGGATGTTCCTGGCTATTAACGCCCGGGGTGCGGAAATGCTGGCAGAGATGGACGAAATCACACACATCTCCTACCCTTTCTCCTTTTCTCCGTCTTTCCTGAAACTAAACGTCAATTCGACTGTGGAAAAATCGTTGCTGACAACGGAAATCGTAACCAGCCTCTGCCGCAACAGTGGAAAACAAGCGGTGATCTATATTTCGATGGCCTTCGGAAATCCTTACGGCGACCCCTGGAGCATTGAGCTATTGACAGAATGGGTAAGCAATCTTCATCAGGCCGGGGCCAGGATTATTCCACTTTCAAATGTATCCATGGAAATTGATGAAACATTGATCGCGGAGGTTTTTTCAACCTTGATCCCGATGTTCCCGGATACGGAATTCGGCTTGCATCTGCACACCGCCAACCAGGGATGGTATGACAAAGTAAACGCGGCGTATCTGTCTGGCTGCCGGCGCTTCGACGGGGTGATCATGGGCCTGGGCGGATGCCCGATGGCCGGGAAAGAGCTGTTGGGCAATCTCAACACCCTGAATCTTATTGAGTTCGAAGCGAAAAAAACATTGACATCCAATATTAACCCAATTGAATGGAGCGAGACCTTGAAAGTGGCTGAAGAGGTTTTTTCCATTCATGCATGTTGAACAACGAATTTTACAGAGTCGAATCAAATAAATTTTTCAAAAACCTGAAACCTGAAAACCATGTATATAACAGAAGAACACAACATGATACGTAAAACGGTGCGTGATTTCGCCGAACGTGAAGTCAAACCGGTTGCCAAAGAACTTGATGATAAAGCTGAATTTTCGATCCCGCTTACCAAAAGGATGGGTGATCTTGGTTTTTTCGGACTGCGAACGCCGGCAGAATACGGGGGCCTCGACCTGGACACACTTGCCTATGTGAT
>JAPLDG010000157.1 GCA_026391845.1 Bacteroidota bacterium | reverse complement strand
CCTATCCTTCCATTGCGCAATACTGTTCTTTTTCCGGGTGTGGTCATTCCTATTACCGTTGGGCGCGATAAATCTATTAAACTGATCCGCGAGTATTACAAGGGAAGTCGTATCATTGGAGTTGTCGCTCAGAAAGATGCAAATATTGAAGACCCTGAATTTGATGATTTGAATCAAATCGGAACCGTTGCATATATTATCAAGATTCTACAGATGCCAGATGGCAGCAATACTGCTATTATCCAAGGGAAACGCCGGTTTGCGATCAGTGAGATGATCCAGTCTGACCCATACATCATGGCGTCAGTGACTGCATTCGAAGCGCCTGTGATTATTCCATCTGATAACGGAGAATTCAGCGCGCTGATTGCCTCCCTGAAAGACCTTGCCATCCAAATCATTACCAAATCACCGAACATTCCATCTGAGGCGGCATTCGCCATAAAAAACATTGAATCTCCCTCGTTTCTGGTTCATTTTATTTCATCCAATCTAAATGTTGATCTGTCCGAAAAACAAAAACTGCTAGAGGTAGCTGATCTGACTGAATGTGCCAATCTTGTGCTTACTTTACTGACAAAAGAGCTTCAGGTGGCAGATCTCAAGCAACAAATACAAAATAAAGTTAAAACCGATCTCGATAAGCAACAACGGGATTTTTTACTTAACCAGCAATTAAAGACCATACAGGAGGAACTTGGAGGCAGTCCGAATTCACAGGAAATCAATGCACTTCGCGAACAGGCAAAAGATAAAAAATGGTCAAAGGAGGTATCGGAAGTTTTCGAAAAGGAGATGAATAAACTCCAGCGCATGCACCCGATGGCCGCTGAATATTCGATCCAGACAAACTACCTGGAAACACTCGTACAACTGCCTTGGGCCGAATATACACCCGATAATCTTGACCTTCATCATGCACAACAGGTTCTCGATGAAGACCATTTTGGCCTGGATAAGGTAAAAGAGCGCATCATTGAACATCTGGCAGTGATCAAATTAAAACGCGACCTGAAATCCCCTATATTATGCCTGGTAGGCCCCCCGGGTGTGGGGAAAACCTCTCTTGGAAAAAGTATTGCCCGCGCTCTGGGTCGCAAATACACCAGAATGTCTTTGGGTGGACTCCGTGATGAATCGGAACTTCGCGGACATAGGAAAACATATATTGGTGCAATGCCCGGGAGAATACTGCAAAGTCTGAAAAAGACAAAAAGTTCAAACCCGGTTTTCGTTCTGGATGAAATCGACAAGGTCATTGGGATGAATATCAATGGTGATCCGCAGGCGGCACTACTTGAAGTGCTTGACCCGGAACAGAATAGCTCCTTTTATGACAATTATCTTGAAATAGAATATGATCTTTCGAGGATTATGTTCATTGCAACAGCCAACACCCTCAGCACGATCCACCCCGCATTGCGCGACAGGATGGAAGTTATTGATATTCCCGGATATCTGGTTGAAGAGAAAGTTGAAATTGCCAAACGACATCTTCTGCCAAAACAATTTAAAGATCATGGAATAAAGAAAAATCAGATCCAGTTCAGCGATGAACTGATAACCAGAATAATTGAAGATTATACCCGTGAATCTGGTGTTCGCACACTTGAAAAAAGTATTGCAAAAATTATCCGGAGTAAAGTGATAGCCATTGTTTCGAGGGAAAAGTTTAATAAAAAACTGGTGGAAACAGATCTGAAAAAGATCATGGGAATTCCGATTTTTCAAGCTGATAAGTCTATTTCCAATAAAGTTGCCGGAGTGGTCACCGGCCTGGCCTGGACCATGGCTGGAGGTGAAATTCTGTTTGTTGAAGTCAGTCTGAGCAGAGGAAAAGGCGACCTTACCCTAACAGGGAACCTGGGTGATGTCATGAAAGAATCTGCCTCCATCGCCCTTGCATATTTAAAATCTCATTCCGAATTATTTGGAATTGATCCGGGAGTTTTTCAAAACTGGAGTGTTCACATACATGTCCCGGAAGGGGCCACTCCAAAAGACGGGCCTTCAGCTGGCATTACAATGTTTACAGCGCTGGCATCTGCGTTTACCCAATTTAAGGTACGCGAACACCTTGCCATGACAGGGGAGATTACCCTAAGAGGAAAAGTGCTGCCGGTAGGGGGGATTAAGGAAAAAATGCTTGCTGCCCGACGCGCCAACCTTACAGATATCGTATTGTCCAAAGAGAATAGGAAAGACATTGAGGAGATAAAACCCGAATATATCCAGGGTCTGACCTTTCATTATATTGATGAAATGCAGGAAATCAAGGATTTTGCACTATTAAATGAGCAGGTGGAAAATCCGCTGAATTTGACCTATAAAAATTCAATAACTACCTGATCAACAGTATTTTTTTTGTATCTGTAAAGTCTCCAGCCTCCATTTTTAAAAAATAGTTTCCTGGTGATAATCCCGGGTTTGCCCATTCAAGCCGGTACAAACCAGGTAAATGCATGGAGTTTACAGGACGATTCAACATGTTTCCATTGCTGTCCAGAACAGAGATCGTGACCATTCTCTCCGATGCCACTTCGTATGACACAAAAGTCGCATCTTTAAATGGATTGGGTGCATTGACAACTGTTGCAGCTTGCTTGAGCAGAATGTTTCGGTATGGATCAAATTCAAAACTCACAGGGCGTTTTGAAAATGTAAAATCAAAATTCTGATAATTTACATCGTTTACAACCTGAACAATAGTGTCTGTTGCATCCTGGAAACGAATCCTGACCTCAACTGGCATTTTGAAAAATTCCGCATTAATCTGCGTTTGAGTTATTTGGAGTGATACCCTCCACAAACTTTCCCCAATGCTATCAATAGCAACCGTATTTTGATAAACCGGATGGTTTGGGCCATACACCCATTCATTGAAAAACCAATCCAGATTTTGGCCTGAAATCTGATCTGCTTTCTCCACAAAATCCTGCGTGTAAACATTTTTATACATCAGATTTGTGTCGGTTGCATAATCGTGCATCAGCTGGAAAAAAACACTGTCGCCTAATACATATCTTAACTGAAAAAGCACACAGGCTCCCTTATTATAGGAAATTGCCTCATTGTATAAGGTATTGCCGTCAGGTGTTTGAATTGCCCATTCGGGGTGGTACAACGACCAGCCAGGATTATGAGAAAGGTAATAGTTCGCCAGGGTGTTCATGCTGCTTTTATATGCTTCAAAACCAGCAGAATGTTCAAGCCATAAATTCTGGCAATAGGTTCTGAAACCTTCATTTAACCATATATCAGCCCATGTGCCACATGTAATTAAATCTGCAAACCATTGATGCGAATGTTCATGAGCGATCAGGTTGGCATCACTGTATCCCCCTGGCATCAGGTTCACCATCGTCTGGTTTTCCATCCCCCCCCATGGAAACGAACCGTTTAAAGTGGCAAAGCCGATTTTTTCAAACGGGTAATCTCCAAATTTTTCTGCGAAAAAAGTTGTCAGTGGAAGGATGGTGGCATCAATAACGGCAAGGGATTCATTTGCTTTATGATAAATTCGGATGGGTATGCTATCGGATGGATTCGCCAATGTATGCCAATACAGCGAACGAATCAAATAGTTAACACTCGAAGTAAATGAAATCAGGTATGTTGATACAGGGATTTCACTAACCCAATGATACCTGATGGTATCCCCGGAAATAGTTGAATCAGCCAGTCTTCCGGTTGAACCAAGCCGCACATTAAGAGGAACTTTGGCATTCAATTCCCAGGTAGCCTTGTCTGATGGACGATCCCAGCAAGGAACCCATTTCCGGGCACCTTCAGGCGGCGAGTCAGTAAAAACAAAGCCGGAGGAGGCGTAAAAACCATGATCGTTGGTATTTTTATGCCTGTAAAAAATTCTGACATTTACAATCTCGCCATGCTGATAAGCCCTGTCAAGATTTACTGTTAAAATATTGGTCAGATGGGTAAAAGAAGTACCTGCCAAACTGACAGAATCAATATCCATAGATGCTGTATTGGCGTTCAATTGGATGAAACTTAATGCAGAATCAACCATAAACGTTACGTCCTCCATGGCTGTGAAAGCTTTGGGATAAGGAGACTGATAACATTGATACAAATTTATATCCAGCTTGTACTTTAAAACATCATAGCTGTGCTTTGTATAAAAGTGGGCTGTATCTGCCGGCTTAATTGCAGCTTTCGATGCATTACCCCCCATAGCAGCTGATAAAATCAGCCACACAACGGCCAGGTTGAATTTTCTCATGGCTCTATTTAATTATTACCAACTTTTTAACGATCCGCGTATTTCCGGTAGAAAGGCTATAGAGATAATTTCCCGCTGAAAATTTAGAACAATCGAGGTCGAGGTCATATTGACCAGCCGGTTGCCTGCTGTCAACAAGTCGCAGCATGACAACTCCCAGCATATCCCTTATCTCAATTATGACATGAGCGGATTCATCAATTGAATACCGTATATGCGTTTTACTGTTGGATGGATTCGGAGTATTCTGCCAGAGACTGGCTTGTATGTTGGTTGATATGCACTCATTGAGACCAACCACAGTATGTCCACCTTTCAGAACAATCTGTCTGTCAGGATCAAATTTGAAATTGACAGGTTTTTTCCCAAACATCCAGGAGAACTGCTGATAGTTAGCGTCATTCATGAATCTGATAGTGGTATCAGTCGCATCGCTGAATTGCACCAGCACTTCAACCGGCATCTTGAAAAATGGAGCATTGGTTTGAACCTGCTTGATCTGAAAATTAACTTTCCACTGGTTGTTCCCCAGGCTTTGAAAATTATAAGTATTCTGGTAAACCGGATGATTTGGCTGGAAGATCCATTCATTAAAGAACCAGCCATAATCTTCACCGCTAACCTGGTTCACCTTTGCATTGAAATCAGCAATCGTTGCCGAATTGAATTTTAAACTGGAATCGGCACAATATGCTTTAAGCGTTTCAAAAAAGAGTGAATCTCCAAGGACATAGCGTAATTGATGTAATACACAGGCACCTTTCTCATAAGTAATCTGATAATCGAATAAAATATCGGTATTTGGCGTTGTAA
>JAPLDG010000086.1 GCA_026391845.1 Bacteroidota bacterium | reverse complement strand
GCAGGTCCCTCGATTCTTCCTCGCATTGCGGTTGAAAACTCAGCTAAAGCTATTTTAGACCTAAACGGCATCGGATTATCCTTGCTTGAGATTTCTCACCGAAGTAAAGATTTTCAGGCCATCCTTGATGAAACCGTTTCCCTGTTTAATGAGCTTCTGAATATACCAGCAGGTTACCAGGTGGTTTTTCTTGGGGGAGGCGCCAGTCTGCAATTTTGTATGATTCCTTATAATTTTCTTAACAAGAAGGCTGCCTATCTGGAGACTGGTGTTTGGGCGCAAAAAGCCATCAAAGAGGCAAAATTTTTTGGTGAAGTAAATGTTGTTGGTTCCTCAGCCGATAAGAATTTCTGTTATATTCCCACTGGATATACGATTCCCAATGATGCGGATTATTTCCACATAACGACCAACAATACGATTTATGGTTCTGAGATATGCTATGATATTGAAAGTCCGATTCCTTTGATTGCTGATATGTCGTCGGATATACTGAGTCGTCCGGTTGATGTTTCCAAATATGCCATGATTTATGGTGGTGCCCAGAAGAACCTGGGGCCTGCAGGAGTAACTTTTGTGATCATAAAAGAAGAATTGCTTGTCAAAGCAGATCGCAAAATTCCGACAATGCTCAATTATTCGACACATACCAAAGAACCATCGCTATATAATACGCCGCCAGTTTTCGCCATTTACACCTGTCTTGAAACGTTGCGCTGGATTAAAAGTCTTGGCGGCATAAAAGCCATCCAGGCGATGAATGTCAAAAAAGCTGATCTCCTTTATGATGCGATTGATAATAGCAAGATGTTTGTGGGAACTGTTGCAAAAGATAGTCGTTCACTGATGAACATCTGTTTTGTGATGAAAGATCAATACAAGGATAAAGAGGATCTTTTTATGGAATTTTCAAAAACCAAAGGCATGATCGGTATCAAAGGTCACCGATCAGTTGGAGGTTTCAGGGCATCTGTTTATAATGCAATGCCTATTGAAAGTGTTCAGGCTTTGGTTGATACCATGCACGAATTTGAAAAAAATAACGCTTAAAACAAATATCATGACAAAAGTTTTGGTTGCAACTGATAAGCCCTTTGCCCCAGTGGCAGTAAAAGGGATCCGCAAAGTTATAGAGGATGCCGGGTTTGAACTGGTTCTTCTTGAAGGTTATACAAGTCAGGACGATTTCATCCATGCTGTCGGCGATGTTGACGCAGTCATTATCCGGAGTGATAAAGCTGATAAGGCAGTCATTGAAGCCGGGTCTAAACTGAAGATCATTGTGAGGGCCGGTGCTGGATATGATAACATTGATCTGCAGGCGGCTACAGCGAAAGGAGTCGTTGCCATGAATACTCCCGGTCAAAACTCCAATGCAGTTGCCGAACTGGCCCTTGGAATGATGGTATATTATGCCCGAGGGTTTTTTAATGGCAAATCCGGGAGTGAACTCCTGGGTAAAAAACTTGGAATTCATGCATATGGGTTTGTAGGAAAAAATGTTGCCCGTATCGCGAAAGGCTTTGGCATTGAAATATATGCTTACGACCCCTTCATTTCCCGCCAGGAAATTGAAAAGGATGGTGTAAAGTGGGTCGGAACCGTTGAAGAATTATATAGTACGTGCCATTTTATCTCTTTACATATCCCTGCAAACAGCCAAACAAAGCTGTCTGTCAACTATGCGCTCCTTTCGAGGATGCCGATTCCTGCTTGTCTTGTCAATACAGCAAGAGCTGAGGTTATTCATGAGCCTGATCTTTTAAAGATGTTCGAGCACAGACATGATTTTGCTTATCTGACTGATG
>JAPLDG010000021.1 GCA_026391845.1 Bacteroidota bacterium | reverse complement strand
GGGACTGGGTTTTGCCCCATGGGGCAAAACCCAGTCCCTTGAATCATACATCGCTGTTTTCCGAAAACACTACATTCTTGTTTTCCGAATTCACTACATCACTAATTACCGATTTTGAGACATTGTTATTTTCTGGTTACATCTCCAACATTAATATGCTGTTGAATGTTGAAATCAGCAAAATTTTGTGGGTTATTAGATCTCCTGATTATCATTGATAATTTTGATGCCTTCTTTGAAAATGTAAAATAACTCTGAAATTGGCTCCGCTCAGACGTTCCCTTACCCAGGAAATACTTATATTTTTGAAATGCTTCTCCCCTCCCAAATATTCTTAATAATGTTTCATCCGAGTTTATGTAAATTAAGCAAACGGAAAGAACTGTGGGGTTATCAGAGTTAAGCATTTTATTCAGATAACCAATTTTCGAATCCTTATCTATATTTTCAAGGCAAAACAACACATTTTGAAGGGAGTTTATCGAAGGCTGATTTAATAAAATTTGAATTAGATCAACATTCTGGATATTCAACTCGAAGAACCTCAGCCATAACAATAAGTTTTCATAGCCTCTAATATTGCAGAGTTCCCCTCTTGCATATTGATCGTACTTCGGAATTTTTTCAATTTTTTTCTGATACTTTTTAATGAAACTTAATACATGTTCGCAATTTTCTCTCTGATTAATAAGAGCATCAAATATTTCATAGATTTCAGTCTCTGTTAAAAAAATCTTCTTTTGCTCAAACCTTTCAAGTAAAGTTAGAAACGCATTAAAGAAAAACGAGGGATTTGATAGGACAGCAGTTATAACGATGTTTTTTGATTCAATAGTTTCTGGAAGGTTTTCTAATATCAATCTAATTATTGGGATGTTTCGGTTCTTAATTCGGGCTAAATGTTGTGAAACAAGATCAACTCTGCTTAATTCAGATAACGCATAAAGGGATGCTTGATAGTTGGGCTCTGAAATAGGAGAGTTATTTAATAGATAGTCTGCTTTTTCTGATAATTCGAATTGAAGATTATTTTGAATATTGCTTGAACTTGTTTTGCATTCTGCTGCCAACAGAATATTAGTATCGGAAAGGTCAAGGATGAAGTTTTCTCTTTCGTCTTGGGTGTCAAATAACCCTGAATACAAACGCACAACTTCTGCCCATGAAGGATCGTTCTGGTGTTTGTCTAAGAGTTCATTATTCATTGGTTTATACTTTCCCACTATGGTGGATAAACTCAGCAGCGTAATATTCCTGGTACAATTCGTGAGTAAAACTGTATTGATTATCATCCATTACCAACACATTCAAATCTATTGCTTTACGTAAGAAATCTAACAAATTGATAGGAATACCTAACTGTTTTTGGCGTTCTTCCAGGATCGGCAAAATGTATTCATCTCGATCCAACCCTGAATTGGAGCCTGTCAAATCTTTGGTTTGATAGCCCAGATAACAAAGCAACAAATGAAATATTTCCTTATCAAAATCAATCTGTTGCTTCTGTTCCCTCTCATAAAGGCTTAACATAAATGCTCGGATTATTTTCCCTTTTTCACTGGGGATTATTCCTTCCTTTAATACAACGGCAATCAACATTATTAACATTAACGGGGTCTGAACAATTTTTTTGAGTCTATTGTTGATGTTGATTTCTTCTTGAATCTGGGCTTTCACCTGCTTCCCATTTTTATCCAAAAACTCAGAAATTTGGAAGTCCTGCATTTTTTGTAAGACAAAAACAGGAATTTTGCGTTTTTCTAACGAATCATCAAATTCATGATTATACCCTTGCGGTCTGCTGGTAATAAGATAGTAATTTTCAGGGTAATCCGTAAAAAGATTCTTTATTTGCGTGAAGATTTTAATTTTTAGATTCTTCTCAATTTCATTCAAACCATCAAAGCAGATAGAGAACCTGCCTTTTTTAAGCATATTCAAAGTAAATTCTTTACTCTTACCAATTTTGTCAATTATTTTTTGGACAATATCGTCCTTATCTGTTAGGTTTTTAAGTTCGAAATAAATTGGTATTAGTGTATTTTTACCTTGTAAAGCAATCTGCGCATCCTTGAAATGGAGATATTGCAACGTAGTACTTTTACCCATTCCGACATCACCTAAGATTATCATCTGCTTTTCGGGAATTCTCTTTCGTAAATCGTCAATTTTCCCTTCTCTGGCAACATTTTTGTTTTGGATATCATCATCATTACCGTTTTCTTCTTCATTTTCCTCAATGACTTCTTTTGCATAAAGTTCAACCTCAGAAAATTCTTCCTTCCCTTCAATATGAACAAAACGGCTCTGCCATATTTTAAAAAATTGAAGTTGTTTTTGTAAATAATCTGTTAAATCATTGGGCTCTACTGCCAATTTTAATATTTTGAAATGTTTTTGTGTAGCAAATAGATACATTACTAATACGCTACGTAATTCATCATAAAACTTTGCTTGATTCCATTCCTTACATTGGTGGCTCTCAAGATTTCTACATTGATAGACTTTTATCAAATGTTCTGCAAAATGAGTGTTTTGATTTGGGAATAATGATGTCCAATTAAAATTCACATTATTAGGATTCAGCCCTAAGAGAGAAATAATCATACTCAATCCATCTCTGCTATTGACAACTTGCTGATATGATTCAGCATCAACCAAAAGCAAGACCTTTCTGAGATATGGTTCTATCTTCGCAACATCTGGGAAATAAGCATTTTTATCAAGTCGTGATAAATTTTCTAATAATACTTTTTGTAAAGCATGAGGTATACGTGTAGCAACTCCATCTAAATCTGCCTCTTTGATAGGATGTAATAACACTTTCATAAATAAATCTACAACCTCTGAAGCATTGAAATTCTGATCAGTTTGAAGAATATCCTTAGTTTCCGCCAAAATTTCGGTTTTGATGTCAATCCAATTAATGTTCATTTTGATAATTATTTTTGATAATTACTTTTCCACGATGAAATTGTACTTCAAAAATAGTTGATAAAAGATATGTTTTATAATGTTTTAGACTATTTATTCCAAGAACCTTAAAGATATAAAACATATTTTTGTTGCGATAGACTACTAAATTGCTGTGTATGTATATTATAACATAGTTTCGTTATAAAAAACGTCTCTGGTTTTTTCATGTTTTTCAGCAATTTGAACCCCAGAAAAATACATAAACTCCAAAAGGGTGAACGATTCCAACTGTTTCTCCCAGTTAGAGCAAGACGGACCCGAATGCCACCAAAACGACCAAGGATGGTCCAGTTGATTGATCATTCTGAAATGATAGAAATTATCGCCTATTTGGAAAAAACACTCGTAATGACCAGCCTTCGCCGGAACAGCCTGACCATCTCATTTAATTGACTTCTAATAGTATAAGAGGGTCAGCCAAACCAGGCGGAAGGTGGTCAGATGCTCCGTTTTGTCCAATCTAACAATGAAGATAAGAGAATCAATAGTATTCCTTTCTACAATTTCTTCGCAGCCCCGGTAGTCACGCCGAAGTTTATATCAAACTCTCGCCGAAGTAAACTGACCACCATTATTCTTTGATTGTTAAAAAACGTTAAACATTGTTAAAACTACTATTACCTTTCCCGTTTTTCCCGATTAAGGGCATGCAGCCACCGGAAATTCCGGGTTCCTGGGCCCGGTAAGTTTATTCAACTTCTATTAATACGGTACTATGTCACATGCTGGTTCCTTCCCCAACGTGATCACTAAGCTGACCAAAGACCTGTTAAACGCCTCAGCAATCGTCATTGAAATCCGGCCAGGGAAACCGGGAGCGGGCGAGCGGATTGACCGTGAAATTCCGGTCGTTGCTGTGAACGGATTTTCCTCTGTCAACGAGTACGCACATTATATCGCCTCACTGACGAATTGTTTCCTTGAGGATACCCGTGATTTCCTCTTTACCCTGCCTGCGGCTGAACGACCCTATTTCCTTGAACGTTTGATTTCCCGCGTCCGGCGCTTTGAAAAGATGGTGGTTCCCATCGATCCTTCAAATCCGATTGATTTGAACCGCAAGAAAGGCCGGAGAAACAACCGCCCTGCTCATGTGCCCTGTAAAAGGATTCCGCGCAGGTACCATGATCCCCATTTGCCCTTTTCAAGATGGGTCTTCCGGTCGTGTGAAATTTTCATTCCGAACCCTGAAGAACCCTTCAAAACACCAGTGGCTGATGTCGGAGCTTGCAGTGTCGTGACCGGTAAAGCCTGGAAATACAGTACCGCCTGGTGTCAGCAACTCTGGAATGCCAGAAATGAGCTGGAAGAGTTAAAACGCTTTGCTGAATGGCTGCCGCTGGCTGAAGTTCACAGTGAGGCCAGTCAGCATCAACAGCCAAAATTGCCCGTTTCCGCCACCCGCGACGTGCTGGGCGCCTTTTTCAGGGTGCTTAAGGAGAGCAATGCGTTTGGAAATACACCTCCCGGAGAGATCTGCAAAATGGTCGTTGCAGGTTTCTCTACCAAAAACTGCACCGACCTCCAGTTGAAACGCTTTCGTAACATATTCGATGTTCCCACCCCATTTGCCCTCGAATGCTGCTGCAATGAATTCAGGAATTATCTCGCAATTTGCGAAAAGCTCATGCACAGATACGGCCCCTCCTAGGTTTACAACAGGGAAAATTCTCTGTACATCCTGCAATCGTCATTCGTTATTGTTACTTAATCGCTTTCCTTCCGGGATACAATATTCCTTCCAGGGCTTTATCAGGGCTCTATAATGGGTCAATATGGTTCATGGCAGCTTCTTTACAGGTTGAACGGATATGGGACCGATATAGGATGGATACCGGATTCATATGTGCCGCATAGGCAACTCATAAGGAAAGCACACCGGGGGGTACCCCCTTTTACCCCTTGAAATCCCCCATGGCGGCATCGTAATTTTGTTTCATCAGTTTTTGATCATTCAACAAAAAAAACATGAAAACAAAATTGACCTTTTTCGGACTCACCCTTGCCCAGTTCCTAAGTCTGTTTACGCTGATAACCGGCATCGTTTCTATCTGGATCCACCTGGAGATCCGGATTGCCGAGGTCAACGCAGACATTACCAACCTCAAACAGGAGATGATCTGGCATAAAACAGAGAACCGCAGGGATTTTGAAATATTCCGGAATGATCAGCGGGCTGATACGCGGGAGATCATCCGGAAGGTGGAGGAGATCCAGATCTATCTCAGGAAAAAATAACAAATACCCGATCGTGGCCACGGTCCAGTATCAATAAACCGAGTATTAATCTTAAAACCAAATGTCATGTCAAATTCAAAAACAAATCTTCTGACGCATGGCTTCAGTGGCATCGTCGGAAAACAGTACGTGATGCGGATGAAAGGTGATCAGCAGATCATCGCCGCCCGTCCGAAGCGGGACACGAACGTGTACTCAGATTCACAGCTTAAGGCACGAGAGGCCTTTGCCAATGCTGTTGCCTATGCACGCGGGGCCATGAAAGACCCCGTTAAGAAGGCGGCATATGCCGTTCGCGGTGCAGGCAGGCTTTCGGCCTATGCGTCTGCTGTAGCTGACTTTTTTAAACTCCCCTGGATCACCGCCATCGAAACCGACCGGTATCACGGGGCAGTAGGTGAGATCATCCATGTCGCAGCCGGAGATTATTTCATGGTGGTCGAAGTGTTTATCACCATCACCGATGCCTCGGGCAACCTGATCGAAAAGGGATATTGTGTCCTGAACGAAGTGTCAAACAAATGGGGGTACACGGCAACCGTGGAAAATGCTGTCCTCGCCGGTACAACCATCACTGCCGTGGTCAGGGATCTTCCCGACCACATGGTCGAACAAAGCGTTACCCTGTAACACCGGCCAATCTACCTTCCCTTCATTGGGACCCTGAAAAAGCTGCCCGGACCCGGGTGGCTTTTTTTATTTTCGCACTACACTGGCCTCGCCGATGGTTTTGACCATCTCAGGCTGTTAACATAGACCCCCCTTGTGAATTGATTTTTAATTGGTTAATTGGATCAGCCCAAATCGGCGCGAAGGGGTCAGTATGACCGGCCTGTCCAACAAATCAACTTCATTAAAGGTTTTGCCTATCCAGCCTGATTTTCCTACCTTTGGCCGATAAAGGCTAAACCCCAATGACCATTTGAAACCATGGCAACAATCTGTTGTTCAGCCAAACTGACAACTTTACTTGGGTTGAACAAGAAAAAGAATGAACCCGAAATAACAGCCATTGATCCCCATATCGGGAAGCAGCTCAATCAAACACCAATGGGTGCGGTAAAATATGCTTTCCCGGTCAAGTTGATGAAAGAGCTTTTAAATAAGATTTAAACCGGCCATCACCAAAATATAAATTATGGACAAGTATTCAATAGCAATAATCGTTGTCAACTCAATTTGGTTCCTTTCTGAGATACTGATCAACCTGCTTACCAGGTCAAAGAAATCCCAGGCGATATCTCATGAAAGGTTCGGTTCCAGACAAGCCCATTGACTATTCAAAAGAAATTAAAGTTCTTGAGGGGATGATAATTGATGAATTACAACCTTTTAAAAATTCGGGATACAATAAACGGAATATTCAAAAGTAAATGGTTGGACTTCCCATAGCTATCCTTGTTATGCATCAATTTGTAAAGAATTCACGTAGAATTGTAATCAAATAACTGCAACATGGCATCTGATCAGAGTTTTGTAGAATTCATTGTTGACCAAATTGAAAATGTTGGTCAGATTACCTTCAAGAAGATGTTTGGAGAGTATGCCCTGTATTGTGAAGGGAAGGTTGTTGCACTTGTTTGTGACAACCAGCTCTTTATTAAGCCAACTGAGGGCGGCAGAGCATTTATCGAAGATGTTGTTGAGGCTCCGGCATACACAGGTGCAAAGCCAAGTTTTCTGATAGATGCAAGGGTTGAAGATAGGGAATGGATCAGTAATTTGATCAGGATTACATATGAAGAACTGCCAGAGCAGAAAATTAAGAAGAAGAAGATAAAGTAAAAACTATAAATTTCCGGCTCATGTTCATCGGACATTATGGCGTTGCTTACATTGTCAAAAAAAGGCTTCAGATATTCCGCCGGAACTACCTGGATTTGCCATATTCCCATTCGTTGAGCGGGGCATTGGTGGTTTCTGTTTTAGTATTTTCATCGCCTATCTTTGGGATCAGAAAAAACAAGTGATCCAGAACTAATTCTGGTTGCCATAAGTCAATTTGAAAAAATATGGGGAAAATGAAAGCAGTAGTATATAACAAAAGAGGGTCACCCGAAAAGCTGAGCTATTGCGATGTTGACAAGCCTGTACCAGACGACAACACCGTGTTGGTAAAAACACATGCAGTATCAGTAAATGCAGCAGATTACCGTTCTATGAAAATGGGGTTCATCCCCAAGAGGAAGATTTTTGGAGCCGATATAGCTGGTTGTATCGAATCAGTTGGTAAAAATATCACTCAGTTTAAGGTTGGGGATGAAGTAATGGGAGACCTTGCCAGTTTTGGATTTGGGGGCTTTGCTGAATATGTTACAGCTCCTGAAAAAGCCTTGATAATTAAACCTGTAAAGATTTCGTCTGAAGATGGAGCTGCACTGCCTATTTCAGCCTACAAAAAAATCCTGACCCCCAATGGCATATATGTTATGGTTGGTGGTTCCTTATCACAAATTTTCAAATCACTTTTATTTGGATGGTTGTTGTCATTTGGCTCGAAGAAAATCGAGTATAATTGCACAGAGTTTAAATATTGATTTTTCAAGTGTCTGATTGCGAATTGCATATCATTTGTAGCAAAGAACAGGAAATGACTCAACTATATTCAACACTGGCAAATATTTACCATGAGATGTACCAGCACATCTTTGATTACGATAAAGAATTTGGTTTTTATGATGCGATTTTAAAACGACACAACTGCCAGAAAATATTGGAAGTAGGTTGCGGATCAGGGATGCTTGCTCGAAGGTTCATTGACAAGGGGTACGATTATCTTGGGGTGGATTTATTCAATGAAATGCTGGAAATTGCACGTTCCGAAGTTCAGTCTGACCGATTCGTCCAATGTGATATGCGTTCCCTGGCTTTTAATGAGCAATTTGATGCCGTATTGATAACTGGAAGGTCTATTGCATATGTAATAGAAAATCAGGGAATTCATGACACCCTGAGCGGTGTTTTTAAATCCCTGAAAAATAAGGGATTGTTCGTATTTGATGTTTTTGAGGCTAACGGAATCTTTGAGAATTTCGATGACTTTGAGCAGAACTTTGATATCAATGATAGGAAGATCAAAAGGGTAAGCAAGTTAAAAATGAATCTTGCAACTGGCTGGACTTATGATTGGCATGCAAAGTATATCATTGAACAGAATGGTGAAACAACGGAATATGATGATATTACAACTTTGAGGGCTTTTACTAAGGATGAGATTTCATTATTCCTAAAACTGACTGGATTTAAGATCAAGGAAAGAATTGAAGAGCCGAAGACATTCACAATTATAGCAGAGAAGAAATTTTGAATAGTACTTTAGAAGAAATATCTCCAATCGTCAACCAACATGATATCAATCAACTTCTCAATGCGGATGAGATTTTTGTCACTATACAAAATTTATACGGATCACCGCCTAATTGGAGTAGACCTCAGGGGTTCATCACCTTATCCAAAATCATTCTGGAACAACAGGTCAGTCTACAATCCGCTAATGCACATTTCAATAAGATCAATGATTATCTTCCAGCTTTTACCCCAGAGGAAATACTAAAACTTTCAGATGCTGAAATGCGGGAGTGTCAAATCAGCAAACAAAAATCCACTTACCTGAGGGCTTTATCTGTTACTATTCTGGATGGGAAAATTGATTTATCAGTCTTGCCAGCGTTACCCATTGCTCTGGTCAGAGAACAGTTGAAGAGCATCAAGGGTATAGGTGATTGGACAACTGATATTTATTTGATGTTTTGCTTACAGGCAAAGGATATTTTTCCTGTCGGAGATGTTGCCGTTATCAATACAATTAGGGAACTGACTGGTACGGTAACTAAACAGGAAATAATCGAATACGCTGAAAAATGGAAACCGTATCGTTCACTTGCCACATATTTCTTGTGGCATTATTATCTCAGTAAACGAAAACGAAATTCGATACTGTAATAAAAGTTGCAACCCATGACATTACTAAAATGTCGGAAAGCTAAGAGAGAACAAGTGGAAGCATATGGAGCCAAGGATAGAAATATTAGCTGAGAAAAAATTAGCAGGAATGCGAATCACAACCTCGTTTTCTAACAATCGAACTTTTGAACTATGGAATACATTCATGCCCAGAAGGAGAGAAATTCATAATAGCATTGGTTCAGACTGGAAAAAACACAAAGTGTAACCACCCTCCGCCAAAATAATCTGACCACCCCACCCCATTGATTATTAAGACTGTAGGACGGTCAATCAAAATCGGCGGAAGGTGGTCAGCGTGACCGTTTTCTCCACTGTAAGCGTTTTTTCCAGCTTAAGCGAGTTTTACTGTCTGATTGAGCAATTCAACATTAAAGTTAACCTTAGCGTTCAATGCTTTAAACACTTTCATAATTGTTTCAAATCGGGCATCGGTCAGGCTATTTTCCAACTTAGAGATTTGAGCTTTTTTAACACCAACCAACTGCCCCAGTTCTTCCTGAGTTAAATGGCGTTTCTTTCTGGCTTGCTTGATGGCTTCACCAAGCAAGTCAATCCGTAATTCGCTTTCAAATGCCTCACGTTTTGGTGTTCCCAGTTTACCGATATGCTTGTCGACCATTTCATCTAAATGGTATATTTTCATAGCTTCCTTTTTCATAACAATGGACTTTTTTGTTCAAAATAAAACCTTCTCAATCTCTCAGCTTTTTCCAAATCGGCGACGGGAGTTTTGTCTGTTTTCTTAATTAGCCCATGTGTCGAAATTACGACTGTTTCAGCTTTTCCGGTCTTATCCCAAAAAGCAAAAAGCCGATAATGAGTATTATTGTACAAAGTTCTAAACTCCCAAATTTCATTATTCAACTTTTTGAATAACTCTTTATCATTGGTCAACTGAGCTTTTTTAATGTTAAAGTAAATCTTTTCTCTCGCCTTTTCTTCAAGGCTTTCTAAAAATTCAGCTGCTTCTTCTAAAAACTGAACTTGAAATTTTACAACCATTTTGTAAAAGTTTACGCAAAGATAATAGTTTCTTTATTGGGAAACAAATAATGTTTCAGTACGACTTTTAAACTATTGCTATAACGGGAAACATCCGGGGGGACACCCCTGCCGCTGAGTGAACATTTACCGGCTGACTCTGACCTAGACAAAACGGATCATCTGACCATCTCGTAATAGTTCCACGAAGAGTAAATTGCTTTTACAGTAACCAGCGAAGAGGTATCCACCACAAATTCGCTCATTCCGACTGGATGAAGCGGGGTGGCCCAATCATAGGTATAACCCATGCGGGTCCATGGAAACGCATAGCTTGTTGAGGTATCATACGTGTTTGCAATCTCAATCAGGAACCAGTCCCTGTGTTTTTTGGTGACATTTGACGGGAAATAGAGATCGGTTTCATTGTCAGTGATTTCCGAATCCGGTGCAGGGCGGAACAGGTTCCGGGGGTAAACCCAGAATTCGACGAAATAATCATTCTGGCTGTCGGGTGGCATTCCCAGCACCTGTGCAATACGGAGATGTAATGATGACTGGTTTGTAAACTTGTTTTTTTTCAAAAAAGCTGCCATCTCAAATTATATCCACATCGGCTTACAAAACAAGAATTATTCGACCTTATTTGAAACCGATCCTTTTTCTCTCAGTATTTTAATAAGTCACAATTGAAATGAGAGCCAATCCTTTGATGCAATTGCTACCACCAAGATAAGGTTGACGGCTCGTTTTTATATGTTGTCAAACTCACTCATTATTATCTATTTGCAAACCAAACACAATAGTCTTGAATTAATTGATGGTCTTTGGTTTTTTTATCCAATGCTTCCAAATCACAAAGAGGATACTCAAATGATTTTCCGTTGAGTCTGATTGCTGCAATTATGCCATACATATCTACAATCTCTGATAAAGATTTTATTTGAACCTTATCTCCACGTTCTATTATCCAATTGTCTGCTGATTCTGATACAATTGCCTGAATAGGAAATGATAATTCCTTCTCCAGATATTTGTCCCATGCTCGAAAACACTTCATTTCATCTTTCGGATTCAATCCTGCTAATATTTTTGAGATTCTTTCGCCCTCTTCCCCAATTGAAAACCAGTAATATTTTTCAGAGAGTACCTCTTGAGTCTTTTTAATATCATCTTTCTTATCTCTTGACTCAGTTTTATTCAAATCTGATTCATATAAAACCATGGTTTTCCAATCAAGTCCATCAATCTCGGATTGTTGTATAAATTTGGCGGGTATTTGTTGTAATGTCAAAGAATCCCATTCTATTGTAACCAAAATATTACCTTCGTGATCAGCCTTTTTATCAATTTCTACAATTCGTCCTTGCCAACCACTCATTTCAAAATCCTCAGTATCTGGCTCTTTTATCCCGTCTTTGACTTTTGCGCTATCTCCGACTTTCATGGGTTGTCATTTTAAACGTTGTTTATTTCAATTTTTGGCTGAAGTGATTGTCAATTTCCTTCAATTCTTTAACAATCAATCCGGGGATTTGGGTCAATGAAGTGTTTTCGATATTTATTTGTAAATCGGCTCGACTTAGCGATTTTTTGAAATAATTCCAATCTCCAATGATTTTTTTTAGGTATTTCTTCTTTTCATCTTCATCTAATTCAATGTCCAAACATTTGGAGTCCACATCATAAAAGGTCAACCTGTTCAGGATATTCTCCGGAGTGTCAATAATATTAATCGACTTTATGTCAATTTCCTTTTTATGTTTCTTATATACTTGAAGATAAGCATCTCGTAAACCGGAAGGTACTCCTGAAATTACAGCATTCTCTGGAGTCTTTATCAACAGGTCAAGAACCACACTTGCTTTTTGCCTGTACCCATTCATTGTCAAACAATCACTTTGTAATATTTCGATGGGTTTTTGATAATACACTTCAACTTCGGTATCTAAATCATAAAATGAAAAGTCCAGATAATCAGCCAATAATTTACCAATCGTAGTCTTTCCAACACAACTAATTCCAACGATATAGATTTTCACAGTCAATCAGGAGATTAAATTATGGTTGATGATGTTTTGGGTTACCGTTTTTCGTTTCCAATTTCCTCAAAACATTCAATGATACTTTTCATTCCGATCAGAATAGTTCCTCTTGTTCCTGAATCAATTTTCATGAGAATGGGTTGGCTGTCAAATCTGTAAAATATTCCGGACAAAAGAGCTTTCGATTTAAGATGATCTAAATCAGAACCAGTGATATTGAGTAGTTCCGCTGGATCAGATTCGCCTTCAAGGTATTTAAGCATTCCAAGATTTCTCTTCAGGATTCTTTCGAAATGTTGTTCGGTCAATTTCTTATGCCTGATGTTATTGTTTTCTCTGAAATATTCCCAAATTATAAAAACGGTTTTAATAATTTCACCATGCTCTTCTGGTTTAAGATCATAGCGGTATCCCAACAGAATTGACAATAGGAATGGCTGATACTGATTCATTTCATCGGTAATCACATGGAAATAATCATTGTCAATCCTATCGATCTTGTTTATAATCTCGGAAATTCTTATAGCTTCAATTTTATCGTGTTCTGAAATATTCATTCCTGATGTGGTATTAGAACATTGGTTGAAAATTGGGATTTGATAGTATCATATTCCTGCAATCCTTCATCGTAAGACCATCCGCGACCAAAAACCACTGTCCGGTGTGACGAAAATATGAAAATTCAAACTGATTTACCCCGGTAAATTTCAACCTTACAATTTTCTCTTCAAATTCATCCACCAACCTGTTTGGATGGTCCGATTTGAATTTCTCACACAGGTAAAAATAATTTTGATACCACGTTGAATACACATCGATCAGATAGTTAAATTCCTTGTTGGGATTTTTCTTAATGGTATTTATTTACCCCCGGTTTCTTAAATCCAAGGGTTGTTAACAATTTCAAGGTTATTTTTCTATTTTTTTCCTAAATCTAAGCGTTATTAACCGTTTTCGGTTAGTCGATTGTTTGTAAGATAGCTGATTTTACTATTGT
>JAPLDG010000103.1 GCA_026391845.1 Bacteroidota bacterium | reverse complement strand
TATTTCCGCCACCCGGCTTATCGCAACTATCCTGTTGTGGGAGTTTCATGGGTACAGGCAAACGATTTTTGCCAATGGCGAACCGACCGCGTCAACGAAAAACTACTCATCGAAAGAGGCATTCTTGCCATGGATCCTGCCCAGAAGAATGAAAACAATTTTAACACTGAAGCCTATCTGGCAGGCCAATACGAAGGCCTTCCCGACAAGCAGCTGCCTGACCTTAACCCAAGTGGAACAGGCACACGCAAAGTCAAAATGGAGGATGGAATTCTTCTCCCAAAATACAGGTTGCCAACTGAGGCAGAATGGGAATACGCTGCACTTGGCCTTATCGGAAATACGTATCAGGAAAGAGTCGTGGAACGCAAGAATTACCCGTGGAATGGTGACCAGGTCAGAACCAGCGAGCAAAGAAATTACGGAAGTTTCATGGACAACTTCAAACGCGGAAAAGGCGATTACATGGGGGTAGCAGGCAACCTCAATGATGGCGCCGATATCCCTGCTGCCTGCGCCTCCTATTTCCCCAACGATTATGGTTTGTACAACATGGCTGGAAACGTAAGCGAATGGGTATTGGATGTTTACCGCCCATTAAATTCGTACGAGGTTTCAGATCTTCGCCCGTTCAGGGGTAACGTTTTTAAAACCCCGGTTCGTGATGCTGAAGGTTTCCTGGCTGAAAAAGACAGTCTCGGACATTTGAAGTACCGCGACATCACTACTGCTGAGGCCATGAACCGTATGAATTACCGCCAGGCCGATAACATTAATTACCTCGATGGTGATTATGCTTCGAACATCGATGCCGGACTTTGGAAAGAGACCGCAAAAGACAGCAGTTCTACCAATCTCATGTACCAGTATGGGATGAGTTCATTGATAACAGACCATGCCCGTGTTTACAAAGGCGCGAGTTGGAAGGATCAGGCGTTTTACATGAGCCCGGGCACCAGACGATATCTTGACGAAAACGATGACTCTGATGCCATCGGTTTCCGCTGTGCAATGACCAGGGTTGGCGGCTCCATAGCCGGAAGATAATAAATCAACAATGAAAATCAAGCCCCGTTTCAAAAAAATGAGACGGGGTTTTATTTATATGGACAACAAGATCAACGAAATATATCCATTATTTCTGGAACACCCGGCTGTATCAACCGATAGCCGTAAAGTTACACCGGGATCGATTTTTTTCGCCTTGCGTGGCGAATCTTTCAATGGCAACGAATTTGCAATTCAGGCGCTTGAATCAGGCGCTGAATACGCTGTAGTAGATGAAGCAATTTACGCCGGGAACAAATCCTGCATTTTGGTCGAGGATGTTCTTTCCACACTGCAGGCCTTGTCAAATCATCACCGCATGCAATTCAAAATTCCGCTGATTGCAATTACCGGAACCAATGGGAAAACCACCACCAAAGAACTGGCACTCTGGGTACTCTCGAAAAAATACAACACTCTTGCGACGAAGGGGAACCTGAACAATCATATCGGTGTGCCGCTCACCCTGCTCAACCTGAATCATAACACAGAAATGGCCATCATTGAAATGGGAGCAAATCACCAGGGTGAGATTGATTTTCTGTGCAACATTGCCCAGCCTGACTATGGATTGATCACCAATATCGGAAAGGCTCACCTGGAGGGGTTTGGCAGCTTTGAAGGAGTGGTCAGAACAAAAACCGAGCTTTATCATTTCATCGGAAAACATGATGGTATCCTATTCGTGAACAATGACGATACTTTGCTCAAAGACCATTGCCTGACACACAGGCAAGTCACTTATGGCGGATACCCTGCCAACATTGCAGCGACCAATATTTCTGCAGATCCGTTTGTATCCATGGATATTCACATCCCCGATCATGAAAGCTTCAGGATTGAATCGAAGCTATACGGACTTTACAATGCCGGGAACATCCTTGCTGCCGCATGCATTGGCTGGTACTTCAATGTTCCTGCTTCAGATATAAAATCTGCGCTTGAAGAATATCAGCCAGGAAACAATCGTTCGCAACTTGTTAAGACTGACCACAACCTGCTGATCCTCGACGCTTACAATGCCAATCCCGGCAGCATGAACGCAGCGATACGGAATTTTGCAGCATCCGGATACCCGGAAAAAACGGTGATCCTGGGCGATATGCTCGAGCTTGGTAAAGATACCGATCCGGAACACATCGAAATTCTTAACAGTGTGGATCAACTTAAATTTGCACATATTTACCTTGTGGGGCCCACTTTTACGCGGTTGAATACAAAACGTGAAAACATCTGTTTTCAGGACAGCGATCTGGCAAAATTATATCTGGAGCATCATAAAATTGAGAACGCCACCCTGCTGATCAAGGGATCGCGCGGTATCCGGCTTGAGAAACTTTTGGATGTGCTCTAAAAGTATGTCATGGGGCTCTTTTTAATAATTCAAAAACATCTTTCGTGAATTACAAGGTTATCGGATTAATGTCGGGAACAAGCCTTGATGGGCTTGACATCGCATTCTGTGAATTCTCCAGGAATGAAAACGCATGGACCTATCACATTCATCACGCTGAAACGCTACCCTACACAGATCAATGGACGAAAACATTGTCAACCCTTGAATCGGGAACTGCCCTGGATTTTGTGACCACCGATGTGGAATACGGACATCTGGTTGGAAGGTTAACCCGGGATTTTATCGAAAGGACCCATCTTGTTCCCGATTTCATCGCTTCTCATGGTCATACAATTTTTCACCAGCCAGCGCATAGAATCACCAGTCAGATCGGACGCGGATCAGCGATTGAGGCTGAAACCGGTATCCCGGTCATCTGCGATTTCCGCTCGCTCGATGTTGCACTGGGCGGACAGGGCGCGCCACTTGTTCCCATCGGGGATCACTTACTCTTCATGAAATTTGACTACTGCCTCAATCTGGGCGGTTTTGCAAACATTTCGTACCAATCAGAAAATCAGCGGAT
>JAPLDG010000084.1:2004-5728 GCA_026391845.1 Bacteroidota bacterium | reverse complement strand
CCTGATCGCCAAGCTTGATTCGTTGCGCAAGTTGTACTTCTTCATCAGCAGAGATCAAAACCTCTTTGGCAATATCTGAGAGGTACCTGTCAAGCGACGCAGTTTCACGATTGGTAATAGATTTGGATATTTTTAATTGTCTCATAATCCGATTCCATAATAAGCCCGCAAACCATTCGGATAGAGGCCTTCAATAAGAACCCCACCCTGACGGTTTGAAAGAGTTTCCATTATATCCTGGGTTGTACGCAACGGTTTGCGATCAACTGATAATAGTATAAAACCTGCACTGATTCCGGCATTTTTCAGTTTGCCATTGGCCAGTGAAGTGATTTTAAAGCCATAATCCACATTTAATCTGGCTTTTTCATTGGAAGTAAGAGCCTCAAATGTGGCTCCATGGATAATAATTTTGTTGCCTTGCTCCGCGTTCAGTTTAGCCTCTTCACTTTGCATGGTGATTACCAGTTCATATTCTTTTCCATCCCTTATCACGATCACCGAAGCTTTATCATCCGGATTTTTCTGACCAACAAGTTCCATCAACTCAGCTTTTCCATTGACCGGAATATTATCAATGCGGATAATTATATCCCCGCTTTTCACGCCAGCAATTGCAGCAGCGCCTCCTTCTACGACACCATCCACATATATGCCCCTGAGGTCGGAAAATCCTTTTTCTTTGGCAAACTGATCATCAATTTCACGATAATAGACTCCAAGATAAGCACGCTGTATTTTCCCGTATTTCATGAAATCACCGACCACTTTTTTGACAATGTTAACCGGAATTGCAAAGCTATATCCGGTATAGTATCCGGTTCCTGACGCGATTGCCGCGTTTATCCCGATCAGTTCCCCTCTTGTATTCACCAACGCCCCTCCGCTGTTTCCCGGATTCACTGCCGCATCCGTCTGAATGAATGACTCAATTGCCCCCTGCGACCCCAGGATGTTGATATTGCGTGCCTTCGCACTGACGATTCCCGCTGTGACCTTGGATGTTAGATTGAACGGATTGCCCACCGCCAGTACCCATTCACCTATTTTAACCTCGTCGGAATTGCCGTATGTTAAAAAAGGCAGCTCATTTTCATCAATTTTAATCAATGCCAGGTCGGTACTGGGATCAGTTCCTATAATGGTGGCCTGATATTCACGTTTGTCATTCAGTGTGATGGAAACATTCACCCCATCGCAGAGTAAGGCGTGCTGTATTCGCGTGGCTGAGGACGGCCTCCAAAATTGAAAAATTCGAAAAAATCGTCATAAACCAGGCTCTTCTTTTGAAATTCCGACTTGATATGAACCACTGCATGTATTGAAACAGCTGCAGCAGCTTCGAAATCAGGCTGATTGAATGCGGCACCCGGATTATAACTTACCTGCCTGAAAGGTATTCCCTCAGGGCGGCTATTACTATGCTGTTTCGTTTCAAAGGCCTTATAAAGTCCGAGCGAAACAGCTCCTCCCAATATTGCGATTAAAAGTATTCCTGCAATTCTTTTCATAGCGCTTCTGTTCTTTTTTATCAGGTTAAACATTAAAACTGAATCTACATCCTCGTTCAGGATCCGATAAAAAACGTTGCAAAACAGTTGATATTTTTAGCTTAATTGTTAATTACTGTTAATCTACTGTTAAAAAAAAGTTAAAGAAACTGATGATTCCTGTATTACTTTTTGTTTTTTTTTCTTATTAAGAGACAACAATAATCACTAAAAGTTGCATTAGATTCTAATAATTATGAAAACAATGTTCATTATCATACTGTTAACTCTTTCCTGGAGATTTAATCGTCCTGATTCAGGGCACATACATCAGAAGATTCTATTCAGCGAAAATCGTGCCAATTTAGATTCGATAAAAATAAAAAGCCAATCTGTCAGAGTTGCATTCTGGAATATCGAAAACCTCTATGATCCTTATGACGACACTACCAAGCAGGATGATGAGTTCACAGCTGCAGGAGCAAAACACTGGAACTGGACGAAATTCAGTGCTAAACTTAACCACGTGGCAAAAACGCTGATAGCCATCGGCAGCTGGTCGCCTCCTGCTATTGTCGGTCTTTGCGAAGTTGAAAACCGATATGTATTGAACAAACTCATATATGAAACGCCGTTAAAATCATACGGTTATAAATTTATCCACCATGAATCACCTGATCTGAGAGGAGTCGATGTTGCCATGCTGTACCGGACTGCCATGTTTAAAGTGATTGACAGCCAAAGTGTCAGCATCCGATTTCCTTTCGATACACTGGCGCAAACCAGGGAAATACTGCTTGTGAATGGGATTCTATTCAACAACGACACCATATCAATATTTATCAACCACTGGCCATCACGGCGTGGTGGCTACCTTGGTTCACAACCAAGGCGTAATTACGTGGCCACCGTATTGAAAAAGCTGATCGATTCTATTCAAACAAAAAAAAAGGCTGCCAACATCCTGGTAATGGGTGATTTCAACGATGAGCCTGAAAATGAGAGTCTGAGCAAGGTTTTAATGGCTCAAAGGGAACCCGCTCCCAGTTATGACTCAAGTTTATATAATCTGATGGGTATCAAAAATAAAATACGAAAAGAAGGTACACTGAAGTATCGGGATCAATGGAGCACTTTCGACCAGTTTATCGTTTCAGGTGCACTCATGTGTGGACATTCAGGAATGGCAGCAGAGGTTGCGAACGTGCTGATTTTCAAATCCTCGTTCCTTATGGAAGAAGATAATACCTATTTTGGGGAGAAGCTAAACCGGACTTACTCCGGGCCAAAATACCATGGAGGATTTTCCGATCATCTGCCAGTTCGGGTGGATATTATCCAGACCCCCAGACCCCGGTGATCTTTGTGTTGCAGAATTTGCACAAACCATCATTTATATTCATTGACAAAATGTTATATCCTTGTCGTTCAATCAGTTTTTCTTTACAAACCGGGCAATAGGTGTTTTCTGCGTAATTACCGGGAACATTACCCGAATAGACATACTGAATACCGGAATTTACAGCAATATTTCGAGCCATTTCAAGGGTTTCGAATGGTGTATACGGAACATCAGGAAGCTTATGGAAGGGATAAAACCGAGTGAAATGCATCGGTGTATCAGCGAATCCGTTGAGAATAAGCCATTCACACATTTCCCGGATGTTATCCATGTCATCCGTACGCCCTGGAATGATAAGCCTGGTGATTTCCAGCCAGACTCCTTCCGCCTTTAGTATTTTCAGGGTATTCAGGATGGGTTTTAACCTGCCACCGGTAAGTTCATGGTAAGTTGCTTCGCTGAAAGATTTCAGATCAATATTTGCTGCATCGAGGTATTTACTCAAATCCATCAATGGTTTTTCGTTGATAAAACCATTGGAGATGAGCAGGTTTTTAACCCCTCGAGCCTTGGCAAGACGCGCTGTGTCGAATGCATATTCATAAAAGACTGTGGGTTCCGTATAGGTAAAAGCGATGGAATCGCATCCATTTTTGAGGGCTTCTTCTACGGCTTTTTCCGGAAATAACTCAATATTTCTGGTCTCATTCGGACTTTTCCTGGAAATTTCCCAGTTTTGACAATTCAGGCAGGCAAGGTTACATCCTGCGGTAGCAATCGAAAAACTCAATGATCCGGGTAGAAAATGATAAAGTGGTTTTTTTTCAATGGGGTCGATATGAACCGCGCATGGATTGCCATAAGCGATGGTGAAAAGTTTGCCATCTTTTAC
>JAPLDG010000084.1:0-1998 GCA_026391845.1 Bacteroidota bacterium | reverse complement strand
TTGCCATCTGTTACTGAATGGGTCTGACAGATACCGTTATGCCCTTCCCTCAGGATGCAATTGTTCGGGCAAATCGCGCATTTGATACCCTTTGGCGTGACTATAGCGTAGGGTGATTCCCGGCAGAATTTCCTAAGGTCTCCCGGTCGAGACATTTTGTCCTTTTCCATCATGGATAAATTGAAAGACCAGATTTTGTATCTATGTTGTACCTTTACAATGAAATTATCCAAAGTTATCAAAAACAATGCAGTATTATTTCAGAAGTCTTCTACTTATGGGATTATTTTTCAATTATAACCCGGGAGGCAGCGCGCAGGAAAATCCTGAAAAGGTTGATCGGAAACCTGTTGCCGCCGGCCGGTTTTACCCGGCTGATCCGAAAGAACTCAGAAGCGTTTTAGCAGGTTTATTTTCCGATGCAAAGCCTAAAACAACAAGAAATGTGATCGGTATTGTTTCGCCCCACGCAGGGTATGTATACTCAGGTAAGGTTGCTGCAAGCGGTTACAATCAGCTGGATCCGGACCGTGATTTTGAAAATGTGTTTGTCATTGCTTCCAGCCATCAGGTTTCATTTCCGGGAGCTTCTGTTTACAACCGCGGTGATTATATAACGCCGCTGGGCAAAGTCGAGGTGAATATCGACCTGGCCAATGAACTCATTGGTAAAAATCCCGCATTAACCTTCAACCCCGAGGCCGACCGAACCGAACACAGTCTTGAAGTTCAGATTCCGTTCCTTCAGTACCATCTGAAACATCCTTTCAAACTTGTGCCTATTGTCATTGGTACTCAATCGGAAGCCATTTGCCTGGAAATTGCAAAAGCACTGAAGCCGTGGTTCAATGAACGCAACCTGTTTGTTTTCAGTACCGATTTTTCCCACTACCCCTCCTATTCAGATGCGATGTTATCAGACCAGGCCACTTGTGATGCCATTTTATCAGGTTCAACCGAAAAACTAATGAAATTTCTGAATGAATCCAAGGATAAAAGCACTTCAAACCTGATGACGAATTTGTGTGGCTGGACTTCCATCCTGGTCATGCTTGACCTGATTGACCGTGAGCCTGATCTAAAAATCTCTCCTGTTCAATATTTGAATTCAGGAGATTCAAAGTATGGAGATAAAGCGCAGGTGGTGGGATATTGGTCTCTTGCATTGTCGCGATCTGATTCAATAGCTTCTCAAATAAGTCAGGCGCCTCCTTTTATGTTCACCCGTGATGAAAAAACCGTTTTGTTGAAAATAGCGAGGAATACCATTGAAAAATACATCCGGGAAGGGCGGATTCCCGATGACAATCCTGCCTCTTACAGCGAGAGCCTGAAGATCCATGCAGGAGCATTTGTGACATTGAAGGATAATGGCCGCCTGCGAGGTTGCATTGGCAAATTTACAGCCGATATACCCCTTTATAAGTTAGTCAGGCAAATGGCGGCTGCTTCATCCACAGAAGATAACCGTTTTGAACCTGTGAAGATCAATGAAATCAAGCAGCTCGAAATTGAGATATCGGTTCTCTCGCCCTTGAAATTGATCAGCTCTCCTGATGAAGTCATCCTTGGAAAACATGGAATCTATATGAAAAAAGGCCCCAGGTTGCAACCGAAAGAGGATGGGATGTTGAAGAATTTTTGGGCCATTGCGCACGCGATAAAGCAGGTATTGGCTGGGGAGGCTGGAAGGATGCCGAACTATTCATCTATGAAGCCTGTGTGTTTTCCGAACAAGATCTCAACGTCCGCAAAGATTAATGTAGGCGCATCTTTCGCATATCTTCGGATTGGTGGTTTGAGTGAACTGCAATGCAGGATTATATACTTCAGTCAGAATTTGTCTGATAATTTCCTCGAAGCGGCTGGTTGAGAAATCACTCAATGAAGATGTCAGTTTACCAGGTTCATCTGCAGGCACAGATACAGGAGTGAATCCAGCATTGATCTTCTTCAAAGAGACAATCCCTGCATCGGAAATAATCGGGTGGTCTATAT
>JAPLDG010000196.1:3968-7585 GCA_026391845.1 Bacteroidota bacterium | reverse complement strand
TGCCGGATCGATTAAGAAAGTTGAGTAGTGAGGAATGTTACTTCGCCTCAAGGATATTTATGAAGTCGATTTCAGAAATAATGGGAATTGCAAGTTTATCAGCTTTTTTGCGTTTTTCCGGTCCCATGTTCTCTCCGGCTAACAGATAGGATGTTTTAGAAGATATGGAACCAATATTCTTTCCTCCGTGCAATTCGATGGTTTTCTTCAATTCATCCCTGGAAAATTTTTCAAATACACCACTCACAACAAAAGTTTTTCCAGATAGTATATCGCTTAATTTGAGAACAATCGATTCGTCCATGCTTAATTGAATTCCTGCGATCCTGAGCCGGTTGATCAGTTCAATGTTTTTCGAAAACGAAAACCAGGATATAATGCTCCGGGCTATTTTTTCACCGATTTCTTCCACTTCTGTCAATTCATTAAACTCTGCTTCCTGGAGTTTCTCAACCGACATAAAATGGCAGGCTAACTTTTTTGCTACAGTTTCACCGATAAAGCGGATGCCCAGCGCGTATAGAACACGATCGAAACTGATGTTTTTCGATGATTCAAGCCCGTTCAGAATGTTGGCAACGGTTTTCTCGCGGAAACTGATCTTTCTATCTTTTTTTTCATCTGAGGACTCATAGGTTTTTTCGAGTCCGATCAAATGGTCATACGTCAGATCGTATAAGTCGGCACAATTGTGAACCAAATCGTTATCAAACAGAATCTCTATTTTTCCTTCGCCCAGACTGTCAATATTCATGGCTTTGCGGGAGATGAAATGTTCAAGCTTTCCTTTGATCTGCGGAGGACAGCCGTTTTCATTCGGGCAGTACCAGGCGGATTCGCCTTCTGTCCGGACCAATACCGTATCACATTCGGGGCATTTGCTGATGAACTTCAGAGGCATTGCATCGTCCGGGCGTTTGTCAAAATCAACACCGATGATCTTTGGAATGATTTCGCCACCTTTTTCCACAAATATCATGTCTCCGATTCTAACATCAAGTGCTGAGATGATATCGGCATTGTGCAATGATGCCCTTTTGACCACGGTGCCGGCAAGCTGAACCGGTTGAAGATTCGCCACAGGGGTGATGGCTCCGGTACGTCCAACCTGAAATGCGACCGATAATAATTTTGTTGCAGCCTGTTCTGCCTTAAATTTGTATGATATAGCCCAGCGTGGTGATTTAGCTGTATATCCCAGCTTCTCCTGCTGCTTGAGATTATTTACTTTTATAACGACCCCATCAATGTCAAATGGCAGGTTGTAGCGGGCGACACTCCAGGTGTTGATGTAGTCAAAGATCTCTTCACTGGTTTTGCATCTTACAGCATATTCAGAGATTTTAAAACCCCAGGATCTGGCTGCAGTCAAACATTCGTAGTGTGTGTTGAATGGATGCTCGTTGCCCGGAAGATAGTAGAAAAATCCATCAAGATTTCGCCTGGCAACTTCAGCCGAATCCTGCATTTTTAAACTGCCGGATGCTGCATTTCTCGGATTGGCAAATGGGTCATCACCATCTTCCAGCCGTTGCTCGTTCATCTTTTCAAAGCTTGCATGGGGGAGGATAATTTCACCCCTGATCTCGAATTCTGCGGGAAAATCGTTGCCCATTAACTTTAATGGAATACTTTTTATCGTTTTTATATTCGAGGTTACATCATCGCCCCTGATGCCGTCACCCCGTGTGACTGCCTGCATGAGCTGCCCGTTGCGATAGGTGAGCCCGATTGCAACTCCGTCAAATTTAAGTTCGCAAACATATTCAACTTCGTCGCCTGTGATTTTTTGAATTCGCTCTTCGAATTCCCTGATCTCCTCTTCAGAATAGGTATTTCCAAGAGATAGCATCGGGTATTTGTGTTCAACCTGTTTGAACTCTTTAGTAATCTCACCTCCGACATGTTGCGTCGGGGAGTCTGGTTCGGCTAATTGTGGGAAATCTTTTTCAAGTCTGATCAGTTCTGCAAGCAACTGGTCGAATTCAAAATCACCGATCGTCGGACAGGATAAAACATAATACTGGTGATTATGCTTCCGGATTTCATCTGACAATATTGCAATTCGTTCCTTTGCCTGAATTTCATCCATTTCACTATTTCGCTATTTCTTATGCCAGCATCGACCATTCATAGTATTGATACCCGTATTCGATCGGGTTTATGCCCATCACAGGAATCTGTGCATCATTGAACATCAGTTTTTCATCCCATGCAGAAAGGCTGAATCCAGCGACATCAATGTTTGGCCGGGTCATAATCATAATTAAATCAGCATGTTGAATTACACTATACGAAATGATCTGCTCAGCGAAGCCAGTGGATTTAGGTGCGGTATTGATATTATATGCAACCTTTTCAGTATCAAAAACAGTGGTGATTTGTTTTGTGATTATTGCCAGGGATGTGCGTCTTGCAGTCTCCTTCTCAGGACAAATATAGATATGGATGGTTGCATTGAATAATTTTCCCATGAGTTTGGCCCAATGAACAGCCTGACGAGGCTCAAGATCGTTGCTTACGGGGAAAACGATGTTCCTGTAGCCGGATTTGAATGATCGTTTTTGTACAACAACCACAGGTACGGTGGATTCCTCAACAACTTTCATTGCATAACTGCCAAATACGTGTTGCAGTCCTTTTTTTCCATGGGTGCCCATGACCATCAGGTTGGCTTTAATCTCGCTGATAACCGTATTGATCGTTGAAAAAATAGATCCTTCAACTGCCATCGTTTCGATATCAACTTCGTATTTTTTCGTGTAATATTTTTTATACTCTTTTAAACGCGAATCAATATAATCGATACCGACATTTTTCTTTTTGAGGGCCGACTTAGTCTCCTTGTTGATGATATGCAGGATAAATACCTTATACCCTAAAAATTTGGCCAATTTTACACCATGGGAAATAGCATTACTGCATACTTCCGAGAAATCTGTCGGGATCAGTACGATGTTGTTGTACTTTTTTTCCTGTTTTCCTGTTTCCATAACATCATTATTAGCGATTAGCGGTTTACGATTTGACCCTGACTGTTGATAAAAGTTGTTTTATCTCCTCAAGGTGTTTGATTTTTTTCTCATTCCTGTGCTGCATTGCAGAACGGGTGAAATATTGATGATCGGTAAGAAAGTTAACCTGAATGTTGAACCACTCCTGTAATGTGGTGTTTCTGATGTTATTGACCTGCCATTCAAGCCGTAATTTGAAGGAGTTGACGAGAAATTCATCCCTGCCGAGATAGTCAAGGTCGGCATCACAAATAATTTGTTCATGATGATTGGATGCGCGCTGTGGCAATTTTGTGACCATGATCAGCCTCGCAATTTCATCAATATCTGGTTTGGAAAACCCGAAACCGGGCAACATTTGTCGGGCAATAGAAACAGAGGCCGATTCATGATCTATGTATTGAACCAGCATTCCTGCGTCATGATATGATGAAGCCGTTAGAAGCAGTATTTTATCATGAGATTCAATTTTTTCAGAATCTGCCAGCCACCGGGTAGCCTCAACAACATCAAGTGTGTGTGCAACACAATGGTAGGTAAGCAATGGGCTTAGCTCCCGTCGCAGGCGATCAATGATATATCCGCTGGCCGCATTGAAATCCA
>JAPLDG010000196.1:0-3963 GCA_026391845.1 Bacteroidota bacterium | reverse complement strand
CATGCTCAACTTTTTTTTGTAAAAATAGGAA
The DNA here is from genome assembly GCA_026391845.1 of Bacteroidota bacterium. Taxonomy (GTDB): domain Bacteria; phylum Bacteroidota; class Bacteroidia; order Bacteroidales; family FEN-979; genus CAIVAT01. The sequence goes on along the minus strand of JAPLDG010000196.1, from coordinate 3,932 downwards.
AAATAATTTGACTCAGCCGGGAATATATGAAAAGGAAAATAGTAATTTCAGTGGATGCTCTTCAATTGTTGAATGGTCTGACAAGGATCGGCTGAAGCAAAAATGGTGTTTCCGGCGACGAGGATATCAACTCCGGAATGCACGAGTTCAAATGAATTTTGAAGGTTGATGCCTCCATCCACCTCGATCATAACATTGAGCTGTAATGATTTGATCATCTGCTTCAATTCAATAATTTTCGGGATGGTACCAGGTATAAACGATTGTCCTCCAAATCCAGGGTTAACTGACATAAGCAGGACCAGGTCAACCTCCCTGATCACTTCAGACAAAACACTGACCGGTGTGCCGGGGTTGATCACAACACCTGCTTTTGCTTGGAGTGACTTGATCGTTTTTAGCGCTTCAAGCGGGTTCTTGCAGGCTTCCATGTGAATGCTGATAATATCTGCACCGGCTTTTTTAAACCGTTCCAGATATCTCGTTGGTTCTACGATCATTAAATGGACATCCAGGATCTTGGTAGTTGCTTCCCGAATCTGTTCAATGATAGCAAAGCCGAATGATATGTTAGGAACAAACAAACCATCCATGACATCCAAGTGAAACCAATCGGCATCACTGCGATTGAGCATCTTAATATCACCCTCCAGGTTCAGAAAATTGGCTGAAAGAAGGGAAGGCGCAACAAGATGAGACATTTATCCAAGATAGGTTTTCAGAATTTTACTCCGTGAGGTGTGTTTCAACCGGCGAATGGCTTTTTCCTTGATCTGCCGCACACGTTCCCGGGTCAGATCGAATTTCTCACCTATTTCCTCAAGTGTCATCGGGTGGCTGCCATTGAGTCCGAAGTAAAGCCGGATTACGTCCGCCTCGCGCTGGGTGAGGGTAGATACGGCACGTTCTATCTCTTTCTTCAGCGATTCATAAAGCAGGCCATTGTCAGGAGTTGTATTCTCTTCACTGCGCAGAACGTCGTACATGGTGTTGTCTTCGTCCTGGATCAGTGGCGCATCCATGGAAACGTGCCGACCTGAATTGCGCATTGATTCTTTTACTTCATTTTCAGAAACTTCTAGTAATAGCGCAATTTCACCGGCATTCGGTTCTCGTTCATACTTTTGTTCAAGCTGCGCGTAGGCTTTGTTGATTTTGTTGATCGACCCGATTTTATTCAATGGCAAACGAACAATCCTTGATTGCTCTGCCAATGCCTGAAGGATCGACTGACGAATCCACCATACTGCATAGGAAATGAACTTGAAACCTCGGGTTTCATCGAACCGTTGGGCAGCTTTGATCAGCCCCAGGTTGCCTTCGTTGATCAGGTCAGGAAGGCTAAGGCCTTGATTTTGATATTGTTTTGACACAGAAACCACAAAGCGCAGGTTGGCTTTTGTAAGCTTTTCCAATGCCGCCATATCCCCCTGCTTGATTCGCTGGGCAAGCGAAACCTCTTCATCTGCTGTGATTAGTTCCACTTTACCGATCTCCTGAAGGTATTTATCCAGGGATGCAGTTTCACGATTGGTAACCTGTTTGGTAATTTTTAACTGCCTCATGCGAACCTGATTGTTTTAACCGTAAATACGGATTGGTTTACGTAAAAATTAACGATAGGTTACATCGTATTACCTTCTGGGACCGCGGTAGTCTCCACCTCTGTCATTACTACCATGTCCACGGTCATGTCCACGGTCATTTCCGCGGTCATTTCCGCGGTCAGGGCGATCGGAACGCGGTTCAGGTTTCCTTTCAACATAACCTTCAGGTTTTGGGAGCAATGCTCTTCGTGACAATTTTAATTTCCCGGTTTTTGGATCGACTTCAATGAGTTTTACTTCGATCTCGTCTCCAACTTTCAGGGCATCCTCAACCTTTTCCAACCTTTTCCAATCGATTTCGGAGATGTGAAGCAGGCCATCCTGGTTAGGAAGGATTTCCACGAAAGCGCCAAATGACTGGATATTTTTAACTTTTCCTTTGTAAATTTCACCAACTTCGGCAACCGAGGCAATTCTCTTGATCTTTTCGATCACCTTGTCGCGTGCTTCCATATTGTCGGCAACAATGTCGATGATTCCAAATTCGCCAACTTCTTCAATAACGATGGTGGTGCCGGTTTCGCGCTGCATTTCCTGAATCACCTTGCCTCCCGGGCCAATGATCGCACCGATAAATTCCTTGGGGACTTTCATCTGGAAAATGCGTGGCACAAATGGTTTGAAATCAGGACGTGGCTCGGAAATGGTCTTCTCCATTTCACCGAGGATGTGCATACGCCCCTGGCGAGCCTGGGTCAATGCTTCACGAAGAATATCAAATGATAAGCCATCCACTTTAATATCCATTTGACAGGCGGTAATTCCATCACGGGTGCCACAAACTTTAAAGTCCATGTCGCCCAGATGATCCTCATCGCCAAGGATATCCGATAATACAACATAGCGCTTGTTATCTGTAATAAGTCCCATGGCAATGCCTGAAACGGGTTTGGCAATTTTAATACCTGCATCCATCAGGGCCATGGTTCCGGCACAAACCGTTGCCATGGAGGAACTTCCGTTCGATTCGAGGATGTCAGAAACGATCCGGATGGTGTATAGATTATCAGCACCCTGAGGAATCATATTTTTCAATGCCCGAAGAGCCAGGTTTCCATGGCCAATTTCACGACGACCAGTGCTGCGGATAGGCTTTACTTCGCCGGTTGCGAAGGAAGGGAAGTTGTAGTGCAGGATGAAATTCACTTTGCCTTCAATGATGGCACCATCTATGGCCTGTTGGTCAAGTTTTGTACCCAGTGTAACAGTTGTCAGGGACTGTGTTTCTCCACGTGTAAAAATGGCTGATCCATGCGCCGCTGGTAAATAGTCAATTTCCGACCAAATCGGGCGGATCTCATCCAGTTTCCGGCCGTCCAGCCGCTGGCGGTTATCCATGGTGGCATTGCGGATCGCATCTTTTTCAACTTCGTGATAATAACGGCCGATCAGGTTCTTGTTTGCCTCTTTTTCCTCTTCGGATAAGGTTGCCACAAAGTCAGCCTTAATTGCCTCAATGATCTTTTTGCGTTCATGCTTGTTTGCATTTCCGCTGCAGGCCATGTCGTAAACCTGCTGGTAGGTTGCCACTCTTACTTTTTCCTTAAATTCCGGATTGTTTGTTTCGTGGCAATAAGTCCTCTTTACCTTTGATTTTTCAATCATGTCAGCCAGTTCCAACTGGGCTTTGCACTGGTCCTTGATGGCATCGTGTGCAACACGGATCGCTTCGATCATGTCATCTTCAGAAACCTCCTTCATTTCGCCTTCCACCATCATGATGTTGTCGATAGAGGCAGCCACGATGATATCGATATCGGCATCGGCCATTGCATCAATGTTGGGATTGATGACAAATTGCCCGTTGACCCGGGCAACGCGTACCTCTGAGATGGGACCATTGAAGGGTATGTCGCTGACAGCAAGCGCAGCAGAAGCAGCAAGGCATGCAAGGGCATCGGGCAATACATTGGTGTCGGCCGAAATCAGGGTAACAATCACCTGGTGCACGGTCAATCAATCTTGAGATGAGAATTTCGTAATCTGAAGGCCGGGCTTCGCGCTTGAAAAAACCGCCGGGAAAGCGGCCTGCCGCGGCATATTTTTCACGATATTCAACAGATAACGGCATGAAGTCAACGTTTTCTTTGGCTTCCTGGTTGGCAACGACGGTTGCCAGCAACATGGTATCGCCCATCTTTACAACAACCGCCCCATCGGACTGCTTGGCGAGTTTACCTGTTTCGATCATGATCTCCCTGCCATCAGGAAGGGTAAAAGTTTTTGTTATTCCATTCATGTGTTGGTCTCTTTCAGATATTAAAAGAGGCAATTATCACATTGCCTCTTTCTTGATTTATAAAGAAAATAGTTAATTTATTTACG
>JAPLDG010000160.1 GCA_026391845.1 Bacteroidota bacterium | reverse complement strand
TTGATTTCAATCAGTTCCGGTTTTTTTTTTTTTTTTTGTTCAAAATATTTGAAGGAAGGCTTCAGATCCCGGTTGAAAATATAGTAAAGCATTCCAAGGGCAAACATGTTCTTGCTTCGTTCGGCTGTTTTGGAATCAGTGCCAAGTTCTTTCAGACTCTCTTTGGTAAGGGTTGTAATGGGAGCCTTGATCATGTTGTAGCTGTCAAGCGAATTGTCAGTGAAAGGATCCTTTTTATAGCCTGCTTTTTCGATGGTTTTTTCATCGTAGGCATCTGTATCTGTAAGAATCGTAGCTCCTTTTTTTGCCCATTTCAAATTTGATTTGAGCGATGCAGGATTCATGGCAACCAGCACATCAACCAAATCGCCGGTTGTGAAAATTTTCGAACTGCCCATGTGCACCTGGAATCCGGAAACACCTGCTACTGTGTTCTGGGGGGCGCGGATTTCTGCAGGAAAATCAGGAAATGTAGCAAGATCGTTGCCAACCAGCGCAGCAACATCAGAGAACATGCTGCCTGTGAGTTGCATGCCATCGCCGGAATCGCCGACGAATTTCACTACCACCTCTTCACGTTCAATAACAGGTCTTTTTTTCTTAGCCATAGCTTCATTGAGTTTAAGTATGCAAAGTTACTTAATAATGTCAAAAGGCAAAGTTCTAAGTGCAAAACTTGACACCAAAAAATGTAATCAGGATTCAATATCCGGGAAAATATTTATCTTTGCCATGAAATTCGCTTTATTCACTCGTCCTGAAAAATCCAGGACATAAATTCGTTAGGTCATGGCTTATAAAATTAATGATGATTGCACCGCTTGCGGAACTTGCATTGATGAATGCCCGGTGGAGGCTATTTCTGAAGGTGATATCTACAAAATTGATCCTGAAGTTTGCACCGATTGCGGCGCTTGTGCCGATGTATGTCCGGTGGAAGCAATCCATCCGGAGTAATCAGAAAATTGTTTTTAAAAAAAGGTGTTCCCGGTAATTCAGGAACACTTTTTTTATGCTAAAAATATCGTAATTCCAGGGTCGCTCCGTCAAATACTGCATAGCTGAAATGGGTGATCCAATCGCCAAGTACAAATTGCCTGGCCTTCTCTGAAAGTTGAATGTTTAGCGGGTAATGGTAGTGCCCGTATATCAGGTAATCAAGTTCCGGATGAAGCTTCAGAAGGTCGTTCGAGTGAACAGTGATGCGCTGTTGGATGAGTTTTAGGGTAATATCCTGCACACTTTTTTCTTTTTCAGTGCTGGCATTGCGGCTTTTTCGTGACCAGTACAGCGCCATTTTAATCCCAATATCAGGATGCAGTTGCCGGAATAACCACTGGTTAACCGGGTTTGCAAAAACCTTTTTGATAAATTTATACCCATTGTCTCCCGGGCCAAGTCCGTCCCCGTGGGCCAGGTAAAAGTGTTTGCCACTGAATTCGCGAAATTCAGGGTCGCGGTGAAGTTGAATATTCAATTCCTTGGTCAGGTAATCAAATGCCCACATGTCATGGTTGCCCCGGAACAAGTGCACAGGAATACCTGAATCGGTTATCTCTGCCAGTTTTCCCAAAAGTCTGGAATACCCGCGTGGAATGGCTGTTTTGTATTCAAACCAGAAATCGAACAGATCTCCCATCAGGAAGATTTCGGCAGCATCGGCACGTGCCATATCGAGCCAGGCAACCAGTTTCTTTTCCCGTTCCAGACTGCTGTCATGATCTGGAATACCCAGATGAAAATCCGATGCAAAATAGACCTTTTGGCGCATGAATGAAATTTGAAGCAATTTACGAAAAAAGGTTAAACGATTACTAATCCTTATGCTCTGGATCCTGCCGTTTACTTTCCGGTTGCTGCTTTACGTTTGTATTCCAGCACTCGCTGATGATGAAACTTCACATGTTTGTTCTCAGGGAATCGTGTGAATAAGGCAGAGTCAAGTTTACAATAATATGCCAGATCGTCCTCCACACCCAGAACAGGGTTCAGACCAAAAGCATAGTTCAGAACGACCAGGGATGCCAGTGAATTTGGATGATTATCAATAAATGCCATTTCATCGGCTCGCTGACTGGCCCATATTTCCTGAAAAGCGGTATCAAGTCTTTGCGTCAGTTCATAGTATCCGGCACTGTCCTGGCGCTCCACAAGCAACATTTCAAGTGAGTCCACTTTGAGTTCATTCAGTCTGGTTTGACGATAGAAATTATTCAGCAACATGGTTTCTTCGGAGCCATTCAGGATCACTTTTCCCGGAAAATCAAGGATGCTGCCCGATAATTCGACCTTGTCGCCGGGATTGAGGAACAGCACAAGAATTTTTCCTGACCGAACCTTAAGGAGCCAGAATCCGGGTTCTTTGACAACCGGTGTGAAATTGAAAGCTCCGTCCCGTCCGGGAATAACTGAGTCAACCGGGTGAATATCCCGGGTATCCATCTCCTCGAGGATAAGTTCTATTCCAGAAGCGTCCGTGAAAGCACCATTTATAACAGCCTGATATTTAGCTGAATGCTGGCAGGATGTGAAAAGCAACAGGATTAAGCAACCCAAAGGAAAAAATAGCTTTAGCATAATATACTATTGTTTTTTATTTTTAGATGGTTATATATTGAAGATGGCTGGTAAAACATGTTCAATGGTTGTTGCAGCCTTTAATTCTCCAACAATGAACTGATCAATGGGAAATGTGAAATCTTCTGATCTCAGTTCTTTAATATTAAGCCATCTGAAACATTGGGCGCCATCCATTGGGGGAATATCGTTTTTCTTTGCGGTTGTCTGGAAATGGTATGGTTTTTCGGCATTCACGATATAATATATATTGAAAAGCTGCATGTCGGAAGGGAGAAGTGTGGTTGGTTGAAAGAAATCTGTTGTATAAAAATGAGAGACGATTTCTATCGGAGTATTCAACTCCTCCATGAATTCACGTTTCAGGCATTCGATGGTCCCTTCGCCGAAGTTCAACCCACCGCCCGGGAACTTGGTCATGTAAATTCCAAGCCTGAACTCATCGGTAACAAGAATGCTCCCTTTGTCAATGAGAAAGCCATAGACCCGAATGTTGAACTGATTGATTGTCATCGTGCTATTTGCCGACAAAATTAGTTGAAAAATTGTTGTCTATACCTTTAAAGCGTAACATCAGGCTTGCGATGGTTATGACATCTTTCTGGCAATATGCGACAATGCGTTCCAGGTCATGTTCCTGCCAGTAAACCCGGGCAACATCGCTGCCTTTAATATCATCTTTGGGCGTAGGTATGTTAAAAACAGCGGCAAGCAGTTCAAGAGATGTATAATTCTTATAGTCTCCAAACTTCCATAACTCCATGGTGTCGAGATGATTTACTTCCCACGGTTTCTTTCCGGAAAGATCAAGGATCGCAGGTACTACCAGCCCGTTGATCAGCATCCGGCGAATAAGATATGGGTAGTCAAACTCCTTCCCGTTATGCGCGCACAGGAAGTTGATGTTTTTTTCCTTGTGTTTATTGAGAATGTCGATGAACCCGACGAGCAACTTCTTTTCATCATCTCCGAAAAATGATTTAATCCACAATGAATTGTTTCGAAAAATCCCGGTGGAAATGCAAACGATCTTACCGAATTCGGCATAAATACCGGCACGTTCGTAAATATCATCCGGTTGTTGCGATTCGACTGTGTTAAATTTTTCGATTCGAGAGAGCTGACCGGCTTTCTTTTCCCAGAGGGCCGCCAAATGCAAGGGAAGTTGATCGTGGGTTGAATACTGCGGCACTGTTTCGATATCCAGGAAAAGGATGTTGTCAATTTTATAATTTTCCAGCATGGCATTTTTTTTTGTTTGACCAAAAATGGGTAAAAATCTGCTGTTTAATCCCGGAAAAAACAAAAGGTAAGCTCCATGTTGATAACTTTATTGTATGATGCCAAATATTCCGGAATCTCAGGCTCCTGTATTGATGATAGTTTTTAATGCACGAAGGATGTGTCTTTTTCCCGGAGGGCCCGGTAATTTAACAGTGCTGAAACCTGCTGAACGCAATGCCCGCACAATGTCTCCTTTCACTGAATAAGTTACCATGACTCCGCCAGTTGACAATCCTTGAAAAATTTCCCGGAAAATCTCAACTGTCCATAATTCCGGTTGTACATCCGGGCTGAAGGCATCGAAATAGACAAGATCAAATTCTCCGGTTTTGGCTTGAAATGCTTCCAGGGTTCCGTGAATCTTCTCCAGCGTGAAGTGGGGGGAAATCTCTATTGTTTGGTTCCAGGGGGCCAGGTGAAGTTTTGCGAAAATTTGTGAATCAACCCTGGATCTGAACAGATGTGGATAGTTTAGCGCTTGCCAGCAGGATTCCGGCAATGGCGATGCTTCAATGGTTGAATAATTTATACTGACACCTTGTTTTTCAGCTTCAAACTGTGTGAGCAGCGCATTGAGGCCGGTGCCAAAACCGACCTCAAAAACATTGATTTTGCCAATTTCGTTAGCCGATAGGGAAGGCAGTTTGTCGAGTGCAAACATGAGTCCGCTTTCGATGAAAATATGCTGAGATTCCTGAATGGCACCGAATGCAGAGTGGTAATGCTGATTCAAGTCCCGCACGAAAATTGTGTCAGAACCATCTGCAGTGAGAATAATTTCAAGATTTGAAGTTAAACCTACCAGATTCTCGGATATTTATTGGGGTTATATTCATGCATCATCTCATACACGGTTTCAAAAACATCTTCCGCATTTGGATTTGAGAAGTAATCGCCATCGTTGGTATAGGCCGGACGATGATCATTGGCTGTAAGTGTGCGCGGCTCGGCATCAAGATAGCGGTAGCCACCCTGTTCTTCCATCACTTTTTGCATCATGAACGCCGTAGCTCCACCGCCGCCATCCTCATCGAAAAAGAGGATCTTGTTTGTCTTTTTCAGTGACTTCAGAATTTCG
>JAPLDG010000172.1 GCA_026391845.1 Bacteroidota bacterium | reverse complement strand
TCAGGAAAGACAATATTTTCACAAAGGCCCTGACTACTTTCTGATATCGGTCGTCAAATGCTCCTGCACAACCGACCCAGAAAAGAAACTCGGGATGTTCACCAAGGGCATGTAAATCAGCGATTACCGGAACTACAACTTTACGAACTTCCATTATCAGTGTAACTCGTTAATTAACATTTATTTCGATATTCTGCGCCCAAAGCAAACGATCATCAGTTGAGAATTGCCAGGGAGCGCCATTGTTTTCTATATTGCTGAATACTGTTTTAATGCCACCGGGAGCAGATGCTTGTTCCATGACCAGATACCGCCGCATATCCAGGATTACAACCGGATGGTTGATATTAATAGGACACTCTTCTGCACAGGCGTTGCAGGTTGTGCAAGCCCACAATTCCTCTTCAGAAATATAATCCCTTAAAAGCGATTTATGATCCGTAAACCCTTTGCCATTTTTAACCATTCCCGGACCTTTTTCCTTCATCCTGGCCCTGAGATTCATCATTATTTTGCGAGGTGACAACAGCTTGCCGGTAATATGGGCAGGACAAACGGAGGTGCATCTTCCACATTCAGTGCAGGCAAGGGAATCAAAATAATTTTTCCAGGATATATCCTCAACATCCATGATTCCAAAGCGTTCCACAGAGGCACATGCTGATGTGGTTGAGACAATTGAGTCGGGGTATAGCATCAGTTTGACCTCTCGGGTAATACTCTCCATATTCGGCATCTTACCCAGCGGGTCTAACCTGGACAGAAAAACATTGGGGATTGACATGAAAACATGAAAATGCTTTGAATAAGGAAGAATATTGGCAAAAATAAAGATCAACAGGATGTGTGACCACCAGAAAATTTCATGAAATAAGGTCACTTGTGAGGCTGAAAATCCTGAAATAAACCCTGCAAAATAGCTGCTTACAGGATAAACTCCGTCCGTTTGCTCCCCTGAGAAAACAATCCCGGAACAATATGTCATATTCATTCCAAGGAGTGAGATCATCAGCAATAAAATCATGCTTAAAGCAAGATTTGCATCCATGTGGGAAATGGATTTCATTTCAACCCCTTCAAATCGTTCGATATGAAAAAACAGACGACGTATTAAAAAGATAATGATAGATACTCCTACCAATAAACCAAAAATATCGCCTGATGCAGTGATGAGATCATAAACCGGACCTGCGATTTTCAAACAACGCTCTGTTCCAAAGAGGCCATCTATAACCATTTCAATGCTACCAAATGCAATGACACAAAAACCCCAGAAAACCAATGCATGAAAAAATCCGATAACCGGCCGACGGAATATTTTTGTCTGGCCAATGGCCACTTCAATCATGATCCATAAGCGCTTGCCAATATGACTTATAGGAAACGCAGGTTTTGTAAGTCTGAAAAAACTGATAATGCGGTAAACTGTTAAAGAGAAGATCCCAATCGTAGCAAGCAAAGTGATTGCGAAGGCAAGCTGTTTAACCATGGTCGATTTATTTCCCTTTTAGTTCCTTTACAGCTTCCACGAGCTTTGGTAGAACTTTGCCCGCATCGCCAATAATGCCATATTGGGCAGCAGAAAAAATTGGGGCATCCTTGTCTGTATTGATGGCTACAATGAATTTTGAAGAACTTACGCCTGCCAAGTGCTGAGTGGCGCCAGAAATTCCGATGGCAAAGTACAGGTTTGGAGCAATAATTTTCCCGGTTTGTCCTGTATGTTCTTCATGAGGCCTCCAGCCTTCATCAGAAACAGGGCGTGAACATGCGGTCGCTGCGCCAAGAAGGTCGGCTAATTCTGCCAAAGGCGGCCAATTGTCTGGAGATTTCATCCCTCTTCCTCCTGAAACAACCACATCCGCATCTGTCAGTAAAATTTTGCCACTTTGTTTTTGGACTTCAATGACCTTAGTTTTCACAGATAACCCATTCCAATCAATTACAACCTTTGTTATCCCGGCATTATTCGCGGTTTCAATTAATTCAAACGAGTTCTGGGCGAGTGTTAGAATGCTGATATCAGTTTTTATCATCAGATTGCTGAAAGCATTCCCGGAATATACCTTTTTATAAACAATGAAAGGATCTATGCTGAGCGGAAGTTTGCTGACACCAGCACCAAGGCCGGCTTTCAATGAAACCGAAAGTCGCGGTGCAACAGCTTTCCCGCTATTGTTATTGGAAAGTATAATAACTTTGGCATGTTCCTGTTTTGCAATATCTGCGATAATTGAGGTGTAGGCCTGGCTGTCAAAAACATTCATATTGTCGCTGACAGCACTGATAATCCTCGTGGCTCCATAATTTCCAAGTTTCACCAATTCGCTTTCTTCAACATAGCCCACAGAAAGAGCAACTACTTCTGTATTGAGCATTTCGGCCACCTTGGCGCCATAGGAAATAAGTTCGAAACTTAGTTTTTTGAATTTCCCATCCCAATTTTCTACAAAAATTAAAACTGACATATTGCGGTTTTTGTTTTATCTGATCAATTAAATAATTTTAGCTTCATTCTGCAATAATTCAATAAGTTGCCTCGGATTTTCAGAATCAACAAATTTGCATGCTGCGCGTGGCTTCGGCATTTCGTAGCCAACAACCTCCGTTAAGGATTCCATAGCGGTTGGTTCAAGAACTTTCAGTGGTTTTGTTCTCGCCATCATGATTCCTCGCATGGCAGCAATCCGGGGTTCTTTGGCAATACCCTTTTGAACTATGGCAACAGCAGGAGTTGTTATAGAAACTATCTCCTTCCCCCCGTCAATTTCTCGATTAATGAAGAACTGTCCGTTTTCAACTTTAACTCCGGAAACAGAAGAAACCGAAGGATATCCCAAAAATTCAGCTAACATCCCCCCTACCGATGATCCATTGAAGTCGCTTGATTCGATACCACATAGAATCAGATCATATGATTCTGTATTCAATACCTGCGCCAATTGGGCGGCCACGAAAAATGAATCTGAAGGTTCGGCATTGATCCGAATTGCATCATCTGCTCCAATGGCCAATGCCTTGCGTATAGTAGGCTCGGCACTAACCAGGCCTACATGTGCAACTGTCACTGTTTGAATGTTATTCGATGGATCTTCCTTCAATTCCAATGCCCTTGTAAGCGACAACTCATCCCATGGATTAATGACCCATTGGATTCCTGTAATATCTAACTTTTTATAATCATCGACGAATCTGACTTTTGTCGTCGTATCGGGAACATTGCTAATACAAACAAGTATTTTCATTGAATAAGTAATTGATTAAGAATTCACTGGATTAAGGGATGCAAAGATAAAAAAAAGAGGATAAAGAACTGCTAAAAATTATTGTCATCGTCAAGACATTTATTATACTGGGTCATGGCTTTAAGACTCATGGCCATACTTGAAAATCCTCCGTCATGGTAAATGTTTTGCATCGTTATTTTCCTGGATAAATCCGAAAACAGGACAATTGAAAAATCTGCACATTCTTCAGCAGTGGCATTCCCGAGTGGAGACATACGTTCCGTAAAATCAAGCAACCCATCGATTCCTTTGATTCCGCTTCCAGCAGTTGTTCTTGTGGGAGATTGCGATACTGTGTTGATCCGGATATGTTTTTCCCTGCCATAGATATACCCAAAACTTCTTGCAATCGATTCAAGGAGTGCTTTGGCATCAGCCATGTCATTATATCCAACCAGGGTTCTTTGCGCTGCAATATAGGAGAGTGCCAAAACAGAGCCCCATTCATTTATCGCATCAAGTTTTTTTGCAACCTGCAGCATTTTATGAAATGAAAGCGCTGAAATATCAATGGTTTTTTGGAAATAATCGTAGTCCAAATCATCATATTCTTTCTGCTTTCTGACATTCAAAGACATGCCGATAGAATGAAGAACAAAATCAATCTTTCCACCCAAAACTTCCATTGATTGTGTGAAGACGTATTCAAGGTCCTTAACGCTTGTGGCATCTGCCGGAATGACTTTTGCATCGCAGATTTCTGCCAATTGGTTTATCTCGCCAAACCGAAGGGCAACAGGTGTGTTGGACAATGTAAAAACTGCTCCTTCCTCATGAGCTCTTAATGCGATTTTCCAGGCAATAGATTTCTCATCCAAAGCACCGAAAATGATTCCTTTTTTTCCCCTGAGTAAATTATATGACATAGTAAAGTATCTTAATGTAAAAGTTTAAGTAAATATAATTTTTAATTATTTATCAATTCATTAGCTGTTTGAAGTGCTGAGTCTGTTACCGTTTCATTGCTCAGCATTTTAGCGATTTCTTCAATACGCTCTTTCCCTGATAATTGTTTTATATATGTGGTCGTGGAATGGTCATTTTCCGATTTATATACCCAATAATGCCTGTCTCCTTTTGCAGCAATCTGCGGAAGATGAGTAATTGCAACTACCTGCATATGTACCCCCATTCGTTTTAAGATGCTACCAACTTTCCCGGCCGTGTCACCAGATACGCCGTTATCAATTTCATCAAAAATGATAGTAGGGAGTAGGTTTTTCTGACTGATCATAGATTTTATAGACAACATAATGCGCGACATCTCTCCGCCTGACGCAGAGCTGGATAGCTCCTTTTGCTCCATTCCCTTATTGGCGCTGAATAAAAATTTCACTCTGTCTATACCATCTTTTGAAATTGAATCGGAAATATGAAATTCAATATTGAACCGGGCCATCGGAATTCCCAGCGTGATCAGGACACCGGTCACTTCCTTTTCAAATTCAGAAACGGCCATTTGTCTCTTGGAAGAAATATACCGGGCCATCGGGAAAAGATCCTTTTCAATACCAGTTATTTCAACACGAAGGCTTTTAATCTGCTCCGCCAACCCGACTTCATCAGATACTTTTTTCTCAATCTCCTGTTTTATGATCAGCAAATGTTCAACTGATGTGGCCTGGTGCTTTTTCATCAGACGATACAACTGGTCGAGCCGTTGTGTCAGGTACTCAATTCTTGCCGGGTCAACAAAAATTTGTTCCTCAATATTGTTCAATTCATTTGATAAATCCTTGATGTCAATATAGTTAGATTGTATTCTTTCTGAGAAAGCTACAAGTTCCGGTTTGTATTTTGCAATACTCTGAACAAGATGTCCTGCCTCGGAAAGTTGTGACAGGATATTTTCATCAGCCCCGGATATCATGAGATTTACCCGATAAAGACTGCTCTTAATCTCTTCAGCGTGTGACAACTGTTCAAGTTGTTCTTCAATTTCTTGAAGTTCACCAGGTTTTAACTCGTTCAGGTTCAGTTCTTCCAGTAAATATTTAAAATAATCCTGATCCCCTGCGGCTTTAGCTTCTTGTCCCTCTAAGTCTGCCAATTGCTTTTTCAGATCTGTGAATGTGTAAAACAGTGTTCTGAAAGATAAAACTTCTGCCTGAATGCCGGTATAACTATCTATTACAGCAAGTTGAAAATTCGAATCGTTCAGGGTGATTGTAGAATTTTGCGAATGGATGTTAACAAGTTTGTCACCAAGATCTTTTAGTAAAGAAAGGTTTACAGGTGTGTCATTAATAAAAGCACGGGATTTTCCATGCTGGTTGATTTCACGCCGTAAAGTAATGGAGTCGTCAAAATCGATCTCATGATTGACAAAAAAATCTTCAAGATTATAGCCCTTTATCGAAAAAAGACCTTCAATAATGCACTTTTGGGTTTGATCAAGAAGAATCCCGGAATCAGCTCTTTGTCCGAGAATCAATGCCAAAGCTCCTAAAAGAATTGATTTACCTGCCCCGGTCTCCCCGGTGATCACAGAGAACCCATCTGAAAAGTCAATTTCCAGATCTTGAATAAGTATGTAGTTTTTGATCGATAATTTCAAGAGCATCGGTTACCTGTTTAGGTTAAGTTTGCGTAGCCGGAATACTCTATTTCACCTCTAAAATGGCTTGGTATTTCGAGCTGTTGGCAGGATCCATCTCCTTCAACATATTGGTGATATTTGTTTTTTCCACTGGTGCAACCCGCTGATCGGAGTATATGTTTACAAATTCATCGCGTTTTGCATCCAAAATTAATTGAAGAGCATATAAGTTGGGCTTGGCATTGTATAATTTTTGTAAAATTTCCAATCCTCCTGTCGTTGCATTCCTTCCCAAATCAACTTTTTCATACATCTGATCGAGTCCCATCCGATGATATTGGTAGGCGAAAATCCGGAGTTCTGAATTGGCAGAATTCAGGTAGTTATTCACAATCCAATATCGGTTCTTTTCGCTCTCGAAAGCTTTCCAGCCAGGTTCTGATGAATTTTGTGCAGCGTTGACCACACTGAGTGCTTTTTCAAAATAGGGTGAACCGCCACTTGGAGAAAATGAATCAAAATAAAACGCTAAAGTTGTGTAGGCATAATAAGCGAGGAGTGAAGTAATATTCGATGAGAACGTACCTTCAGAATAATCCAGAGGCTGGTATTCAACATATCTGAATTGAATGTTCTTGTCGAGTGTATTTAAAAGCACAGAATTATATGCGGCATTCAGCACAGGCCTGCGAATAATCACATTCATGGTTCCTTTAAAATCATCTGCGCCAAGACGGTCGTTAATGGTAACTAAAATCGTACATTCAATTCTTTCCTCCTGTTTAAAATTCAAATTTGTCCATTTACGATTATTCACAAACTCATACATTGCATTTTGCAGGGTTTGAAATATTTTTTTATCTGTTCCTTCCAGTTTCTGTGTGTTGATGCTGATGTTGCAATTCAGTTCTTGAGAATGCAAGCCGGAAATGGAAAAAACGCTTATAATTGTCACCAGTAACGCTGTTATTCTTGTCATGCCTGATAGGTTCTGTTTTTTACAATAAAATCTATAATTTCCGCTGCAACAATCGGTTTACTTTGTAATTCGCCGTAATGGACCGGGCCGGAACGGTCAATGATCGTGATTTTATTCGTGTTAAGTCCAAATCCGGCCCCCTTATCATTCAGAGAATTCAGCACAATAAAATCAAGATTTTTTGTGATTAATTTATTTTTTGCATGTTCCAATTCATTGTCAGTTTCCAATGCGAATCCGACAAGGATCTGATTTTTCAATTTTAGCTTTCCCATTTCTTTGAGAATATCCTTCGTAGGAGAAAGCTCAAGAGAAAAAGGTTGCGAACTCTTTTTCAATTTAGCATCTGACTTTTGAACACAGGTATAATCAGCGACAGCTGCTGCCATAATCACAATATCAGCAAGAGGTGCTTCACGCATACATGTCTCAAACATTTCTTCTGCAGATACAACGTCAAGGCGTTTGACGTGCGGATGCCGGATGGTGAGATAAGTCGGACCTGCAACCAAGGTAACCTCTGCTCCTCTGGCTGCAGCTTCCTCGGCAAGTAAAAAACCCATTTTTCCTGTTGAATAGTTTCCTAAAAAGCGGACCGGATCAATTTTTTCGTGTGTTGGCCCCGCAGTAATCAGAATTTTTTTTTTACCAAGGTCAGACCGATGCATGAAATGTTCCCTGACAATCTGAAGAATTGCTTCTGGTTCTTCCAGACGCCCCGGACCAGACAAACCACTGGCTAACTCACCAATCTGGGGTTCAATAATAAAATTTCCAAAAGATTTTAGAATATTAATATTATTTTGTGTCGAAGGGTGAGCATACATATCCAGATCCATTGCAGGGGCAATGAAAACAGGGCATTTGGCAGACAAATAGGCCGTAACAACAAAATTATCGGCAATGCCATGAGCCATTTTTCCAAGTGTGTTGGCAGTTACAGGAGCAAAAATCATTGCATCAGCCCATTGCCCCAACTCCACATGGTTATTCCAGTCGCCATTTTCAGTTTTGAAAGGGAGGGTAACCACAGGATGTTGAGATAGTGTAGCCATTGTCAACGGTGTCACAAAATCCTTAGCGGCAGGGGTCATAATAACACGTACATCAACTTCTTCTTTGACAAGAAGCCTGACAAGAAATGGGATTTTGTAGGCTGCAATGCTTCCGGTTATTCCAATAACGATTTTTTTTCCCTTCAACATAATAGAAGAAGTTGAAATTAGAAATCCTCAGGTCGTTCTTTGTTAGGATTGCGAAAATAAACCTCATTATTCAGGTACTCATGAATGGCAATCAAGGTAGGTTTTGGAAGTTGTTCATAATACTTCGCTATCTCAATCTGCTCGCGATTTTCGAACACTTCTTCCAGGTTATCAGTAGTAGTTGCAAATTCGGACAATTTTTGGTTAAGCTCTTCCTTGATTTCAAGACCAATTTGATTTGACCGTTTCGAAATTACAGCAACTGTCTCATACATATTGTTTGTTCCGACTGTAAAGTCCTCAATATTTCGGGTTACTGCGTGTACATCCGTTTTTACCTTTTTATAATCCATGGCTATTTAGTTGGTTTATACAATTGAATTCCAGAACTTTCCTGCTTTTCTTTTTTTTGATCACCCGAATAAACTGACTCGAGTTTTTTTCTTGACCGTTCTTTTAAATCATAGGCCTCCGCAATGAATGTGCTTTCAGGACACTGTGTAATAAAATCGTT
>JAPLDG010000166.1 GCA_026391845.1 Bacteroidota bacterium | reverse complement strand
GCCTGTGCATATCGTTTTTCTTTTATTGTTCATCGACCCGGCATGTTCAATCATTTTTGAGGCCGAGAAAGAAGAGAAAAACACCATGACAAGGCCACCAAGGAAAATTGATGAGCCATTTTTCGGAAGCAGGAAAATCTGGTTCAGCTGTCTGCAGGGGGCCGGTATCCTGATCATGACCCTTGCTGTTTATCTCCTGGCATTGTATCAGGGCTACGACGCCAAAGAGGTGCGTGCCATGGTATTTATCACGCTGATTGTTTCAAACATTGCTGTCATTCTTACGAACCGGTCATGGACCCAGCATATATTTAAAATCATCATCACCCCGAATAAAGCCGTATTGTGGGTGGTAGGCGGCGCAATCTTTTTTCTGACGCTGATTTTAAACGTCTCTTTCTTCCTGGATCTATTCCAGTTTCACAGACCATCCTGGATCAATATCATCATATGTATAGTCGCCGGCCTCGCAACCATTGTCTGGTTCGAAATATACAAAATGATAAAACTGCGGAGACATGTAGCTTTATGACAAACTTTTAAGTGATGTGGTTTGCCAAATCAATAAATTCAGTACTCAGTGAATTCAGGGTAGATCAGGCATCCGGACTCTCCGAAAGTGATGCAAAAGCCCGTTTGGTAAAATACGGCAGTAATAAACTGCAGGGGAAAAAAACGCGGAACATTTTCCGGATGTTCATCGCGCAACTTCAGGATTGGCTTATCTATGTTTTACTGGTCGCGGTAGTCATCACTTTGTTCATGGGCGAGTTTACAGATGCAACGATCATCGTGCTCGTAATCATCACGAACGCTGTTCTTGGGTTAATCCAGGAGGTCAGGGCAGGCAAGGCGATCGAAGCGCTTCAGGGAATGTCGGTTCCGAAAGCGCTTGTTCGCAGAGATGGGGTTGTTGAGGAGGTCGATTCCGAAAGAATTGTTCCCGGGGATATTCTTATCCTGGAAGCAGGAAGGTTCATCGCTGCGGATATTCGTTTGATCGAATCGGTAAATCTCCAGATCGATGAATCTGCCTTAACCGGTGAATCTGTTCCTTCAGATAAAGATGCCTCCGTGATTTCAGATGATCCCAACATGCCATTGGGAGATCGCACGAACTCGTCATTCATGTCGTCGCTGGTTACCCGTGGAAGAGGTCTCGGAGTTGTGGTCGAAACTGGTATGAATTCCGAAGTGGGAAAAATTGCCAACCTTATCATTACCGGAAAAAAATCTAAAACACCATTGGAAATCAGGCTGAACAGCCTTGGGAAAACACTTGGTCTGCTTGCCATCGGAATCTGCCTGTTAATTTTCATCATTACGATGCTGCAGGGCAGAAATATAGCAGATATGTTCCTGATGTCTGTTTCACTGGCGGTTGCCGCAATACCCGAAGGTCTTGCAGCCATCGTTGCAGTGGTCCTTTCCATTGGAGTAACCAGCATGTCTAAGAAAAATGCCATTATCAGAAAATTACCGGCTGTAGAAACACTTGGATCCGTTAACATCATCTGTTCCGACAAAACAGGTACGTTGACACAAAATAAAATGACCGTGACCACCTATTTCAACCTGGAAGGGAGAGGTTATATGGAGCGGGGCAAGAATAATGCGGTCAGTGATGACATCAGACTGCTTGCAAAGGCAATGATTCTGTGTTCAGATGCAACGCTTGAGAACGGTCATGGCACTGGAGACCCGACAGAAATTGCACTGTTGGTTTTCGGGGATGATCTTGGAATGGACAGAAAAACACTGAACAGAGAAAACCATCGCGTCGGGGAGCTTTCCTTTGATTCCGGTCGCAAATTAATGTCAACGCTCCATGTTGAACATGAAAATTTTACCGTTTATACGAAAGGTGCAATCGGCAACCTGCTTAAAATTTCGACGCACATTTTAAAAAACGGGGAAGTTGTTCCCTTGAACGAATCATACAGAAATCAGATCCTGAACGCTGCCGAAAACATGGCAAATGGTGCGCTTCGGACGCTTGGCGTTGCCTATAAACCGGCAGATTCCCCGGATGAGTCATCTCAAACGGAAAAGAACCTTATTTTTGCCGGGTTTGTCGGAATGATTGACCCGCCCAGACCCGAAGTAAAACTTTCTATCCAACTTGCAAAAACAGCCGGTATTACAACGATCATGATTACCGGTGATCATATGACAGAAAAGGATTTCATCGACAGGATAGCGGGGTATCGTGTATTTGCCCGGGTCTCACCCGAACATAAAGTTAAAATTGTCGGCGCCCTGAAGTCCCTGGGTAACGTTGTATCCATGACAGGCGACGGAGTGAATGATGCACCATCCTTATATGCCGCTGACATCGGTATTGCCATGGGAATTACGGGAACCGATGTTGCGAGAGGGGCATCAGACATGATTCTGACAGATGACAACTTTGCCACGATTGTCTCGGCCATCGAACAAGGCAGGAACATTTACAACAACATAAAAAAATCGGTCGTCTTCCTGCTTACCTGCAACCTCGGTGAAGTAATATCAGTGCTTGTTACCCTCCTGATTGGCTGGGAAGCTCCATTAATTGCCACTCAGCTTTTGTGGATTAACCTCCTCACGGATTCCTTTCCTGCTGTTGCACTGGGAATGGGTCCGGGGAATCCTGACATCATGAGAGAGAAGCCAAGGAATGCGAAAGAGAGCTTCTTTTCAGGCGGTGCAACCATTCATATGATTTTGGGCGGGTCACTCATTGGCGCACTGACCATTGCAGCCTTCTGGTTTGGATATTATGAACACGGGTATAGTCCTTTTGATCATTCTGCTCCGAAAACAACAGTAGAATATGCCAGAACGATGGCGTTCATGGTACTTGTGGTTTGCCAGTTGTTCTATTCCCTGGCCTTGAGGAATAGTTCAAAATCCATCTTCCGGATCGGTATTTTCTCAAATAAATATCTGACCGGTGCCATTTTGCTCGGTGTGCTCCTTCAGTTAATTGTAATAGGTATTCCTGCAGTGCAAAGTGCATTCCACTTGCAGATGCTTGATTTACGCGGATGGGGAATTGTCATTTTTTTAGGCTTGATCCCCTTGTCTTTAGATGAATTTATCAAAATATTTATACGTTTACATCACAAAAAAATAAAAACGGCTACACCATGAACAACGACACACAGAACCCGACCGAAGCCCAAATGCTCCGCATCAAAGCCGAAGAACGAATGAAGGAAAAGCAACAGAGCGGAATTAATCATCCGATTGAATCGGATGTAAAAAAACTCCTTCACGAACTGCAGGTCCATCAGATTGAGTTGGAGATGCAAAACGAAGAGTTGCGCCAGGCAAATGAAACAGCGGAAGCGGCGCTCAAAAAATACACCATGCTGTACGACTTTGCCCCCATGGGATATTTCACCCTCGATGCCGACGGAAGTATCTGCGAATTGAACTTCACCGGGGCCGAGATGCTCAGAGATAAGCGCTTTGCATTGATAAACAGCAACTTTAAGCTATTCGTTTCGGATGAATCAAAACCTGTTTTCAACACCTTTTTCAGCAACATCTACACCGGGTATGGCAAAGATTCGTGCGAAGTGATGCTGGGCTATGATAAAAAGCTTCTCTGCGATGTTTACATGGAAGGCGTTGTAACCGGAGATGACCGGACATGCCTTTTATCTGTTGTTGATATTTCCGGTTACAAAAGGCGGAACAATCTTTAGCCGCGAAGAACCACGATCTGATTGATCACAATCATACCAGTAAGGGATGAAAAATATTAAAGAATC
>JAPLDG010000205.1:96201-105688 GCA_026391845.1 Bacteroidota bacterium | reverse complement strand
CTGAATGAAATAATTTATAAAATCAAGGAAGGACGGTTCAAAACCCAGGTTGAAGTCAGGGGGCTGGAGCCACTCACAGAAAACCTTGATGTATCCAGTACCCGCGTTTCCATCGCCATTGTGCTGGCTGCATTGATCATCGGTGCATCCATTATTTCACAATGGGAACAAACACGATGGATTGGCGCCATTGTGTTCTGCATCGCCGGGTTGTTCGGATTCTGGCTCCTTGTAAAACTCTTCAGGCGCAACAAATTTTAAAGTTAGTGACGTTGCATGCAACGTCTCTACGAAATTGCGAACCGGGCGTTGATATTAAAATGCACCCGCGAATTGTCTCAAAAACCGAACATCATTTTCATAAAACAGCCGGAGATCTTTGATCTGGTATTTTAACATGGTGATCCGTTCGATGCCCATGCCAAAGGCGAAGCCTGTATAAATCTGACTGTCGATACCGCAATTGTCCAGGGCATTCGGGTCAACCATGCCACAACCAAGGATTTCAACCCAACCGGTGTATTTGCATATGTTACATCCCTCGCCCCCGCAAATTAGACAGGATACATCCATTTCGCCCGATGGTTCGGTAAATGGAAAATAGGAGGGCCGAAGCCTGATCTTTGTGTTTTCACCAAACATCTCCTTTGCAAAATACATCAGGGTCTGTTTCAGATCGGCAAAGGAGACATGCTTGTCAATGTATAGCCCTTCCACCTGGTGAAAAATGCAATGTGCGCGTGCCGAAATAGCCTCGTTCCGGAATACCCGCCCTGGAAAAATCATCCGGATGGGAGGTTTGGTGGCCTCCATGGTTCGGATCTGAACCGAGGAGGTATGCGTTCGTAAAAGGATGTCGGGATTTGTGGCAATGAAAAAGGTATCCTGCATATCCCTTGCCGGATGATCGGCCGTAAAGTTCAGGGCTGAAAAATTGTGCCAGTCATCTTCAATCTCCGGACCATCGGCAACCGTAAACCCGATCCGGGCGAAAATATCGATGATTTGATTCCTGACAATCGATAACGGGTGCCGGCTGCCGGGTTGTGCGTTATTAGCCGGTCTGGTAAGGTCAAGAGTTACGGCAGAAGCGCCGCCAACCGCTTCAAAGCCTGATTTAAGCTCATCGATCTTCTGATGGGTTTTGTTTTTCAAATCGTTCAGCAGCTGTCCGACCTCACGTTTCATTTCCGGCGCCACCCCTTTGAAATCATCAAAAAGCGCCGAAACCAGCCCCTTTTTGCTGAGATATTTCAGGCGAAGATGTTCCACCTCCTCCAGGCTGCCTGCCTTGATCGCTTCAATTTCAGAAGCCAGCCGGTTAATCCTATCTATCATATCTGTCTGCTTAATTCACCCGTCACGCGTCACGCGTCACGCGTCACGATTTTACTTCACAATTTTTATCGTCATCTTCACATCCTTCACAGGGCGGTCAGAAGGGCCTTTTTCAACGGCAGCAATTTTATCAATAACAGTCAGTCCTTCAGTAATTTCTCCGAAAACAGTATAATCGTTATCAAGAAAATGGGTTCCGTTTTCAGGATGTACGATATAAAACTGCGAACCGGATGATGCTTTCTGCGGATTTGAAGGTCCGCCGGTTCTTGCGGCTGCAAGGGCGCCTCTTTTATGCTTGATATTCGGATTCATCTCGGCAGGAATGGTATAGCCGGGACCGCCCATACCCAGAGCCTGGCCGGGTTTTGCATTTTTCGAGTCGGGGTCGCCGCCCTGGATCATGAATCCGCTGATTACGCGGTGAAACAGTGTTCCGTCATAGTATCCTGATTCGACGAGTTTAACAAAATTATCGCGGTGTTTCGGGGTCTCATTGTAGAGAATGCCTGTCATGTCACCATAGTCGGTGTGAATTGTAAATTTTACCACTTTTTCCTTGGTTTTAGTTTGAGAAATGGATGAGAGATTGAACATAAAAACAATTGCCAGTGTAGCGAAGATGATCTTTTTCATGGTTTTAGTTTTTGGTGGGCAAATGTACGAAAATGTTTTTGAAGCCGTAACAGTCAGCCCCGCAGAATTGATGAGAAAATATCCTGGAGTATTTTAGAAAGGACTTTTCCCAGGCTATCCCGCTCCGGAAGTAGAGGATTCTGATCGTTTTTTCACCCTGATAATCAAAATATAAAATAATCCATGATTATTATTGCGCAGAAAATCAGCTTTATATGCTGATTGCAGGATTATTTTGCATCATAAAACACATAATTCGTAATTAGTCTAAATAATGTTGTAGGTTTGCAATGTGACAATTATGGAAAATAACTTTATCAACATCCATGATATGAACCAAACAATTCTGTTTAAAAAGTAATCCTGAAAATATATAAAGAAACCATGAAAAAACATCTACTGATTTTCAGCTTCATCGCTCTCTGCAGCGTTGCGGCAATATCACAGCCCCAGCAGCTCATCGCCGTTGACCATGCAGCAGGAGGCAGCGAGTTTTTCACCAGGCTTGACAGCGCCATTGTTCATGCCGCAAATAGAGATAATATTTATCTCCCCGGGATAACGATGAGCATCGGAACCCAGATCATTAACAAACGGGTGCAAATCTATGGGTCTGGCATCAATCCCGATTCCGCTTTGTCTTCAGGAAGAACAATCCTTACCGGAAATCTCAGATTTGTCACCGGCGCTGACAGCGGGTTCATCCAGGGTGTTTTCGTTGACGGCAGCATTATTTTCGGCACTGATGCAGTCAATCAAAATGTCGGGTACTATTCCATCTCCAGGTGTGTGTTGAATAGTTTAAGTCTTTCATATGCGAACAACAATACGACCACATCCAATTTTCTTATTCGTGAATCTATTATCCGAAATGTTGGGGGAGGAGGATATTCACATGCAGTATTCAACAATAACATATTTGAATCTCCTTTATACTACTTTAATGGAGCAATTTTTTCCAATAATATTTTTCTGACAACTGTAAAAGTATTAGAAGGCAATATAACAAACTCCACATTTTCAAATAATATTTTTGCTGGTAATTGTTTAGCAAGTAATGGTTGTACAGATAATAACTTTTATAATAATTTAATCAAAGGAGGGTTTCTTCAATTCTACAACCCTAATCTTGGCTATTGTGATGTCAATTATAGTCCCAATGGAAATGGTTCAATTGCAGGAAATATTGAAAATGTACCTGCAAACCTGATTTATCAGAACCAGACTGGGGGGGCGTTTGTTTTTCAGCAAAACTATCATTTGGTGCCTGCCAGCCCGGGGAAAAATGCCGGTACTGATGGCACCGACGTTGGGATCTACGGCGGCCCGTTGCCTTTTAAAGACGGGTCTCTTCCGGTCAATCCCCATTACCGTTTGAGGATGGTATCAGGTACGACCACCGCTGCCGGTCAGTTGCCCGTGCATTTCAAGGTAATAGCCCAGGATCATTGATCCTTAGTTTCCCGCTGAATTCCACCCTTAAAAAAAAGCATGATGAAAAGATCAATGATCTTGTTCTGTTTATTGGTCCTGCTGCTGAAATGGCTGCCAGCACAGGTCCCGAAGATCACAGGCTATGAGTACTGGTTTGATGATAATTATTCAAGTCATGTTTCCCAGTCGCTTACACCCGCCGTCAGTGTGGATGTGACTACTTCCTTTCCTGCGGCTTCATTGTCGGCAGGTATCCACAGGGTCTATGTCAGATTCAAAGACGATTCTCCGAAAAAATCCATTCCTTCCAGCTTTCTTTTTTATAAATCACCTGTTAGCCAGGCGGTTAATGGCATGATTTCGGGATACGAATACTGGTTTGATCAGAATTACGGGGCGAAGGTGAGTGTTTCAACGGGCAACATCAGCTCAATGGACCTGAACTCCGTGTTCAATGCAACAGCCCTGCCAGGAGGATTACACACCCTGAATTTCAGGGTAAAAGGTGCTTCTGGTTCAAGTTTGGTTACCAGTAACCTGGTCTATAAAAGCGAATTGGCAGTTGCAGGAGAAAATCTAACCGCTTATGAATACTGGTTCGATGATAACTATGCCGGCAAGGTGGTTACAGCGCTTGGCAATGTCTCTGAAACAAATATTTTCGTGAATTTCAATTCCGGTGGTCTGTCTGAAGGGCTGCATACTTTGCGTTTCAGGGCAAGAGGAACAAGTAAATCGAGTATGGTTACCAGCTACCTGTTTTATAAAAGCGTCAGTGATATCCTTGTGAGAAACCTGGCAACCCTGGAATTCTGGTTTGATGATGATCCCGGTACGATGGATACACTTCAGATCCAGCCCAATGTGCCATTCCTGGCACTTCTTGACACCTTGAAAACGACCTACCTGCCAATTGGCCTGCACAGGGTCAATTACCGGTTCAGGGATTCCAGACTACTGCATAGTTCCGCCATTACTGATGAATTTCAGCTTACCAGTTGTACTCCATATCCTGCCGGGGCCATAACCGGTTCAACCGTTATTCAAAAGGGACAGACGGGGGTGGTTTTTTCGATTCCAAAAATCAAAAATGCCCTGGGATATTCCTGGACATTGCCTGCCGGCGCTTCAATTGTTTCCGGTGGAAACACGCGTTCAGTAACCGTTAATTTCACCTGTGATGCTGTTTCAGGGAACATTGGGGTGCATGGTGTAAACCCATGTGGTAGTAGCGCGAGTGCAACGTTGCCGGTAACAGTTCAACCATTGCAACCTCCATCACTCGCCGGTACGGCTACCGTTTGCCAGGGAACATCAGGCTGGGTATATACCACGGAAAGTGGTAAAACAAATTACACCTGGAGTGTGTCGCCGGGAAATACCATTACTGCCGGAGGGACCAGCTCCAGTCCGACAGCAACGGTTCAATGGAATTCAACCGGATCACAATGGATCAGGGTCAACTATACCAGTGTTTACGGATGCAGAAGTCTGACAGATACTCAATATAATGTTTTTGTCAATCCGTCTCCGGTTCCCGCAATCACTGGAAATTCTTCTGTGTGCGTTGGCTCCGCAGGAAAAATTTATTCCACTCAAACAGGTATGACAGGCTATGCATGGACTGTTTCTGCCGGCGGAACCATCACCGCAGGTGCCGGAACCAGCGCCATTACCGTTACCTGGAGTACCTCAGGGGCAAAAACAGTTTCTGTGAATTACACCAATGCCAATGGATGCACGGCGGCGGCACCATTAGGATACGGTGTTACTGTAAACCCCTTGCCTGTTCCCACAGTTTCCGGCCCGGCTTCGGCATGCATTTCATCCACCGGAAACACCTATTCTACCCAATCCGGTATGACCGGGTATCTCTGGACTGTTTCTGCAGGTGGTACTATCACGGCAGGTAGCGGGACAAACACGATCACGGTTGCCTGGAATAGTTTAGGGGCTAAAACCGTCACGGTTAATTATACCAATGCAACCAGTTGTACTGCTTCGGCTGCAACGGTTTACAATGTTACCGTCAATGCACTGCCAACGCCCTCTGTTTCAGGCCCCTCATCGGTATGTGCAGGATCAACAGCGAAGGTTTATTCCACTCAGGCTGGTATGACCGGTTATCTTTGGACTGTTTCTCCCGGAGGCACCATCACATCAGGTGCCGGAACCAGCGCCATCACAGTTACCTGGAATGCGGCAGGGGCTCAGACTGTTTCCGTAAATTATAACAATGCGAATGGCTGTTCGGCAGCAATCCCTGCAGGGTACAATGTTACGGTAAATCCGCTGCCTGTTCCTGCTATTTCAGGCCCTGCCTCGATTTGCGTTACCTCTACAGGGAAAGTTTATTCCACGCAACCGGGTATGACCGGATACCTTTGGACTGTTTCCGCAGGTGGCGTTGTTACGGCGGGTGCCGGAACCAATGCAATCACAGTTACCTGGAATACATCAGGGGTGAAAACAGTTTCGGTGAACTATACGAACGAGAATAGTTGTTCTGCCACAACTCCTTCAGTGTATGGTGTTACGGTCAATCCGTTGCCGGTTCCTGCCATATCGGGTCCGTCATCGGTTTGCCCTGGGTCTACGGGAAATGTTTATGCAACTCAATCCGGCATGACCGGATATTCCTGGACTGTTTCCGGGGGTGGTACCGTTACCGGAGGGGCAGGAACCGACGCCATTACCGTTACCTGGAATACATCCGGGGCTCAGACAGTTTCGGTTTATTACACCAATGCAAATGGCTGTTCTGCGGCAACATCAACGGTCTATTATGTAACGGTCAATCCGTTGCCTGTTCCTACTGTTTCGGGATCAACCGTAGTTTGTGTTGCTTCCTCCGGAAATGTTTATACAACTCAGCCTGGCATGACCGGTTACATCTGGACTATTTCAGCAGGCGGTATCATAACTGCCGGCACCGGGACCAATGCCATCACGGTTACCTGGAATTCTGCAGGGCCACAGACTATTTCCATCAAGTACATCGTTACGAGCGGTTGTACGGATTTTCCTGCGACCGTTGTTCCTGTAATGGTAAATCCGATACCCGGACTTCCGTCTTTGTCTGGGCCTTCAACAGTATGTGAGGGAACTATCAAAACATATACGACCGATGCAGGTAAAACCAATTATTCCTGGGTTGTAACCGGAGGTTCGATCTATTCCGGGGCCGGAACATTTAAAATTGGTGTGCGATGGAATTCATCCGGTACTGGTTCAATAGGAGTTAATTACACCAACACATTCGGTTGCTATGCGGCAGCTCCTGCATTACTGAATGTGAATGTAAATCCACTACCCGCTCCTGTAATTGCGGGTTCATCAAATGGTTGCATCAATTCAACCGGCAATGTTTACACGACCGATGCAGAGCAGGAAACCTATATATGGTCTGTTTCACCTGGAGGAACAGTCACTTCGGGCGGAACAATCAATGATGATTTTGTCATGGTTACCTGGAATAGCCTTGGAACGCAATCCGTGTCTGTAAATTATCCAAATGCATTTGGTTGTTTTGCAGTCACGGGCACGGTATTACCTGTGACAGTATCTCCGGTGCCCTTTCCAACCCTCGCAGGAAATACAACGGTTTGTGCTCAGTCAAGCGGTAATGTTTATACCACCGAAGCAGCTATGAGCGCTTATTTATGGACTGTTTCTTCCGGTGGAACTATCGTTGGATCTGCAACAGGCAGTTCCCTCTCTGTTACCTGGAATTCATCCGGCTCGCAGTGGGTCGGGGTTAACTACTCCAATGCCAATGGTTGCCCGGCCAACACTCCTGCTTTGTTGAATGTCACAGTCAGTCCGTTGCCGGCTACTCCAGGTTCAATTGCAGGTCCGGTACAGGTGATGCCAGCGCAAACCGGAGTTGGCTACTCTGTAAGTCCCATTGTCAATGCAACTGGTTATTTATGGACCTTACCGTCCGGAGCAACAATCGTTTCCGGATCCAATACCAGCAATATTGTGGTTGATTTCAGCCTGAATGCTGTTTCAGGGGGCGTCAGTGTTCATGGAACAAATGCATGTGGAAACGGCGGGGAATCCCAGATATTAGGTGTGCAGGTCATCCCGGCATCCGTAGCACTGGAGAATGTTTCGTTAGGAAGTGGTCAGATCAATTGCGATGGTGCAGCCCAGACAATTTTTGTGGCCGGCAACGGAACTGCCTTTACTGTTCAGAGTGGCGGCTCTGCCACAATGATAGCCGGACACAACATTCTCTACCGGCCTTCAGTTTCTGTTGCATCAGGAGGCTATATGCATGGATACATTACCACAAACAGCCAGTACTGCGGAATCCAGCCGGTGCCATTGGTTGCGGTTGTTGCCGGAGAGGAAGAGTCTATACCGGCTGCTGCCGGAGCATGGTTCAAAGTTTACCCCAACCCGACAACGGGTAGTTTCACCCTGGATTTTTCAGATAAACACCCCTCAGGCAGAACCGATGTGGTCATCTACAACATGCGTGGTGAAAGGCTGGCTACTTATGAGTTGAATGGCGAGCGAAGCCATGTGTTTTCGCTGACCGGCCGGTCGGCGGGGCTTTATCTTATCAATGTGGCAGCAGGCACGAGATCAGAAACAGTGAGGATACTCAAAGAATAGATGATGGGAATAAAGATAATTTGAAGATTTGAGGATTTGAAGATTGGGGGCGATTAATGAGTTTTGCTTGTACTGATTATTTTTGAGATGATGTTGATAATGGACTGAAGTTTCTCTTTCAGGCAATTATCAAAAGGGTAGTTTTTGGACATTTCGCATAGAGTTAGCCAGTATTTGGTTTCATCGGCTTCTTTTGCAGCAATTTTCATTTTATGAATAAAGTCCGGTTTGCTTTCAGCATTTTGAGCCTCACTGATATTGGCACCGATTGAAGTGCCAGATTTCAAAAGCTGCCGGGCAACGATAAATTTTTTATGCTCTTCCAATAATTCAGAAAATGCAATTATCTCAAGAGCAAACTCAAGTGACATTGTTACAATCAAATTCTCTTTATCATTCCTCATAATCCCCAAATCTTCAAATCCCCAAATCTTCAAATCCCCAAATCTTCAAATCTTCAAATCCCCAAATCTTCAAATCCCCAAATCTTCAAATCCCCAAATCTTCAAATCATTTGGTTTTCTCCAGGTAACACCTCCTGCACAGAGGCTCATACGAATCCATCTCGCCCAGCATCACCAGGTGGTCGTCCTTCACCATCCGGTGGGTGTAGTGTGCCAGGTCGCCGCAATTCATACAGATCGCATGAACCTTGGTAACATCTTCGGCGATGGCGATCAGGTTGGGCATGGGACCGAATGGTTTCCCGAGATAATCCATGTCGAGACCGGCTACGATGACCCGTATGCCGCTGTTGGCAAGCTGAGTGCATACTGCCGGTAGTTCACTGTCGAAAAACTGCGCTTCATCGATGCCTACCACATTTACATCGTTGGTGAGCAGGAGAATCTGAGATGCCGATTCAACGGGCGTTGACATGATGGCATTTTCATCATGCGAAACCACGTTGATATCATCATAACGTTTATCAATCTCCGGTTTGAAAATTTCCACCTTCTGGCGGGCTATTTTTGCCCGTTTCAGCCGGCGTATCAACTCTTCCGTTTTACCGGAAAACATGGATCCACATATCACCTCGATCCATCCCAGGCGATTTATCGGATTATTTTTTTCGATCTGCATTCGGGAGGTTAATATTTTGTATTTTTATAGCTGGATTTATCGCAAAAGTAAGCATTTCCAACCACGAGGGAAAAATAATATCATGAATACAAAGATTATCAAGGATGAAATAAAATGGCTCCTTGAGGCCATCAATGAACAATATGAAGCCATTCATCGTCATGGAGAAAAAATTCCGCAGATTGAATTTGATATCCTGATGGAAAATGTGCGGAAATTTTATGAGAACATGCATCTCTTGCAGCGATTGAATGATCCTCTTTTGTATCCTGGCACAAAGTCAAAACCTGAAGAGATCCGTGCACAGGAGCCTGCCGCAGAAAAACCTGTCATTGCCGCTGAGGCCGTTGTTGCACCATCTTACTCCGGT